>CALIJJ010000259.1 GCA_938017515.1 uncultured Pseudanabaenaceae cyanobacterium
ACGGAGGGTTGGCGAATCTTCGCCAGACAAAGAATGCATGATGAACAAGGCTCTGCCTTGAAGATTAAAGGGAAAGCTTATCAACAAAAATTGGAATCAAACAAAAGAGGGACAAAGGAAAATCACCTCTATCCCCACTCAAATGCTAGTAAACAAGCGATTAGACCGGCTTATTGACGCAAAAGCATGGTTAAGCCTAATGGCCATAATTTAGAATAATTCTCAAGAAAAGTCAAGACTTCACCGCCGAAAGAGTCCTGCTAGCCTGCCTCAATCTCTCCTTGGTGACACCGGTTTCATTGCGTCGTTCGCAAGACGTTGCTCCATCTGCTTGACTTGTTGCCAGCTCCCTTCCAGAAACCAAGACCAGCCTTCATTGCTTAGTATTTTTTGTTCTTGCACCTGCAACGCTTTTGGTAGCAGGCTCCAACCCCGATAACATTCCATCAGCTCGTCTAGCTCCCCCTGCTGTTGCAGCAGGATTTTGAGCACGTTCCTGTTTAGCTCACCGTAGTAGCGACCTTGCGGTAGATCGATCAGCGTGGGGGCATAGCGATGACCGCCGATGTGGCTGACTTGCCAAATGTGAGTTTGGTTGAGAGTGAGCGATCGCATGAGGGCGATCGCATCTTGATACAAGGGATATCCCTGAATGCCACAGCACTCGTTGTGGCTGCCGTGGGTACAAACCAGAAGATGGCGGTTGTCATCTCGGTTGCTGAAAACATTGCTCGCGGCCTGCCCAACGCTCTGCTCATCAGAAGACTGACGCAACGGCTCCCCAGGCGGCTGAGACAGCAGGTCCGAGAGTGCCATTGCCATCTGTTCTGGTGATGTCGTTCTCATCTCCCAAGTGGAGTATCGTTGAGGCGAATCAAGCTGTCGCTGGCAGATGATTAAACGTCGCGCCTGCTGTTGGGCGGTTTCTTCATTCGCAATGAGATGCACGCGCAACCCAGGATATTTCCCGAGGTGAGGTTTCAGTGCTTGTCGCACAATTTCGGGCACCCCCTCAGACAAGAGTGCAGGCTTGCCCCAGGGCAGTGGTGTTTCGAGCAGGACAAATAAATCTGCCGGCACCGCAGTACCGATGAGCTTCGTCGCTGTTTTTTCGAGTTGAGCTGCGGCAGTCCTCACGGAGGAGACTGCGGGAGAAGACTGCGGATGCTGCTGCGATCGCGCTTTGACCTTTGACTCCGTTATTGGCGACTCTATTACTGGCTGTGCTGTCAAACCGACCGTTGGCTGCTGCATTACCTCGTCCATCCTCTTCCAATACTGCCTGAATACACTAATGATAATTTTTCTTAGATGAATAGCAATGTCGTTTTCCCGACATTGATTCAGAAATGACTTCTCCTGTCCCCTATCTCTCCTATAGAAGCATGTTCTGCATGAGCAGAAAATCGTGAAATCATGGGCATTTTAGACAGAGATAGTTGCTAATATCGCTAATGTATAAATTATTGCGGCGATGATGTGCCCATTCTGACACTTGGTTGATTTTTGAAATTCTCTGTTAGATGATTAGTCTTAATACAGGGTGTTATTGCTATGAATTATCAATTTGGTGTCGAACACGAAGTCGCCTTCATTGACGATGCGGGTCAGTTCGCCGATTTCTCGAACAGCGATTTTGAACGGTTTGATGCCATCGTGGCGGCGCTGCCGGAATACGACTCGGATTATCCACAGCTACGCCTTGGTGATGCGGGAATTAAACGGAAGCGTTGGTATATCGAAGGGTATGAGCGCTTTTCTGAAACCGGAGTGTTGTTGGGGTGTGCGCCTAAGGGGATTGAGATTCGCACGACGATCCATCCCACAATCACGGGGGCGATCGCAGAACTTCAAAGCAGTTTCGACCAACTGCACCATGAGGCCCAACGCAACGGTCTGCACCCCGCTCTAATCAGTTTCAATCCCAATCACACTGAGTTTGTGCCGCAACCGCCACTAAATGGCTATGAAATCCAACGGCGGGACAGTTCGGCAGAAAAACGCACGGCACATATCCCCATGTTGACCTACGGGCCGGATCTCAATTTCTCAGTGGCAGGCATGTCAACAGCAGAGCTGATCCAGGCAGGGCAAAAGCTGACCTACTACAGTCCGGCGATCGTGCCCTTTAGTTTCAGTTCACCCTTCTATGGCAAACAGTTGTGGGATGGACTGTCGGTGCGGACTGCCATGCGCACCGGAGCAAGACCAGCAGCGATGGTGTTTGTGGGCGATCGCCAGGACTTAATTGATAGCGTACCGTCGCTGACAAAACCTGCTCGACTGGCCGCAGAAGTGGGACGAATTGAGTTCAAAGCCTGCGATAGCTGCGGTGATTTTGCAATTTATGGGGGGCTGCTGGCGTTGATCAAAGGTCTGGTGTTGGATGATTCGCTACCGGGTCTGGCGCTGACCCCCGATGCGTCGGCCCATCAGCATTCAGCCCGGTTTGGCTTTGGAGAGAGAGCTTTGCGGGAGCAGGCGATCAGATTGCTCAAGGCCGCGGAATGTCAGTTGGAAGAAGAGGAGCGAGCATTGTTACTTCCCCTTTGGCGGTTGATTGCTCAACCGTTCTGTCAGGCTCAGATGATGTTGGAGCAGTGGCAGCATGGGGTCACGATGGATCAAGTGCTGACCCAAGGCTATGCCAACCGCAACTGTCTGGCTGCTTTGTCGTAGCGTCTTGCTTCTGCAATGGAATGCAAAACCGCGATGCGTTCGCAAATAGAGGGCATCGCGGCTTTAAGGGGTTCATTTCAGTTCCAGGCTGCCTGGGGAGGGTTTAGAGCGAATTCAAGAACTTGAGCAAGGCCTCGCGATCGCCCTCCTTCATGGCCATAAACTGCTCCTTCGACTGCTCCGCCTCCCCACCATGCCAAAGAACCGCCTCTGCTAAATTGCGAGCGCGACCATCATGGAGGAAAAACGTGTGCTTGTTCACATTCTCGACTAAGCCAATGCCCCAGAGGGGAGGCGTTTGCCATTCCTGACCATTCGCCTCAAAGTCAGGGCGATTGTCGGCCAGGTCTGCCCCCATGTCATGTAGCAGCATGTCCGTGTAGGGGTGGATAACTTGGTTGTTGAACTCGGCATGGGGAGACGCATTGCCAGTGAGTTGCCTCGGCAAATGACAGGACACACATTGAGCCTGATAAAACAGTTGCTCTCCCCGTTGCTCTGGCTTGCCATCTAGATTGCGCCGAGCCGGAACAGCGAGCAAACTGACATAGGTTGTGATCTTCTCTAAAAAGACATCACCCACCTCCGGCTGGTCGCCGTGCTTTGCTTCCGTTTGGCATGCCAACTGCGCTTGATTGCAGCTCGATGAGCTCAATAAACTGGTTGTAATGCCAATATCACCATTAAATGCTCCTGCGATCTGCTGCTTCAGATTAGGCTCATTGGCTTTCCAACCAAAACGCCCAAGCTGCTTCCGTTGCTTTTCTACATCCCAGACCCAATTGGGACGCCCCGAGATCCCGTCTCCATCTTGATCCTCAGGGTCGGCCTGTTGAAGGACATTGTCCTCTGGAATATTGTCTAGCAATCCCAGGCCGAAAACTGCTGGCGCAACACGGGGTGAAAACAGCGTTTCTTCACCCAAGGGACCGTAGGCAAGCTGAGTGAATTGGTAGCTGGGGCGACGTAGACTGAAGGATTGACCATCCGCAAATTGCCCCGGTTCCTCAGCCCAAGCAATTTCCGTTTTCCCTTCCGCCTCAACGCCCAGAATGCCTTGCTCTTGCAACTGGCCCCCATAAACGGGATGGGGAAGAGGTCCGCCTTCCTTACTTTGTCCGCGGATGCTGAGCCGAATTAATTTAGAGAGCATCCGGGTCTCGTGGGGCAGGGGCGGACGTCCCCGACCATCGCGAATGTGGCAGCCCGCACAGGAGCTGCGATTAAACAGAGGACCCAAGCCATCTAGCTTGGCGGTGGAGCTAGGGGCCTGGACCCACTGGGTATTGAACAGGTGATCGCCAAAGGCAAAGACTCGCCGCCGTTTGCGATCGAGGTTTTTCAGCGGCTGGGCAAAGGCAGTTTGGGTGATCTTCTCCACCGTCGCCAGCTCACCGCCGGACAACGCCGTGTGGTTGCGCTGAATTTCGGCGGCATTCCCGCCACGATCCAACGCTGCGTCCATGGCCATCACTCGGTTCGGAGAAATAGCCACAAACACCGCAACGAGCAGGCCGACGATCGCGAGCCAAAACCGATTACGACTCATTCCGCCAAAATCTCAACGTCAATCCCCAAGATAGCACCCAGCTTTTGAAAGGCTTCGGCCTGGTTCTCAAGGGCTGTAATGGCAACTTCGACCTCTGCTCGGGCATCACTGCCGGGCGTTGAAGCCAAGACCTGGTCAAAGGGAGCATTGATACTGGCGATCGCCTCACGGGTCTCCCCCAACGCCGCCACCACAGATTGATTCGTCTTGGGATCGAGCTGGGCAATCAACTCATCAAAGCCGGGGCCATCATAATCGCCATAGTTGCCCAGATAGACATTCTCAATGCCCTGGGCATTAAAGACAAAGTCCTGGTGGGTTGTATCACTAAAGCAAGAATGCTCATCTTCTTGGTTACCGCTGTCGAGGGCCACAGCAATGCGCTCAGACGACATCTCAAAGGCACTCAGGGTCGCCAAAGAAGTCAGAATTTTGCTGATGGATTCCTTGGGATCTTGCTGAACAAACTCCGTTCGGAAGTTATTAGCATTGGGCATCCATTCCTGCTCTAGGAAGCTCAAATCGTCCAAAAGCTGGTTGGTAACAAGCTGAAGATAGGCACGGCGGCGGTTGTTGCTGTCTTGATTGGCAACAAAATCAGTGAAGCTGCGCTGTCCCGGACCTTGGTCATTAAAGTCTTGGCCCCACAACAGAAATTCGATCGCATGCCAGCCCGTGGTGACATTGGCTTCGTCGGAGACCTGGTCGTTCTCCAGGATATTTTTGATCGAAATCTCCATCTCTTTGTTGTTGATGATCCCACTGTTGGGATTTCCCTTGACGTAATCAATGAAGGCCTCATTCATTGGCCAAGCATTGATGCGACCTTCGGGGCCTTCTTCACCGGTTGCAGCATCAATGAAATCGATGGGGCCTTCGTAAAATCGGAAGGCTTCGGTTTGAAGATAGCTTTGACGCGCCTGGACCCAGGCATTCTGGGCGGCACGGTGGGTTTCTGCGTTGGGCTGGGCGAGGAACTTGGCGATCGCCGCTCCCATCTGGGCTGCCTGCTGATTCGAATCCTTATAGTTGCGATAGACCAGTTCGGCATATCCCTCAACGTAAGGTTTCAGAGCGCGACTGTTGAGGGCAATGGCGGTCTCAGCGGCAGTTCCAGTGGCGGTCTCAGCCTGTCCCTTCAAGTCTTGGCCTCTCAATTTGAGAGCATCTTGAACGGATGTCACGGAATCAGCAATGGCTTTCACTTGCCCCCCGAGGGTCAGGGAAAGGGTCGCGATCAGGGCGATCGCAATTTTGCACGGAGTCTGAGTCATGTTCATAGCAACAGTTGTATGGTTTATATCGAACCGCATTACAATTCAGCCCATTCGCTCGGCAGTAGGTTCGCCTGGAGCGTAAATCCACCGCTTCCATCGGGGGTCAGAACGTAGGCCATGCCTTGGGGATCGGGGTAAATACCGGTAGCCGCTTCAAAAATGTCATCATGGCCAACAATGATGGTGTTTTGGCCCGCCGGTGGCGTTGCTGTGAGCAACGGCGTCACATTGGTCTTCATCTCCTCCACCTGAGCATCGGTGTAGTCCTCAAAGGGAAGGAAGTTGAGCTTTGGATTCTGCTCGTGCTTACCAAAGGCGAGGTCTGCGGTTTGCCAAGCACGGCAATATTGACTGGCCACGACATCCTCGACCGGAATGGACTTGTCGGTGAATGCAGCACCGATGTCCTTCGCCTGCTGAATACCCACATCGTTGAGCTTGCGCTGGCTCTCGCAGTCATCCAGACTCATGTTGGGATCGGCTTGGTCAGCGTAATCCCGCTCCGTTTGAGCATGGCGGAAGTAGATGACATGACCGCCATCCTGTAGGGCCGTCAGTAGTTCTGAACCGCTCAACTTGTCCTGGAAATTAGCATTGGCTTGCTCACCAGCACTGTAATCAGAGCCCTCACCACCTTCACCGCCTTCGCCACCCTCGCCACCTTCACCGCCCTCGCCGCCTTCTTCAACCGATTCTGTTGAGGCACTTTCACCACCTTCACCCCCATCGGTTTCAGCAGGGCTACAAGCTGCAACGGTTGTCGCTAGACCAACCGCCAGGAAAAGTTCAACAGCCTTCAATCGCTTTGCCATTTTGTTATTCGCTCCTTTCACCAAATTTGAGTCTGAAGAGATCGAGATGTAGCAGATTCATGGGATCAACAAATGAGAGAAGATCCCAAAAATAGCCTCAAGAAACTTAAGAAAATATCCTAAATAGTCAAGACAAGCTTTTATTTCCCTTGAGTGAGAATTCTGTGCTTACAAGCTTGTGATGGGAAGAACGTGCAATGAACACAGACGATATGAGACGTTTGACTAAATCGAGAATGCTTCCCCATGATGGTACAGGAAAGAAATCGATCGCTCAAGCATATCCATAGTCATTGTCAATAAGACAAGGAGGCATTGATGCTCCTAAATCCCCTATCCCATCGCCCATGCAACGCTCCCCGACCCTTAGGGCTGTCAATAGCGATCGCACCCAGTGCTTTCCTCAGCATTGCCCTCGCATTCATCCTCGGAGCCTGTAGTCGCCCACCAACCAGCCCAGACAACCAAGACTTGGTACTTCAACTCATGCAACAGCGTGAATGTTTGGATTGCGATCTGTCCAATATCAACCTCGCCGACGCTGATCTTTCAGGCGTTCGCCTCAACCGCAGCAACCTCCAGGGTGCAAATCTCCAGGGCGCAAACCTAGAGGGAGCCATGCTCGACAGCGTTGATCTGAGCGGGGCTAATCTCAGCAGTGCCTCCATGGCCAATGTGACGCTGGCTGATGCCAACTTGACCGAGGCCAATCTCACTGGGGCAACGCTCACGGGTGCCTACCTAGCAGGAGCCATGTTCGAGCAAACCAATCTAAGTAATGCCAATCTCACCGATGCAGATGTTACCGCAACCGACTTGAGCACGGCCCAGACAGACGGTGCAACCTTGCCTGAATCGGGGGAATAACGGAACGGAACGAAACGAGGGGTCAGAAGGAGAGAGTGATGACTCTCTCCTTCACGTCTTGCAGCAAGCTAGACAGGCGTCTATTTCCAACCGGCTCGATCCGCCACTTTCACAGCCTCAGAACTGTTACGTCCATAGCTGTCAACATTGAGAGAGGCTTCCTTGAATCTGCCGTAGCGCTTCAGCACTGGATCCAGAGCAACTCCCCTCACCGTGGGATATTCGTTGTTGCCCTCGGCAAAGAAGCGCTGTGCGCTGAGGCTGCTGAGATATTCCAAAAACTTGACCGCAGCGGCTTTATTCCGAGAGGTCGAAACCACACCCCCTCCGCTGATGTTCACGTGGGTGCCCCAGGTCTTTTGGTTGGGGAAGAAAATACCGATTTTCTTGACGATCGCCTGGTCCTTCGGATCTTTCGACTTCACCAAACGCATGAAGTAGTAGCTGTTGCAAATCGCCAAATCACCGACACCAGCCGCAACCCCCTTGATTTGAGCCGTGTCATTGCCCTCGGGCGAGCGTGCAAAGTTGCCGACCAAACCGCGACACCATTGCTCCGTTGCACGGGCACCATTTTTCTCAATCATGGCGCCGATTAGCGACTGATTATAAATATTGGTGGAGGTGCGCACGAGGATCTTGCCTTTCCACTTGGAGCTAACAAGGTCTTCGTAGGTGGAGAGCTGGGAGGGATTGACGCGATCGCGACTATACACAATCACCCTTGCTCGCTTCGAAAAGCCATACCACTTACCCTGAGGATGACGCAAATTACTCGCAATACGCTGGTTGAGCACTGCGGAAGAAGAAGGAGCCAACAAGCCCATCTTCTCAGCTCGCCACAAGCGCCCAGCATCCACCGTCAGCAAAACGTCAGCAGGACTATTAGAGCCCTCATTCTTGATACGTTCCATTAATTGGTCGGCTTTGCCTTCCAGCAAATTGACCTTGATTCCCGTCTGCCTTGTAAATCCTTCATACAAAGCATTGTCAGTATTGTAATGCCGAGACGAATAGAGGTTGAGAACCTTAGTCTGGGCAGATCCCCGATCAGGGCGAATCAGTTGTGTAGCACCAAAGGCAGCTGTGGCAGCACTTACAGCCACAAAATTACGACGGGAAATTTTCATGGATTTATCAAATGAGAACAAAAATCATCAAATGCACAAACAGACTCAATCCAACGGGCGCAAGGACTTTCCAGAACCTTAGCTATCCAAAGGTTCCAGCAGTGTCATGCCAATCGCCCCAGTCTTTATTGCATGTTTATCTCAATAGCTCTGACATGAATTATTGGACACTTGTCCTATCTAGTCAAGACAAATTCTCAAGAAGTCTTAAATCCATCGGCAATTGCAATAACAACTCAGTTATTGAGAATAATTATTCTTTATGGTAGCCATGGTGAATGCTAATCGTTCTCTGGCCAACTCGCCTCAATCTCCGCCAAAACCTGATCGGCATCCTGGCCCGCAACATAGTCCACAATGCCCGACCAAAACGTGCCTGCCCCCACAGCGCCAGGCATTTGATCTGAGCCATCAAACCGCAACACCTCAGCATTGCGCAAAATCTCTGCCTGTTGGCGCGTCAACGCATCGGGGTAAGCCGTCAACTCAACCTGCTGGTGAGGCGAGATATAGCTCCCCAGTCCGGCCCAAATCCGGTGAGGTTCAGGGGTGGCTAAATAGTTCACAAAAGCTCGTACTTCAGGGGTGTCATTGAAGGCACCAAACGCAATTCCCCCCAAAATAACAGCCGACCCTTGGCTGGGGTCCATGGGAGGCAGGGAAAAAACACCGACATCCACACCGAGCTCTAACCCCTCCGGTAAAAATTCCCCAATAAAACTGGCCTGGCGATGTAAATAGCACCCAGGGGACGGCTCAAATAACGGCTTAGGAGAATCACCAAAGGGCGTGCCAATGACTCCTGTGGGACCGCCCAAAGCATAATCGGGATTGCGTGCAATCGTTCCAAAGGTGTCAAAGACCGCTTCAACGCGCGGGTCCGTAAAGGGAATCTGGTGGTTGACCCACTGATCATAGACCTCTGGCCCGAACTTACGCAGCAGAATATCTTCAATCCAATCTGTACCCACCCAGCCCGTGGCACTGCCGCTCTCCAGGCCAATACACCAGGGTACGTTTCCCTCTGCTGAGATCCGTTCTGTGAGCATTTGGAGTTCATCCCAGGTTTTCGGAATCGTATACCCCTGGGCTGCAAAGGCTTTAGGGTTATACCACACCAGACTCTTCACATCGGCCCGCATCCACAATCCATAGATGTCTTGCTCAACCGCCACTAAGTCCAACAGGTAATCATCGTAGGCTTTGGCCAGCGCCTCTCGAGACAGCGTGGTGGTCAGCGGTACCATTTGCCCCGTTTCAGCAAAGTCGAGCAGTAGTCCTGGCTGGGGAAACAAAGCCAAATCAGGCGCATCACCAGAGTCAACGCGCACTGCAACAAGAGTTGCAAAGGCATCAGTACCTTCATAGATGACTTCAATGCCCGTGGCTTCAGTAAACGGAACCATGGATTGTTGCAGCTTTTCTGCTCCGACCCCGGTAAGCGTGCCAAGAATGGTTACCGTCTTTCCCTGTTGTATGGCATTCTGTTGTGTGGCATTTTCTGGGGAGGCTGGGGTTTGGGATGAGTCAGATGGAGATAAATCTGACGCCAAAGGGGCACGGCAACTGCCAAGGCACAGACTTGCTGCTACAACAAATCCAGCACAGCCAATAAATCTTGCCATGACCCACCCTTTTTCGAAGCATCATCGCTATCATCATCGCTTTAAAATCTAGGAGAAAGGGGAAAGGGTGTACCGATGAGCACGATTAGCAATGATTCGGACCAAAGCGATGGACCAAAGCAACAGACCAACGCGATAGAACAAAATCGATAGAACAAAAGCCCCGCACGGGTGGAGTGCGGGGCAGAGGAGTGTGTGAGTTCCATCGGTTTCAACCTAACGTGCGAGCGGGCAAAAAACCGGTAACGCACCACTCACCAACTCTCCTCCAGATAAGCAAATCGTTGAGGTACATGTCGGAGCACAGTATCTCTCGAATCAGTTCTCAGATTGTTACCAGTAGAAAGAACACCACGCCAGCAATACCGTCATCCCCATCCATTCTCCCCCCCCTCATGACTGGGGCTCCTCGGGGCAATGTTTTATGAGAGTCAAATAACAAAACATTTCGCTACTTCACGTTTCATTTTTGTCGATCGGTTACTTCGTAGGCACACCAATCGCTCCAACTCCCTGCATAGAGCTGAGCTGAAGCCATGCCCGCTAGCTCCAGTGACAGCAGATTCACACAGGCCGTCACTCCAGAACCGCAGTAAACCATCATCGGCCTGTCGGCGCTGCCTAGAGCTGGGTCCACCTGCCGCCAGCGATCGCGCTGAGCCTCGCGATTCAAGGCAAATCCCTGATCATTGGTCACGCCCTGCCAAAAGGCATTCACAGCTCCCGGAATGTGACCGGCAATGGGGTCAATCGGCTCGACTTCGCCGCGATAGCGCTCAGGCGATCGCGAATCGACCAGCATGACGGCGGAATCCCGATTTTTCACTTGTTCAATCGTCACCCAGTGGGCAAAACCAGGGACAGCAGCGTCTGTCGGAAGCAGGGCAGGATGAACCGGGAGATGAACCAGCTCGGGCAACACCGATGACGTCGGCAACCCCGCTGCCACCCAGGCAGCCCAGCCCCCATCCAACACAGCCACGGAACAGTGCCCCAGCGATCGCAACAGCCACCAGAACCTCGCAGCAAAGGCAAACCGCGAATCGTCGTAGGCCACCACCCTCGTCTCCGGGCCAATCCCGAGAGCCCGCAGCTTGGCCTGAAACACTTCAGCTTCGGGCAGGGGATGGCGTCCCCGCTTGCCCCCAGTCAGTACTGGGCCGGAAAGGTCGTCGTTGAGATGGAGGTAGTGGGCACCGGGAATATGGGCCTGGGCATATTGCGATCGCCCCAGCGCTGGGTCAGCCAGGGCAAACCGGCAGTCCACCACCACGACACCGGCGGGATGGTGCTCCTGGGTCTGTTGGAGCCAATCCACAGAAACCAGGGGGGAGGTCAGAGGCGCGATCGCAGCATCCATGGCAATTTACAAAATTGAGACAGTGATTGGACACAGATTGATTGGGCACAGATGGATTGGACAACAGATTCAGGATCAGACAACAGATTCGGACAACCTGCCGTAAAATTGTGTTGCGCTGGGATGCATTTCCCAAGTTTCGCTGTATTAATTCACTTTTTCAGATAAGGAGCATACCCAATGGGCGGAGAGATTTTTAGCACCGCAGCAGTCTTTTTCTTTATTATCCCCCTGGGTCTCTTCATGGGTGCCGCGCTGCTGAAAATTCAGGGCGCAGATAAGGAGTAGACGCATCCCTGAAGCAGGCTTCAGTAAAAGCCCTTGAAAAGAACAAAGAGCAGTGCTCTCATTGAGCACTGCTCTTTGTTTCAGGAGATTTCAGCAAGTTCCCCGGCACATCGCCTTGGGATTTCTGATAGAATTCTTACAAAAGTTAACGAAAAGCCGATACATCCCTCTATGACTATTCTCGTCGTCGGTGCCACCGGTACGTTAGGAAGACAGGTTGTCCGTCGTGCTCTTGACGAGGGATACAAGGTTCGTTGCCTGGTGCGTAGCCCCAAGCGAGCGGCGTTCTTGAGAGAATGGGGTGCTGAGTTGGTCAAGGCTGATCTCTGCAAGCCGGAATCCCTTCCCTACGCGCTAGAAGGCGTCTCTGCGGTGATCGATGCCGCCACGGCTCGCCCCACCGATTCCATTCGCCCGGTCGATTGGGACGGAAAAGTATCACTCATCCAAGCCGCTGCGGATGCGGGCATTGAGCGCTTCATCTTCTTCTCAATTCTGGATGCTGAAAAGTATCCCCAGGTCCCCCTCATGGACATCAAGACCTGCACCGAGAAGTTCCTGGCGGAGTCCGGTATGAACTACACCGTCCTGCGGCTCAGCGGCTTTTTGCAGGGTCTTGTGAGTCAGTACGCCATTCCAATCCTAGAACGCCAAACAGTTTGGGTGACCGGAGAGGCGAGCCCAATCGCCTACGTCAATACCCAAGATGTGGCCAAATTTGCGGTCCAGGCCCTCAAGGTACCCGAGACCGAAAATCGTTCTTTCCCCATTGTGGGCACCCGACCCTGGGGCGGTTACGAAATTATCCGACTCTGCGAACGCCTGTCGGAGCAAAACGCCAAGATTGCTCGTATGCCTTCAGAAACGGTGCGCCTCATGCGCAAGTTTGTCGGCTTTTTCAAGTGGGGCAAGAACCTGGCTGAGCGTCTCGCCTTTACTGACGTGATCACCACCGGTAATGCCCTGGATGCCGACATGGCTCCGGTCTACGAAACCTTTGGCCTGGACCCCAACGACACCACCACCCTAGAGGACTACATGGGTGAATATTTCGACCGGATTCTCAAGCGGCTGAAGGATCTGAACTTCGACAGCAAGAAGAACAGTCAGAAGAAGCTGCCGTTCTAATCGTGCTGACGATTTCTCGTTTGCGTCCGAATTCATCCAAAATCTGGATGCTTCTAAGATAAAGTCATGAAGGTGTTGCGGGTTGCTCCGTCAATCAGCAACATCTTTTGACCGTTCACATTTCAAGCGATCCGCGTGCCAAAGGCCGGCATCATTTACAACGACAGCAAACCCGTCGCACGGCGCACGGCCCAGCAGCTCGAAACCCGCCTCACCAAGGCTGGTTGGCAGGTGTTTGCCATCGACGGTCAGGGGGGAATGCTGGGCCATGTACATCCGAATGATCGGGATGTTCTAAGGCCGATTGACTCCATGGTCCCCGAGGGATTCGACAGCACGATGGAGTTCGTTGTCGTGCTCGGGGGAGACGGTACCGTTCTCTCGGCCTGTCGCCTGGTTGCCCCCGCCGGAATTCCAATACTGGCCATCAATACGGGGCACATGGGGTTCATTACCGAGACCTATCTCAATGCCCTCCCCCAGGCCATGGATGCCCTCCTGTCCGGGCAATATTCCGTGGAGCAGCGGACGCTGTTGACGGTTCGGCTGTTGATGCGATCGCCCGAGTCCTCAGCCCCTCCCCCACATCCCCCCGAGAAAGTTCTCTGGGAAGCGCTCTGCCTCAACGAAATGGTGCTGCATCGGGAACCCCTCACCAGCATGTGCCACTTCGAAATCCAAATTGGCCACCATGCTCCCGTGGACATCGCCGCCGACGGCGTGATTATTTCGACACCCACCGGCTCCACGGCCTATTCCCTTAGTGCGGGCGGCCCTGTGGTCACCCCCGATGTGCCCGTGTTGCAGCTTGTGCCCATGTGTCCCCATTCCCTGGCGTCCCGAGCCTTAGTCTTCGCTGACACCGAGCGCGTGAGAATTTTTCCTGCCAATCCAGATGCCATGGTGATGGTGGTGGATGGCAATGCGGGTTGTGCAGTGCTGCCCGAACATCGTGTGCAGGTGCAGCGATCGCCCTACTCCGCCCGCTTTATTCGTCTGAATCCGCCAGAGTTTTTCCGCGTTTTGCGAGAAAAATTGGGATGGGGGCTGCCTCATATCGCAAAACCGACCTCCGTTGAACTACCCTAGGGTTGATTTGCTACCGATCGGTCCACCGATCACCTCCTCCGCTTCCCCTAAGAGGTCACGATGGATACAGCCACCCAGGCCCCACCCAAGACCCATAATGTCCTCATTGTTGAGCCCGAAACCGCTCTGGCCAACAGTATCAGCCTCGATCTCAGCGACATTGGCTATAAAACCCACATTGCACCGGATTTCCAAAGCGGCCTGCACCAAGCCAACCACACCCCTCCCGATCTGGTGGTGATCGACCGTATGTTGGGGGTCGATTCGGGCCTCAAACTCTGTCAGCAGCTTCGACAGCTCGGCCTGGTTGCTCCGGTACTCGTCCTCATGGCTCGCGATGGCGTCGAAGACCGGGTGGCCTGCCTCGAATCCGGTGCCGATGACTATTGTCTGAAGCCCTACCGCAGCGAAGAGATGATCAGCCGCGTGCGCCTCTATCTGCGTTCTGAGCAGCCCACACGCGAACAACTACGATTTGAAGATCTATCCCTAGACATTGCAACCCGACGGGCCTTCCGGGACGGACAACCCATCGAGCTAACCATGAAGGAATTTGAACTGCTCAAATACCTGATGGAGCATCCCCGGGAAGTTCTAGCTCGGGAGCAAATTCTGGAAAATGTTTGGGGCTACGACTTTCTCGGGGAATCTAACGTCATCGAGGTTTATATTCGATACCTACGCCTCAAGCTCGAAGAAGCCGGGGGCAAACGTGTGATTCAAACCGTACGGGGAGTGGGCTATGTCTTGCGAGAAAGCTAGAGACAGGAGCGCGGTTGCCAACAATTCTGTTGCCAACAATTCTGTTGCTGACCATTCTGGTGCCGACCATTCTTTTACCAACAAAGCTGCTGGTGAGAGAGTGCATCACAGTCAGGTCCATACGCTCCATCATTGGCTCGGCCTTTGTGTAGTCGGCTTGCTGATGATGGGGTGCTCAACATCCAATGCAGACACCGTCGCCAACACAGACACCGTCGCTAACGCCGAGAAGGACCCCACCCCACCCTTGACCCGCCCGGAGCAATCAACGCGTCCAGGCAAAACATCCCTGTTTAACAATGCCCAAATCCTGCCCGTGGGAGCCACCACAGACCTCGGTGGCGTAACCATTGACTTGGAAGTGACCCGCAACCTTGAGGAACAGGCCAAGGGACTGATGTTCCGTGAGCGCTTGCCAGACGACCGGGGCATGCTGTTTTCGTTTGATCCACCGCGCATCGCTCGATTTTGGATGAAGGATGTCGTCATTGACCTAGACATGGTGTTTCTCTACGAGGGCGAGATCGTCGAGATTGCGGCAGATGTCCCGCCCTGCGCCAGCGAGCCCTGTCCCACCTACGGACCCGTGGGCAAATTGGTGGATACGGTCATTGAGCTGCGGGGAGGACGGGCCGCAGAACTGGGCCTCAAGCGTGGCGATGCAGTTGTGATTGAAACCCTGTCCCAGGACGGATAGGCCGCGAAGAAACAAGTGCAGGGATTACGAATGCAGGAATTACAAGTGCAGGGATCACAAGTGCAATCCGTCCTCTTGATTTCTAACCGTCCTGATTTTTAAGACTTAATCGTGATGGACCCCAACACCAGCCCCCCCGAGTCATCGTCTCCAGCGTCCTCTGAGCCCATCCAGCCTGCCCCAGGCCAAGACTCGGCTGCTCGCTCCCAGCCCGCCACATCGTCGGATGGAAAGCCAGTTGGTTTAGTCATGGTGGCGATCGCCTGTCTTGCCACCCTGGTCCTCATCCAACTCCCACGCCTCAAAGCGCTGCAACGCACCTCCGCTGAGGTCAGCCAAGCGGAGCTTCAGAACAATCTGGAACAGGAAAAGCGCCAGCTCGCCCTGCTCCGCCAAGTTCCCGATCTAGGCTTTCGCAATCTCTTGGCCGACTGGACCCTACTCAAATTTTTCCAGTACTTCGGGGACGACGACGCACGTCAGCGCACGAACTATACCCTCAGCCCTGATTACTTTGACGTCGTGCTCGATCGCGACCCCTACTTCCGCGATGGCTACTTTTTCCTGTCCGGCAGCTCCTCTCTCTTCGCCGGTCGCCCCGATCGCACCGTCGAAATCATGGACCGCAACCTCAAACGCCTGACGCCAACAACGCCAGAGAAAGCGTTCTATATCTGGCGCTATAAGGCCATCGATGAACTTCTGTTTCTCGGGGACACCGACGCAGCAAAAGAATCCTTTCTGACCGCCGCCGATTGGGCTGATGTTTATCAGGATGAAGAAGGGCGATCCATCGCCGCCACCTCGCGACAAACCGCCGCTTTTCTTGAGACAAATCCCAGTAGCCGCGCCGCTCAAATTAGCGCCTGGACCATGGTGTTAAGCTCCGCTCAGGATGAGGCCACTCGCGAAGTTGCGATTCAGCGCATTGAAGCCCTGGGAGGCATTTTGGAGCCGGACGAAGCCGGAAACGTAAGAATTCGGATGCCTGTCGAAACAGCCCCAACCCCTTAGTCCCATGAGCATGGCTTGTACGATGACTTGTGCAATGGCTTGTGCGATGGCTTGAGATTGATTCAGCCACTCCAAAGCCACCGGTCTGGGGTGTACGTGATTCAGGAAATTTGATGCAAAATGTAATTTTTTTTATACCAATGCCCCTGGGCAGGGGACAACATTTGTTCTACACTCAACTCCATAGAGATACGACATAGACTGGCTCCGCTCCTTTGGTTTACATCAAGCGAGTACAACTATCCCATTTCAAGTCCTTTGGCGGCACCGCAGACGTGCCCTTGCTGACGGGCTTCACTGTGGTGACTGGACCTAATGGGTCCGGTAAATCCAACATTATGGATGGCCTCATGTTTGCCTTGGGCCTGTCGTCGTCTAAGGGCATGCGTGCCGATCGCCTACCGGACCTCGTCAACCAAAGCTACGCCAACCGCAGCCGCCAAACCGTTGAAGCCACGGTTGCGGCAACGTTTTGTCTCAAGGACTGGACGGCGGAAGGGGAACTGCCCCCCGATCCGGACGAAGAAATTGACGAGGCCAAACGTCGCATTGAGGTCAGACCAGGCCTAGAGGAATGGACCGTCGCTCGGCGTCTGCGCGTGACGCCCCAGGGCACCTACACCTCCAGTTATTCCATCAACGATGAACCCTGTACGCTCACTCAGCTCCACGAGCAACTCAGGCGTCTCCGCATCTATCCCGAGGGCTATAACATCGTCCTCCAAGGCGATGTCACCGGCATTATTTCCATGCATGCCCGGGAGCGGCGGGAAATCATTGACGAGATGGCCGGGGTCGCCCAGTTTGATCGCAAGATTCGTCAGGCCATGGGCAAACTAGACGAGGTGAAGGAGCGGGAAGACCGCTGCCACATTGTTGAACGAGAGCTGGAAGAACAGCTGCAACGTCTCGCGAAAGACCGTATTAAGGCCGAGAAATACAAACGCCTGCGGGAAGAGCTGCAAACCAAGCAGAAGTGGGAAGCCGTCCTGATCTGGGAAGCGGGCAAGAAAAAGGCCGATAAGCTGCAGAGCGACATTGAAGGGGGCGATCGCAAGCAGGAAGACCTCAATGCCCGCATCAAATCCATCGGTGAAACCATCGCCGCCAGCACCCTGACACTGGAAGAACTCAACCAGCGCGTCAAAGCGCTGGGCGAAGCAGACCTGCTAAAACTGCAATCCTCACTCGCCACCCACCAGGCGGAGCAGCGACAGTTTGAACGCCAACTGGCGGAGCTGAAGAACTCAGACCAAAGGCTGCTGGAACAGCTCGGTGCCTCCCAAACTCAGCAGCAGGAATACAAGCGCGAGCTGAATCAACTCCAGCAGGTTCGGTTGCCGCAACAACGGCAGACCATCCAAGAACTTCAGGCCACCCGAGATAAAGCCCAGGCAGGGCTGGACGAGAGCCGTAATGCCGCCAATGCGATCGCCTCTGAATCCCAAGCCTGGGTGCAGCAGCAGCAGCAGTTGCGTCAGCGCATGGATGCCATTGCCCAGTCCTTGGATCCGCAAAAGACCGAACAGGCCCAGTTGACCGAGCGATCGCAGCAGCTCCATGCCCAACTCTCTGAACAGGAAGGCGACCTGGCCAAGCTGGACCAGGAAATCGTTGCCCAGCGAGAGAAAGTGGAAACGGGGCTGAAGGAACGCGATCGCCTCGCCGAACAAATCGGCGAAGCTGCCACCGCCGTGGCCAACGCGGAGCAGGAACTCAAGCTCCAGCAGGAAACCCAAACCCGCCTGCTGCGAGAACAACGGGACAAGCAGCGCCAGCTCGACAAGCTGGAAAGCATGACCCAGGCCATCCAAGAAACCCAGGGCACCCAGGCCAGCCGCATTATTATGCAGGCGGGGATTTCTGGGGTGCACGGCATCGTCGCGGAGCTGGGTCAGGTTGAAAAGCGCTATCAAACTGCGCTGGAAACCGCCATTGGCGGTCGCCTCGGCTTCATTGTGGTTTCCGATGATGGCGTCGCCGCCGCGGGGATTGAGCTGCTGAAGCGTCAACGGGGGGGACGGGCCACGTTTCTGCCCATGAACAAGATTCGTCCCGGCAAAAAGGCCAATATTGCGGCCTGGGACTCACCGGAAGGCTTTGTTGATCACGCCGTTAACTTGGTGGAGTTCGATCGCCAATACCAGGACATCTTTGAATATCTCTTCTCCAATACGGTCGTTTTTGACAACATTGCCTCCGCCCGACGCAGCATGGGTCGCTACCGCATTGTGACGCTGGAAGGCGATCTGCTAGAAGCCAGCGGTGCCATGACCGGTGGTAGCCGCAGGCGGCAGTCCGGGGGGCTGCGGTTTGGTCAAGCGGAAGCATCCGAGTCTGAGGAAGTGGTGGACCTGCGCAACCGCTTGGAAGAGATTGAACGGATTCTGGGTCATAGCGATCGCAATATCCAAAAGCTGGCCCTTCGCCTCAAAGAGCGCACCCAAACCCTAGGCGAAACCCGCGACCAGCACCGCACCTTGCAGCTCCAGTCGGAGCAGGCCCAAACCCTACTCAACCGCCTGACCCAGCAGCGCGACCAGCTCAGCAAAACCGTCGAGCGCAACAAGGCCGGACAGGTCGAAGCGGCCAGCCGTCTGCAATCCCTCAGTGGAGACCTACCGGGTAAGGACGAGGAACTACAGGCCCTGCGCCAGCAGTTGGCTGAGCTAGAGAAGTCTCCGTTACACAACGAATGGCAACAGCGCCAGGGGTTGGTGCAGGAGCGCGAGACGGCGTTGCAACAGCAAGAATTGGCCTTGCGTTCAGCGGAGCAGGCGTTGCGGGATCTGGAGGTTCAGATTCAGCGCATCCAGGAGCGGCTGGAGCAGAACCAGGCGAAGCAGCAGGAGTTGCGTCAGCAGCAAACGGAGCAGATCAATCAGCAGGGGGCGATCAGTAAGCAACGGGATGAGTTGATTACGCTGATTGCGAAGGTGCGGGAAGAGCTGGCGGTGATTGAGAAGAAACTGGGTTCGGAGAAGGAGGAACGCGATCGCGCCGAGCGTCTCCTGCGCGAGCAGCAGGGCCAAAAGCAACAGTTGGAATGGCAGTTGCAAAAGGTCCAGGAAACCCAGCAGGAACAGCGCCAGCAGTTGCAGGAACTCAGCATCAAACTGCGTGAGCAGGAAGCGGAACTGCCCGAGCCCCTGCCGGAAATCCCCGAGGAAGACCGGGAAGAGGGCGTGGAAGCACTCCAGCACAAGCTGCGGCTATTAGCCAAGCGCATCCAGGCGATGGAGCCGGTGAACATGCTGGCGCTGGAGGAATACGAGCGTACGGAGAAGCGGCTGGAGGAGTTGAGTGAGAAACTGCTCACCCTA
>CALIJJ010000260.1 GCA_938017515.1 uncultured Pseudanabaenaceae cyanobacterium
TTTCCCTGTTCTATTCCCTTGTTCTAGTGATAAACCACCGTCTGTTCCATCTCAAAGTTGTGCTTGAGCAGAATAGCGGCGATCGCCCGAGCAATTTTCTCCCCCCCCTGGATCGACGGCTCCACCGGGGATAACTCCGAATAATCCTGGTGCTCATTGCACACCAACCGTAGGTCGATCATCGGCAATCCCGCCCAGATCACCTCCCGAGTAATACAGTCATTGAACATGGATAGCGCCGTAAACGAGAGCTGGGCCATGGTCGGGTCTTGAAACGGGGCGCGATCGTAGATCGTGCACACCATCGTCGGTTTACGCTGGTCCAACAGCAGCTTGAACATACTGCTGTAGCGTCGTTGGAACATCGCCTTCATTTCCGTAAACCGCTGCATCACATCCGCCGACGTATGCAGCGGCGAATGGATCAGCTCAGCAGCCTCCCGCAGGGCATCATTGCCACCAATGCTGAGGGCCAGGTGCGTGGCATCCGCAGGAATGCGATCGAGTTGGTCTTTAATCTCAGGCGTAGCACTCCCATCTAACGCCAGACAGGTCACCTGCCATTCCGCAGAGAGATGCTGCTGGACCTGGATCTGGAGATTTGGACCCGATTCCACATAGGCTGCGTTGTCAAAAACAGAATCGCCCAACAAAACCAAATGAGGCATAAAGATTGTCAACTCACAGCTGAGCCGCAGGGAAACAGAACCGTTCCTCAGACTCTAGCGGGTCTTTGGAATCTGCGGCTCCTTCGCTCAACACTTTCGTTTAATACTTTATGGATCAAAACCTTAGGGATAAAAACGTATAAATTGAGACTTCAGCGAATCCAATTCCAGGGACTCAGGCCCCCGCCAAAACCGCTGCTACCTGGTCCACCAGACGCTGTGCGGCCCCAGGCTCGCCGCTTACCGCACGCAGACGCGATCGCATCTCTTCCAGCCGCTCGGGATGCTCCAAATAATCCATCACCTGCTGGGCCACCGCCACCGGCTCTAGCTGCCCCACCAACTCCGGCACAATCTCCTCACCGGCCCAAAGATTCGGCCAGGCCAGCAGACCCAGCTTGCGCAACATCACCCAATTGATGAGCTTGGCAAACGTCGAGCCCACCCCCGGCAAATTCGCCAGCAATCCCGGAATTCCGTTCCAGGCCCGCATGGCATCCAGCTGTTGTGTCGGCAGCAACACCACCATGGGCACAGCTAAGGCGCCCAGCTCCGCCGTATTGGCACCCACCGTCGTGATGCAGATGTGGCACTGGGACAGACGACGATAGGCTGGGAATTCGGTGTAAAGCTCAATCCTTGCCCCCCGCTCCGTCTCGAAATAGAAGCCGGTTTCGGCATTGCCGGTGAGGGCGATCGCCGGACTCCCCAGCGTGGTAACAAAGGGATTGTGCTCCGCTTGAGCATAGCGAAGCAAGGTCCGGGGCGTTTGGGTCGGCGCAACGGGAATAAAGCATCGCACCGTCCTGCGGTGCTGGTGCCAATAATCCGCCAGCGTGACCACAAACGGAATCCCCTGGGTCAACTTGGCCGCCTTGGAGCCTGCCAGCAAACCGACCCATTCCGTCTCCCCCCCTTCGGCCTCAACTCCTCCCGTCTCAACTCCTCCTAGCTCGACCTCTCCTATACGAGGCATCGCAGACAAGTCGCGACGCTCTTGGGCCGCTTCCACCATTAAGTCGCCCACGACGGCACATTTAGCGCGATGCTTGGCCGGGACTTGCTCCAATGTCTCCGGTCGCCGCAGACCAAACCCATCGATTTGCCCCAGCCAACGGGCCTCCCACTCCGCGTAGGTCACCGTTTTGTAGCCCAGACGCCTGCCCACCACCACGGGAAAAAACTGATCCCCACCGAGGAAAATCACCACGCCCTGGTCGCGCCAATCCCAGGCTGCCGCCGTTTTACCCCGCAGTAGAAAGGGCCAAAAGTCTGCGGCAGCCTGAATGCGATCAATCTCGTCGTAGCGCTGGGCGATCGCGGCTTCCTGGCCAGAGCTATTGGGACAGGGGGAGAGCACGAGGGAAATTCTGAGGCGATCGCGATCGTTTCCCCAGCGCTGCCGCAATGCCCGCACCACAGGCCGCACCCAGGTCGCCAACTCCCCAGGACCATTAGACAAAATCAGAATATCGAGCGAACGGGGAAACGGATCGTCCATGGTGTAGCGCCTCCGAGGGGGAGCACCCCTAAACACAAACCAAAAACACAAACAAACGCAAACGGCTTCAAGGCAAAATTCCAAAAGTGAAGGGGTCAGAAGCTTGCGCTCCTGACCCCTTCCAGACAATGCGGATGGCGAGACTCGAACTCGCAAGGCATAGCCACACGCCCCTCAAGCGTGCGTGTCTACCAATTCCACCACATCCGCATAGGCAAAGATTAACTTCAGTTCCGGTGGAGAACCAAATTTTTGCCTAACAAGCATAGCCTATAACTTTGCACTTTGGTAAAGCTTTTTTAGATTTTTTCCTTGGGCGCTCGTTTTACAATTTCTCCCTAGGACATTAGGCAGTCATTCCCATAGCGACCCCGGCCACATGGTACGATCAAGCACCACAATCGACTGGACGGCAGATGGGCTTTTCGAAAATTCTCATTGCGAACCGGGGGGAAATCGCCCTTCGCATCCTGCGAGCTTGCGAGGAGCTTGGTATCGGGACCATTGCAGTCCACTCAACGGTTGATCGCCGAGCGCTCCATGTACAGCTAGCGGACGAAACCGTTTGTATTGGTGAGGCTCCCTCTAGCAAAAGTTATTTAAACGTTCCTAATATTTTGGCAGCGGCCCTGAGTCGAGGGGCAAGCGCCATTCACCCGGGCTATGGCTTCCTGGCGGAAAACGCCAAGTTTGCTGAGATCTGTGCCGAACATCAGCTCGCCTTTGTGGGTCCTCGCCCTGAGTCCATCCGAGATATGGGTGACAAGTCCACAGCCAAGAGCACGGTTACATCAGTGGGTGTCCCCACGGTGCCCGGGAGTCCCGGTCTGGTTGATGACGAAGTGAAGGCCCTGGCGATCGCCAAGGACATGGGCTTCCCGGTCATTGTCAAAGCAACCGCTGGTGGCGGTGGCCGTGGCATGCGCCTCGTCCGCCAAGAAGACGAGATGGCCAAGCTGTTCCTGGCCGCACGGGGTGAAGCGGAAGCCGCCTTCGGAAATCCCGGCCTCTACGTCGAAAAATTCATTGAGCGTCCCCGCCACGTGGAGATTCAGCTCATTGCTGACACCTACGGCAACGTGGTTCACCTGGGCGAGCGCGATTGCTCCATCCAACGCCGTCACCAAAAACTACTCGAAGAATCCCCCAGCCCCGCAATTACCCCCGAGATCCGCAAGCAAATGGGTGATGCAGCGGTACGCGTTGCTAAGGCAATTAACTATGTGGGGGTCGGAACCGTCGAGTTCCTAGTGGATAAGGACGGCAGCTTCTATTTCATGGAGATGAACACCCGTATTCAGGTGGAGCATCCCGTCACGGAAATGGTCACGGGCGTTGATCTGATCGCGGAGCAAATTCGCGTGGCCCAGGGGGACCCACTGCGCTTTACCCAGGATGATGTGCGGTTGCGGGGACACGCGATCGAATGCCGCATCAACGCAGAGGACCCAAAGTACAATTTCCGTCCTAGCCCCGGACGCATCAGCGCCTATCTGCCGCCCGGTGGCCCGGGGGTTCGGGTTGATTCCCACGTCTATACCGACTATGACATCCCACCCTACTACGATTCGTTGATTGGGAAACTGATTGTCTGGGGTCCGGATCGTCAGAGTGCGATCATTCGGATGCGTCGCGCCTTACGGGAATTTGCCATTACTGGCTTACCCACAACCATTAGCTTCCATCAGAAGATCCTCGACAATGCGGATTTCCTGCGAGGTGATGTCTACACCAACTTTATTGAGACGATGATTGGGTAGCGATCGCTAACGCCGGTCAATTTTTACTCTGTTGGTGGAGCAATCCATCTCCGAAAAAAGCCCCTTAGGCAAGTTCATGGCTAAGGGGCTGTGAGTATTGGGCAGCGACGGGTTGAACAAAAGGAGCTAGATCATGGCTCAACCTGTCGCTTTCATCATTAGTCCACCGTCACCTTGAAGCGGATAAAGCCAAAGGAGTTGCCGGGGGTGCCGGGCCCAGTTGCAGCATCCACAACGTCAGGAGACGCAACCACGTTTACCAGTACACCACCTTTACCATTATCGGTGGGGCAGCTGATACCAGGGCCCGTCGGTACACCAGTGGTATACTCGCCCGCGTCGCCGTCGGCAGCGTTGGTGAAGGTTGTTGCTGTACCATTAAACGACAGCTCAATGGAGTTTGTGCCTGCATCATAGGTGGTGTTCGCAGGCACCATGTCGCAGATATTCAGGTTGGTAATGGCATCGTTACCGCTGGAGAGGAAGTAAACCGTGTACTCAATCTCTTCGCCTGGTGCAGCGGTGCTGGTGTCGATGGAGCCTTCCAGGAAGCCAGTGGGCCAGTTGAGATCGTTGTCTTCGTTACCGGGAGTACCGTCATCCACAAAGCCGGTCACAGGAGTGCCACCAACAGAGGTCACACGCTTAACCAGGGTGAGAGCAGGATCAGAGGCCACCACATTAATGACATAGGTTTCAACTTCACCGTAGCCGCCCAAGCCCGTGGGGCCAACGCCTGTGTTGCTGCTGTAGCGAACCAAGACCCCAACGTTACCCGCTGTCGCCGTCACTGGAACTGTGACGTTGGGAACCGTAATGGCACCTCCCGTTGGTGTCAGGTCTGTGGCTACTTGCTCACCAGCGGAGAAAGTACCGTCGCCATCCCAGTCAAACCAGATGTTCAACTTGCCATCAGCACCCGTTGCTGAGACATCCAAGTCAAAGCTCTGTCCCTGAATCACGTTCAGGCCTTGCAGCGAGACACTGCCCACCGTAACGCCGTCATCAAAGGCATCATCGGTTGCATCACCACTGGAAATGTCAGCATCGGTCTCGGCATCGACACCCGCACCCAAGAACAGATCATTAGCACCACCAGCATCGGTCCGAATAAAGTGGCTGGGACCACCATCAGCTTCCAAAGAGGAATAAGGTGCAGGCAAGTCACCATAGTCGCGCTCGACCACACCTACCGTAGCCTCAGAAGTCGCGCTGGCTTCCTTGCGGTTGTTCGCAGCATCACCATTCACCGGGTCACCCGCTGTGTCACCGTTGTTAGTGCCAGCATTATCCTGGGTATAAACATCCTGATCGCTACCGTTGGCAATGTAATCTTGGTTCTGGGTTGCAGGGGTATCGTCGTTCGGTGCGGTGTCACCCAAGACCACCTTGACGA
>CALIJJ010000261.1 GCA_938017515.1 uncultured Pseudanabaenaceae cyanobacterium
CCATGCGATATCTATGCTCAAGCGAAGGTTCGGACTATCCTTAGTGTTGATGAGGGATCCTAAATTCAGGCTTGTGACTTAAGGAAACTGCACGAAAGTTATCCTGTTGATCGGGTCCACCGCTGCTTTTCTTCACGAGCCTTCGTGATTTGTCGCGATTCTCGCCCTTTCATCAATAATGTTGTGCAACATCGGCGATCGCGGAAGCTGTTCGGTTCTCAGCGCCAGCCGCATTTTAGTCTGGGGCATTTTAGTCTGGGGCATTTTAATCTGGAGCATTTTAATCTGGTGACTGGCGAGGCCGACGGCGTTGGTTCCGTTTCTTTTGGGTATTCGATCCGGGAATGGGCTTGGCCTTTCCACGACCGGTACCGGGAGGCGTGCGGTGTTCACCAAAATATTTCTCGCTGCGGTAGCGGAGCCATACCTTGAGCTGCTCGGGAATTTTTGCTTTCTGTTCTTTAGTTAGCTGTTTATACAACAAGAGTGCCTTGTCACGTTCCCCTCGACAGGCACGATTATTGTGAGCTTTCCAGTAGCCCATGGCGACACGAATGCGGCGGTTGGTTTCTTTGATCAGCGCTTCGCCTTCCAGGGGCTGATCGGGTTTCTTTTGCCCAGACTTACGGTTTGCCATCGCTACTTCACCTCCTCATCCCGTAGGGCCGCAGTAATCGGCGTGACCACTTTGGCGATCGCCTGCTGCACAAAGCTTTTGACAAACTCATCCTTCTTACTGAGCTGAAACTGTCGCTGCACCACCTCCGTCATACCGCCATCGCCCCAGTCCTGATCATGGCGAAAATACTCAATGAAACTGCGCCCGGCAATGCGCGTCAGGTAGGCCGCACTCACCCCCTGAATGGCTCGGCTGGTCACAATCGTTGCGATATTAAACTGCATCACCGTCGTCAACAGCTCCACCGCCCCCTTGATCACGCCCAAACTGGTCAACGTCTTGGCCAAGGACAGCGCCAGTTCTCGCCCCCGCTCCACATTCAACTCACAGCCATAGACCCGGCCCAGCTCCACGACCATCTGGGCATTCACCGCTGCTGTTCCCAGCAAATCCACCACGGGCAACGGCGTCATCGCAATCACCCCCGCACTGACCCACTGGAAGCGATCGACAATCGCCTCGGCCTGGCGCAGCCGCTGGGCATCGAGCAACTGCCGTGTTTCATCGCCAAGGCGCTGGGATTGCAGCAAAATATTGTCGGCAACGAGATCTTCTCCTTCCGCCCGCAGCACCGCAGCCAGGCGCTTCAACAGGGGCACCACTTCCACAGTGGGTTCTACAACACTGCCATCGGGCAAGGTCACGGCTTGGGGGTTGGCGCAGATGGCCACGACATCATCAGGGCTCACCACCTCGCGGACCCGCTCGCGCAATTGCCCCAGAATCAGCTCCCGCGCTTCGTCGGTCAGCAGGTCGGTTTTGTTCAAGACCAAGAGCGATCGCTTGCCAATCTTGGCCAACGCCTGCAGGGCTTCAAACTCTGATCGTCGCAGATCGTTATCCGCCACAAACAGGAGCAGATCAGCCTCCACGGCCAGTTGTCTGGCTCGCTGCCCCCGCTCGCCGCCAGCCATCCCAGCTTCCAAAATCCCTGGCGTGTCAGTGATGAGAATATCCCGCTCCATGCCGCGTAGCTGCAACCGGTAGGTTGCCCCTTCATCCGTTGTGCCCATGGGTGCTCCCACCCGACCCACAATGCGACCAATCAGGGCATTGATCATGGAGGTTTTGCCTGCGGATCCCGTCCCGAATACGACCACCTGGAGATCACCACGACTGAGACTAGCTTCAATGGCACGCGATCGCTCTAACAATTCCTGCCGCGCCACCTCATCTTGAATTTGGTATACTTGCTGTTGCAACGCCTGTAAATTTTTTTCTGCCGCCTCAGTTTTAGCCTTCGGAACCTCGGGTGGAATACGCTTGGCCGTGAACCGGCTGGGCATGCGAATCAAGTTGGCGTAGTAGAGAAACGCAAAAATCAGCAGACCAAACAGCACAATAATCAGCAGTGTTAACAAGCCAGCCAAAAATGCTGAGGTGGAAGAGATGGTCCAATAGAGCTGATAGAGCGAATCAACCAGCCACAATGCCATGCCCAGAATAATGACCAAACCGATGATAAGGATCAATAATCGGGACAGGGGCATAGGGAAAATAGAGAGAAATCAGGCGCCCCTTGATTCTACGGGGATTTGTCGGTGGGGGTACTGCGCAGATGACCCAGTCTAAAAAAGGGCTCTTCAGAAAACAAGAGCCCTTCAAAAAAAAGGGCCCTTCAGAGAGAAGGAACCCTTTTTCAATCAAAATTATGCCTATGGGCCATGGCAAGCGTTGCCACAGGAGCTTTTCACAGCTCGCCCGAGCTTAACTATCACGTTTTAGAAGCACACTGAGTCGCGTGCTTCCGCCTAGCCTAGTAGCTGGAGCTTGAGAAGCTGTCACCGCGGGTGTAGCTACTACGGTTGTTCTCACGGGGACGCGCTTTGCTAACACGTAGCTGGCGACCCAACCACTCAGCACCGTCTAGCTCGCTGATGGCTTTGTCTTCGCTTGCTTCTTCTGACATCTCAACGAACGCGAAGCCACGCATGCGACCCGTTTCGCGGTCCACGGGAAGGCTTACACGGTTGATGGTGCCGTACTCACCAAAAACTTCCTTTACATCGTCCTCAGTCGCCTGGAAGGACAGGTTTCCTACGTAAATCGTCACTTTTCTCTCCAAACCGTATCAAGTATCGTCCAAACCGATAAAACGTGAACAAACGCTAAGCATTTACTTAACGGCTGTTCGCATTGCTTTACCAAACTTAGAACGCTGCCATCATAACGGATCGATTTCGCGTTCGGGCGAACAACCGGCTACAGCTATCTATAAATTTAATATTTGCTTAAGAAGTCGATCCCCGCTATTTCTAAGCCCTAAAGCTCTTAGAATCATCTATAGCAAGTGATAGCAGCGCTAAGGCTGGTCCAGCCATTCCTTGCGCCATGCCCCAGACGAGAATGTGTCTTAATGAAAAAATGCAACAAAATACAACGCAACATTAATGCATAGACTAAATTCAATGCAGCATGGATTTTTGTATTGAATTTAGGTAGGACATCTCGCAATCTTTGTGCAGCGACCCAGCCCCTGGAAGCGACTTAATCTCGGATCAAGGGCCTCTTCTACTGCAGGGCTTGTTTCATATAATCGCCCCAGAGTGCTGCTGCGTTCCCGCTGCTTCCCCGCGTTGGGGCATTGTCATCGTTTCCCAGCCAAATCCCCGTTACCATCTGGCGGCTCGGGACAAAGCCAATAAACCAGAGATCAACGCCATCATTCGTGGTTCCGGTCTTGCCACCGACTTGAAAGTTAGGCAAAAACGCAGCTCTGCCGGTGCCACCACTGACGGCTGCTTGCAGCATCTGGGTCATGGTGCCTGCAATCGTTGGATCTAGGACAACGTTTTTACGGTTGGGCGTTTGAGCAACGTCAAACACCACACGGCAGGTTTGGCGATCGCTAGGGTCCTCACATTGGCCACTATCCAACACCCGCGTAATCGCATGGGGGCGAACTTTCTGGCCACCATTCACAAAGCTGCCGTAGGCTCCGGTCATCTCTAAAACCGTCGCCTCGCTCTGTCCCAGCACCATGCCAGGCACCTGGTTCAGGTCAGACTTGATACCGAGTTCACGAGCGGTACGGGCCACCGCCTCCAATCCAGCTTTTTGAGCCACCCGAAGCGCCACGGCATTTTCGGATTGGGCGAGGCCACGAAACATATCGATGGTGCCACCGCTACGCTCGCAGGCACTGTAGCCCTGCCCGCCCCAATTCAGGGGGGCGCAGGAAAATCCTGCATAGGGAGAAACGCCCTGGCTCAGGGCTGCTGTGTAGGCAAAGACCTTAAACGTCGAGCCCGGCTGGCGCTGGGCTTGGGTCGCCCGGTTGAATTGACTTTCGCTGTAGTCCACGCCACCGACCAGGGCCAGAATGGCACCGGATGTGGCATCGACCGTGACCAAAGAGCCCTGACTAAAGCCATAGCTGGGGCCTTCATTACGGACGCTCTTGCGCAAATTATCTTCGGCCAGCTTTTGTAGCTTGAGATCGAGCTGGGTCTCGATGATGAAATTGCCTTCGTTGGCGATGTCACGCCCGAGGAGGGATTCTAATTCATCGTAAATCTGGCCGTAGAAATAGGGAGAGAGAATATTGTTGGAGATTTGGCACACGGATTGATCAATCACGATGGCCGATCGCCGCCCCGCCTGCGTTTCCTCTTCCGAGATCATATCCAACTCGAACATGCGAGTGATGACGCGGTTGCGCAGTTTCGTCGCCGTTTCAATGTCATTGCAGGGACTGAAGTTATTCGGCGCGGGCAAAATGGCCACGAGGGTCGCCGCTTCCGAGAGGGTCAAATCC
This sequence comes from uncultured Pseudanabaenaceae cyanobacterium, assembly GCA_938017515.1. GTDB lineage: Bacteria > Cyanobacteriota > Cyanobacteriia > PCC-9006 > JAAUQQ01 > JAAUOP01. The sequence continues at coordinate 4,437 of CALIJJ010000261.1, forward strand.
TGGGCCGACTTGTTGAAATACTTTTGGGAGGCATCCTCAAATCCGTAGCCCACCCCCAGATAAACACGGTTGAGGTAGGTCTTGAGCAAGAAGTCCTTGCTGTAGAACGTCTCCAGCTTCATGGCAACGATGATTTCCTTGACCTTACGCATCAAGGAATCATCGCTGCCCACGTAGTCGGGATAGAGGCTGCGAGAAATCTGCTGGGTGACCGTGCTGGCGCCCTCGCGGATGCCACCGCTCTGGACGTTGATCAGCATGGCGGAGGCCACACGCACCGGATCAAAGCCCACGTGCCAGTAGAAACGAGAATCTTCTGACGCAATGACGGCCTGGGGCAAATATTTGGAGAAATCTGAGAGGCGATCGAGTTCTCGGTGGGAAGCACTGCGAACGGTTTGCAGCGGCGTCCCGTCCCCCGCGTAGGCTGCAATGGGACCTTGTACACGGCCCAGCTGCTTCGTCGAAAACTTTTGCCATTCCAACCCCATGGCCAGTGCCCCAAGCAGCGCCAAACCACTGACGCCGTAGAAGCCGAACTTGAGCAGTTTTTTGTAGAGCGGCGAGGGGTTATGGAAGCGAAGCCGCGCACCGTTGGCCAGTTCCGGCGGGCCTAGGCTGATGACGTCACCGTGGCGTAGTTCTAGGGAGTTATAGCGCTTTTTGCCCCAGTAAAATCCATTGGTGGACCCTTCATCGCGGATGGTGAAATCAGTGCCTTTGCGTCGGCTACGGTTGAGCGAGACATGGACCTGGCTGACGATGGGATTGGGAACCACGATGTCGCAGGAGCGGGAGCTGCGGCCAATAATATAGCGATCGCCCACCAGCGGATAAGCCAGCGGCTTCTCCCGAGACTCCGGATTCTCCACCCGAATTTCGGGCACCTTGGCCCAGCGGCGCAGCTCCACCTTCGAGAAGCTGAGCTGGGTGCGCTGCACGAGTTGACTGACGGAGCCCAAAAATGTCTTGGGTCGTTGGGGGGGCGGCGTATCGCTCATACGACTGGTTTCTCGCAGGACTGGCTCTGGCACGGACTGACTTCTACAAAACTAACCTGAGAATTCTCATGGAAAGTTGCGCTTTATTGTAGGTGGTGATGTCCGTCAATGGTGACATCCGTGAACCCACGGGGATATTGACCCTTGCTGGTAAATCAGGGTTCCTCGCCCCCATTCCGGAAAGTTTGGCTGAGCCTGGGGTCGGCCCTAGCCAAAGGCAGCGCCTCATCAATGTTGTACAGGCATCAAAGAAAGCTAGATCGACGTAATCAGATTAGAGAATGCTTCAGTCGCTTGGGTCACGACCTGATTGTGCTGGGTCAAAAATTCGGTGTAGTCAGCAACAGTATCGAGACCCACAACATTGAGCAGAATTTCGGCGGAGGCCCAGACAGCTGTTTTGGCGAGGAGTTTCCCCCAGCGGACGCGGGGACGGACGGAGTCTTTCTCAAATTTGTACTGCATGGTTCGGCAATCCCCAGAGCGGTTGAAATGTTTTACACGGTGCGATCGAGCAATCTCGGTGCGTGGCCCATCGGTAGCGTTGAATGGTGCTTGGCACTTGGCCTGTGTAAAGAAATGTATGACGAAGGGGAGCGATCGCTCAATGCGGAACCAACCACCCCCCTGTAGGGGTTACCGCCCTTGCTCAGCGAAACCGGGAGCATTAGCACTCAGCTCGCTGCATCTTTGGCCTCTGCCGTTTGAGAAATCTGAGCCGGTCCAGGCTGGTCCGCTCCTGCTGGAGCCGTTTTGGCTTGGTACATCAACGGTAAATGCCGAAACGAACGGTTCTCGTCTAAGTCATCAAAACTGTGGCTAAACGCTAGGGACATCGTTCCCTCGGGCGTCACCTCATAGACCCACTGCTCGTCGGGGCAGACGGCTGAGGTGAGTTCGGGTAATTCTGTGGGCCATTGGCCGCCATTTTGAGCCGCCAGGGCTTTGGCTTGCAGAACCTTTTGGGTGAGTTCTAGCTCCAGCATCCGCAGTCCCCCCTTGTGCCACTGGGCCAGGAAGCTGGGCATGGCGATCTGTCCCAAATGATTCCAGCGGGCAGGCTGCACCATGAGCTCTGTCTCCAATTCGCTAACCCCACCGTCGCAGATACTCCGCCCCGGCAAGTGGCGATAGGTTTGCTCCATGGCCTGGGCCGTATCGAGATTGGAAAAGGTCAGGTAGAGCTTGGGAAACGGTATCACGCGTATATGGTCGCCAAAATTTTCTGCCATCAAGTCCCAGGAGGAACTGTCTTCGACCATCTTTTTGAGGCCACCATAGGACATCCAAGCCTCAAAGTTGAGGGATTCAACCATTGATTGTTGCTGTTTCAACGCCAGTAGGCGTTCGGGAATCGTGGCTGGAATCGCATCGAGATGGCGTAGGACTCCCGCCTGTCGGTGCGTCACGATTAAGCCCACAAGATTGCTGAGCAAGTCTGGGCGCTGAAAGAGGGCAGGATTAATTTGGGTGCTGGCTTCGATCGCCAGCATCATATCTGCGGTATTGCCCTGCTGAGAATCGCGAATGGCCTGGAGCAGAAATAGATTGTTCAGGGTCGCGAGGGGGAAGAAGCGGGGATAGGCATAGCTAAAATCTGCCATGGCCTCGGGGTCCAGTTCCCAGGTCAGCGTCTCAGCGGTAATCAGGTGCTGCTGGATCGCAGCTAGCTCGTCGCGATGGTCTTGGAGGTACTGGCTCAGATTTACAGGGACGGGATCGAGGGAGCCGCTGGTTTTCTGAATTTGTTCATCCAGGTAGGCTTTCAGATCCTCTTCGATGCTCCTGAAGGCTTGCTGGGCTGCGTCACTGGGTTCGGGCGCATCGCTATTTTCCACCGAGGGGGCAAGGCCAAGCGCTGCATTGAGGCGATCGAGTTCTTTGGCCGAGTCGTTGAGGTCGGTTTTGGGAAATTGGTTGAGAAATTCTGTGGCGATCGCCTCGGTTTGGGTTTGGCGCTGGCGGGCGATCGCCTGGACTGCCCCCCACAATACAGCGGTCAACCCAAGCAAGCCCAAACTGCTGAGTAACAGGGGCTTAACAAATTTCTTTACCATGACAATTCCCTAGCGATGCGACGATGATGATCGGCTCTTTGAACTCGGCGCTTTCAGAACCCGTAAGCCTAGGGTGCCCATTCTCGACGTCTGCATCGGTTTACATGTCTCGCTTTGCATGGCTCGCTTTGTATGAATCGGTTTAAACATGGGGAACGTCGCTAGCTTTGCTGTTGGGTGGGCCTGAGCAAAATATCGTGGGTTTCGATGTGGTCTGGCTGAGCAAGGACATAGGCGACGGCGTTGGCAATATCCTCGGCCTGAAGCATGGGGTACTGGGCATAGGCGTCCTGGGCCTTTTCTACACTTTGGTGATACTTCTCGGCAAATTCGGTTTCGACGATGCCGGGGCTGATGGACGTAACGCGAATGGCGCTGTTGCTGGCACGTAGCTCGCGGCGGAGGGTTTCGGTGAGCGATCGCACAGCAAATTTAGTTGCAGAGTAAAGACCCGACACAGCCGTTGGCACACGGTGACCCGACATGGAACTGATGTGGAGAATGCGGCCATTGCCCTGGGGATAGGCCTCAGTTTTCATCAGCCGGATTGCCTCACGGGTACAGACGCACAGCGCTAGCACGTTGACATCCAGCATTTCGCGCCAGGCCTCGGTGCTGCCGGTCATGAGGGGTTCTTTGTGGCCGAGTCCGGCGCTGTTGATCAGGACGTCGAGGTGGTTAAAGCGCTGCTGGGTGGTGGCAAAGAAGTCGAGGATTTGGGATTCGTCCCGCAGGTCTACGGCTTGGGTGAAGACCTCAGCACCTTGGGCTTGGAGTTTTTGGGCCAGGGTTTGGAGGCGATCGCCCCGGCGAGCACAGAGCGCCAAGTTGTAGCCCTGGCCTGCGAGATTATGGGCAATGGCTTCACCAATACCGCTAGAAGCTCCGGTGATTAGGGCAACGGGACGATCTGAAGGATTCACGTTGTCAGTTAAGAAAGGTCATGGGGGATTGTACTGCGGTG
>CALIJJ010000262.1 GCA_938017515.1 uncultured Pseudanabaenaceae cyanobacterium
CCATTCCGTTCAATGGGAAGGCGGCTATGGTCTTCGCTGCCATATCAACTTCGACATTAGCTTCGAATATCAGGGAAACGCCTATCCCCTCTACGGTGCCTATGCCCACGCAGAAAGCTTTTCCGTCGAGGCAGGACAACATGTTGACCAAGGACAGCCCATTGGTCTGATGGGAGCCACCGGAGGCAACTATCCCAAGCATGTTGACCTGCGCCTCTGGATTGTCGTCGATGGGCAACGTGTTGATGTGAGCCCTAATCTGATTGAGGCTCAACTAGATAACTAATTGTGGAAACTGGAGCTAGAACGCGTCAGCACTAAGCGACCTCATGGGCCCCCATTCTGCCGTTGCTGACGCAGACCCTCCAGCCGCTCCAACACAGCATAGAGTTCTCGGTTAATGAACCGCTGATACCGAGGAAACAGCTTCGTTTAATATGCAGATCCATTCAAATCGAAGAACTCCAAGAACACCGCCAGCCCCTAATCACCGCTACCATCATGGGCAAGCCGAACCCAAATCACCTAAGCTACGGGCTCAAACCACCCTTGCTTCTGCAACTGCTCCCAAGCCTTGCGCAAATGCTGCGGCTTAAAAATCCTTGCCTTCCGCTCGTTCCAGCCATGGACCTCCGCGATCGCTTCGCAAGCTTCCGTAGGAATCGCCGCCTCAACATCCACTCCAGCCTCACAAACTGGGGCAACACTCTTGATTTATCTAGCGTCGCTTGTCTGGCGGATGCAAGCCTCGACTGAGTAAAAGACGCCGCAGATTGACCACTCCGGCACGATTTAGGTCCAATGCAGAGATTGTTGCTCGCCCACAGGTATTGCAGCCAAGCATTTCAACCTGGTCATCACTCCACTCAAAATGCTCATCCCAGCTCTGGGTTCTGGGATTGAACAGTGAACTCTGGGTCTCTGTTTCTGGGTCCAGCGCACTGGTTCTTCCCTGCTTTCGGCTGTTGCATCCAAAGCAGGCCCATGCCAAATTTTCCGAGACACTTTTTCCTCCCGCATGAGTCGGATGGATGTGATCAACGGTGAAGGTATCTGGAGAGTAGTCACCAGGGCTGCAACAGTATTCGCAGTCGTTGCCTGCCCGCTCACGAACGCTGCGTCTCAATTTTGCACCCACGCGATCGGATTCAGGCATTGGTCGCTGTCTGGGGCTGAAACTGTTGATTGATCGTTTGAAGATCAGTATTCCGTAGCTCAGCTAGTTTGATCATGGCTTCCAGCCGTTGGACGGTCCAGGCTTCCATCTGGTCTTCAAGGGAAAGACGTTCTTGATGTTCTGGTTCGTTGAGGGGAGATTGTTCGCCACGATCGCGTAACTCAACCAAACGCTCCTGCTGCACCTCAGTCAGCGGATTCTGAGTGATAACCCGAATGAGCTTGGCTTCCCCTGCCAGTTCGGGAGAAGCCGACAAATTCTCAAGGAATTGCACCACATCGACCAAGCGCTCCTGCGGTAGGTCTTGGATAAGGGCAATCGCCTTCTCACGAATATTGACGGATGGTGCCATCTTCTCCCCTGGATCCTCGGATGGGACGTTGCTTCAATTCTAGCAATTGGTGCTTGAAGCCACCGAATAAAGGACTTTGCTTAATTGAGGGATGAATCTGATTCTAGACTCTAGAGCCTGTAACGCTTTCCGATTCCTGTTCATCCCGTATATCAGCAACGCCAGTGATGTGATATACGAGCGTATTCGCCAAAAGTACGAACCCTGAGTGCGATCGCCTGAAGAATAACAGGCTGTCCTCAGTTTAGACTTGCAGCGAACAAAGTTGTTGAGTCAACGCTTATCAGCTTCAGCCTATCCCAACCCTTCGAGGCTTGTGTCTGTCTTCCAATCTGATCAACAGAATTAGGCTGATTGCCAACCAGATTGAAGATTTTGTTCACTGTCCATCCATTAAGACGCCAGACCGAGATAAAGCTGCTCAGTTGCTAAAGCTTAGCAAGAACAAAGGAAAAGCTTCTTTCAATGCCTAAATATCAAAAAGCCTGCTCTAACAAGCAGGCTTTCGAAGGGGATTTTATTATCGATCGTATCGGAGCGGCGGGATTTGAACCCACGACCCCCACTACCCCAAAGTGGTGCGCTACCAAGCTGCGCTACGCCCCGGTCACGAGAAATAACAATAGCATGGCGATCGCCCCAAAAACAAAACAAATTTGAGCCCGGTTATTTTCCGCTCCGGCTCAAAACGTTTTCAACGCCCGAGCCGCCCCCAGCAAGCCCGGCACCGCCGCCGCCGCCCAGGCGCCCTCCGCACCACGGCCCTGGCTCAGAATCAGGCGAATGCCATAGCTCGTCGGGAATCCTTCCGCCTCTAGCCAAAGACATTCGCTTTCCGCCTCGCAGCAAAGCCGCTCCTCCTCCATCAACTCCGCCGCCATCGCCGCCATCGTGTCCGCCAACTGTCCTAAAAGGCGACAGAAATCATCCAGCTCCGGCTCCGTCAGCTCAAAGGCCCAATCCGCACCGCCGACCAGGCCACGATGAATGGCGGCGTCGGGGTCCCAGCCCAGGCGCCAGCCCTGACCTTCTTTGACGAGTCGAGATTGAGACATGGAGAGCGATCGCAAACAGAAAACACCTCACGCATCAGGCATCGCAGCCTAGCGCGGCAGCAATAGCTCCGCGTCACCGGGCTGGGGAGTCGGTGCAAGGGTAGGGCGTTCGGGAGCCGGAGCCGGGGTGAACGATGGAGTCGGGGCCAGAATAGGACCGGGGTCCTCCGCTGTTACCGCAATGGGTGGTGGAACACGGGGATTATAGAGACTGACGATGGCGTTGATCAGTTCGTCCCGCTGGGCGCGATCGAGTTGACTGAGAGCTTGGCGATCGCCTTCCATCGGATTTTGAGTGAACCGAGTACCGCTGGGATACAGTTCCGGCGCCATGATTTCGTTCTTGCCGAGGTAATCGGCCAAGGTCAGTTTCCAGTCAAAGCGATGGTACGGCGAACGGCCCCGCGTGGAACTGTGATAGGTGAGTAGGCGCTGAACCAAGGTGCTGCTGGAAGGCTGGTTGCTTGCGCGATCGACATAGCTGTCTTCGCGGGGAAGCTCAGGGAGCTGTTGGTAGACCGCTTTCCAAATATCGCCTCGGCGAACGCGTTTGGGACGCTGGGACGAGCGGGGCTGAGCAGTCGGCGATTCGCTAGAGGCGGGAGATGAATCCGTTGCGGGGGCTTGGGCAAAGCTGGGTTGAATGAGCAGCACCACCAGAATGCCTGCGAGGGCTGGGCGTAGCCATTTCAGAAGGTGCAATATTGGAAGGCGTAATTTGGAACGGCGTGCCCCTAGGCGCTGTAAGACGCGGTTATGTAAGACGCGGCGATACAATCGTCGGTTCAGTGGCAGGGTTGGTGGGGTGTGCTGCGACATATTAATTCGGGCAAATTAATTCGGGCAAACAGACAGGACGAATCTCAAATTCAGCGTTAATGCAAAGGCCAAACGGAAAAGACCGGATAAATCAAAAGCCAGCGAATCCAAAGCTGGAGGTCGCTGGCTTTTGAAAGCCTGTGAAAAGAGTCACAGAGACTGAGCGGCCTAGTCGCCGATAATCTCAGGCTGGGTCAGCTCATCGGACATCTCGATGATGGCGCGCATGACGGGCTTGATCGCTGAATCTTCGTTGTTCTCGAAATCCTCATAGCGCCGCCGCTTGGCCCGAGTCGCAACCTGAACCGTGATGCGATAGCGATTAGAAGCTGCACTAATCAGTTCCTCCGCACGCTGCATGAGCTGGGCGGAACTAAAATTTTGGGGACGCTTGGCCATGAAAATCTCGAAAAACGCTTCGTCCCTATCTTAACCCAAACCCCAAAATCGGGATGTGACCGTCATACCTGAGGTCCTGGTCAGCAGCATGTGGACCAACTAGCAAAAGCTATAGGTCAAAGCGAGATGCCAAAGCGAGAGGTCCAAGAAAAGACGCCAGAAAACGAGGCCAGAAAACGAGGCCAGAAAAAAGATTCTAGAAGAAGAATCCAGTCCGTCCCTGCTGGGCACTGGGATAGTCAATGCCATAGCCCGGCGCATTAATGGGGAAAACGCGACTGTAGGCCCCATTGACCAAAATTTTCAGCCGACGAGCCAGGCGCAGCTTGGCCACGGGCTCCCGAATGAACTCGATACCCCGAATCAGATCTTCAGCGGTACGAGCGTCAGTGCAATTAATTCGCAGCGTTCCCCAGCGTCTGGAAAGCTGGCAATGTTGGAGTGTCGAAATGGCACGGTACTGTTCTGGGTCTTCGCGATAGAAGCCCAAGATCAGACTTGTTAGCTGTTTACTAAAGTTCATAGGCCCTTCGCCTCAACACGGATTCGGTGCTGTGATTTGGTTGCTTGGATTCAAATCGGGGCTTCGGATGCAATCCCAACTGTGCATTGAGCGAGGGAAGGTTCAAGATTGAAGATCCCAACCTTCATCGCTATCAACACAAACTCAGGCCTGCAATTTCGAAGACATGATCCCGAAAACGTAACGTGAGCCGCCTAAATCTTGACTGCGTCTACATTCCATTGATACCCCAAGGTTTTATCCCTACTGCTGCTGCGCAAAAAGAGTTAATGAGTTGAGCTGCTTTCTTAAAAAGTGTTGCCAACCGTTTCCCGGTGCAGGGGGAGTCGGCCTTCTCCGTTTTGATGGGGTTGATGCTGGCGACCCAGGACCGACTGAATCTGGTCTGGGATTAAGATCTGGGGCTTCTGTTGGGCTCTACAGCGTGGATTTTTGGGGTTTCCCAGGCAGGACGACTTTTGTAACAAAACTGTCGATCTTCTTGATAAAACGAGAGAATAGAATTTCGCTTATGGAACGGTTCGCGGAATGACCCTCGCCATTGATTTTGGGACGAGCAATACAGTTGTGGCCCGCTGGAATGCAGCCACACAACAACCTGAAACCCTCGCGTTAGCGGGGTTAAGTCTGAGTCAGGGGGGGAGCCCGCCGCTGATTCCAAGTTTGGCCTATGTGGAGTCGATGGGAGGAGCCGGGGCTGACCGCACGGTTCGGGTGGGGCAGCAAGTGCGCGATCGCGGTCTTGACCTCAAGAATGACCCTCGGTTTTTCCGTGCCTTCAAGCGGGGGATTGGTTCCTCCGTGCAGGGATTTTTGCCCGAGCTTGATGGTCAGGCAACGACGTTTGAGCAGATCGGGGAGTGGTTTCTTGTCCAGGTTCTGGATGCGGTGAAGCAGGTGCCGTTGCCGGTGGAGTCGCTGGTGCTGACGGTGCCGGTGGATAGCTTTGAGATCTATCGCCAGTGGCTGGGGGGCGTGGTCCAGCGGGCCAATGTGGACCAGGTACGCATGCTGGATGAGCCGACGGCGGCGGCGCTGGGCTATGGCATGGCGGATTGCGATCGCCTCCTGGTCATCGACTTTGGCGGTGGCACCCTAGACCTCTCGCTGGTGCAGCTCGACCGCGTGCAAAAGCAAAGCGCTGTGGGCTTTGTGCTCCAGTGGGGCAAGCAGTCCTTTGCGGAGGAATCGGGGCAGAAAATCCAGACCGCGAAGGTGTTGGCCAAGGCAGGGCTAAATCTGGGGGGCAGCGACCTCGACAACTGGGTCGCGGAGTGGCTGGCGGAGACGTACAACTGCCAGGTGACGCCTCTATTGGTGCGCTTGGCGGAGCGGCTCAAGATTGCCCTCTCGCTGCAAAACCAGGCGAAGGAGTCCTATTTTGATGAGGACAATTTTGAGAGCTATGAATTTGAGCTGGACCGCAATCAGTTTGAGAGCATCCTGAAGGAGCGTGGCTTCTTTGAGCAGCTGGACGGAGCCATGAACCAGGTGGCCCAGCAGGCGCGACGCCAGGGCATGGAGACCCGCGATTTTGATGGGATTGCTCTGGTCGGCGGCACCAGCCAGATTCCGGCGTTTCAGAGCTGGGTAAAGCAGTATTTTGATGCGGATAAGATTCGCAGCGATCGCCCCTTCGAGGCCATTGCCCAGGGCGCACTCCAGCTCGATCGCGGTGTCGAAATCAAGGATTTTCTCTACCACAGCTACGGCATTCGCTACTGGAACCACCGCATCCAGCGCCACGACTGGCACCCGATTATCCAGGCCGGACAGCCCTATCCCATGGCCGACCCGGTGAAGCTGGTGTTTGGGGCGTCGATGGAGAACCAGCCGGCCATTGAGGTGGTGTTAGGGGAGCTGGGGAGTGAGGGGAGTACGACGGAGGTTTACTTTGATGGCGATCGCCTGATTACCCGCAATCTGTCCACGGCCCAATCCAATGTCAAAACCTTAAACGATAGCGAGGGGGGGCGGGTGATTAAGCTGGACCCCCTGGGCAACCCCGGCATGGACCGTGTGCAGCTCTTCTTCCGGGTCGATGAGGAGCGCTGTCTGCGGATGCGTGTGGAGGACATGCTGACCCTAGACACCATCATTGATGACCAGGTGGTGACCCAGTTGTCCTAGTGACCCAGTTGTCCTAGTGACCCAGTTTTCCCAGTGACCCAGTTTTCCTAGTGACCCAGTGACCCAGTTGTCGCCCCCATCCCAGTTCTGCCATTCTGGCTTCGACCGCTTACCGGATTACAGGGCATTGCGGTCCCAGAACGTGCCGTCTAGATAGCCCTGAATTTTTGGGTTGTTCTCGGCCATCTGCAATCGTTTGAGCGCCAAGCAGCAGTACATCAAATCCTGCTCAATGCCCACAAAGCGGCGTCCCAGCTTTTTGGCTACCACGGCTGTGGTTCCCGAGCCCAAAAAGGGGTCGAGCACGACATCGCCGGGATTTGAGCTTGCCAGAATGACCTTCGCCAGGAGCTTCTCAGGCTTTTGCGTGGGATGGTCTGTGTTCTCGGGCATCGACCAAAAAGGAACCGTGAGGTCGGTCCATAGATTGGAGGCGCTGGTGAGACGAAACTTTCCCCGGACGGTGTCCATCCAATCCTTGGGTTGGCGTTTGCCGGACTTGGCCGATGGCTTTGCCTTGCGATAGGGCGCGATGACCCGTCGTTTGAGTTGCACCTGCTCGGGGTTAAACGTGTAGTCCTTGGAGACCGTGCAGAACCAGATGTCCTCGGAGCAGTTTTTCCAGTTGCGTTTGGCCCCTCGCCCCTTTTCCCGCTCCCAGGTGATGCGGTTGTGGATGAGGAAATGCTCTGAAAGGACTTGCTGGAGGGTCCCGGAGGAACGCCAGTCCCCGCAGACATAGACCGAGGCGGTGGGCTTGAGCGTGGGCAGAAGCTGGGGCAGCCAGGAATGCAGCCAGTCGGCGTAGGCCTGGGGCGATCGCTCCCGAAAACAATGGCCGTTAAAGGATTTGGTCAGGTTGTAGGGCGGATCTAGAAAGAGTAAATCGACCCACTGTTTGGGCAACAACGGCAGCGCCTCAAACAAATCCTGCTGAAAAATGCGGTTTTCAATGGGGCAGGAATCTGGGGGACTATCTGTGAGCAATTGCCCCAATTGCGTGCACAATTGCGTTGCTTCTGCGGTTGTTAGCGTTAAGGTCCGATTACGTGGAGCCCGTTCTTTCACGTCTATGTTGGCTGGAATGTTTGGCTTGCATGATGGGCTGAAGTCGTCTCGCTAAGCATGGAGCGGAGCACTCGACAGCGGAATGTTGGCATCTTATCTCCAAATTATGGACCAAACCGAGATCCGATTCGCGATTCCCACGCAGAGAGCAGTAACAATCGGAACCTCTGCGGAGCGTCTTCCAAAAATCCTGTGGGTGGCCCTTGACAATTTCAGCATTCGGTCTCGGGTCAAGGTCGAATAAAACTGGTATATTGGCCGCTATGTAAGCGCTGGGATCATGGCATACGTAATCGCGACGACCAATATGAAAGGCGGCGTTGGTAAAACAACGCTGTGCGTCAACTTGGCTGCGAGCTTGGCCAAGGTCGGCAAACGGGTTTTGGTAGTGGACCTGGACACTCAGATCAGCGCTACCCTCAGTTTGATGTCCCCCCAGGATTTTGTGAAATGCCGCAAGGACCGCCGCACCCTGCGTCAACTAATTAGTCAGCGTGTGGATCCCAGCAGTCCCCAACTGCATGAAACGGCTGGCGTGATTCGTCCCTACATCTGCGAACAGAAGGGCCTGTCGCTGCTACCGGGGGACTTGGATCTCTACGATGACTACATGGTCTCGTCGTTTCTCCATGAGCAGGCGAATAAGGACGAGGACAACAAAGATTTTCAGACGGCATGGGCGAATTTTGAACGAACGCTGATCAAGGGGATTTTGAAGCCGATTCAAAATGACTATGACTTCATTATTTTGGACTGCGCACCGGGGTATAACCTACTGACGCGCAGTAGTTTCGTGGCCAGTGATTTTTATCTTTTGCCTGCGAAGCCGGAGCCGCTGTCCATTGCTGGGATTCAGCTTCTACAACGCCGTATCGAACGCCTACGCCAGAGCTACGAGGACACGGAGCCGATGAATATTGCGTTGCTCGGCATTGTCTTCACGATGTCGGGTAATTTGTTCAGCAGTCGCTATTACAACCAAGTGATGAAGCGGGTGCAGCAGGACTACAGCGAGCAGCAGATTTTCAAGACCCAGATCCCGAATGACATTCAGGTGTCTCGTGCGGTGGATAGCTTTAAGCCGGTTGTGTTAGCAAATCCTGGAGCGACGGGGGCGAAGGCGTTTACGAAGCTGACCGGTGAGTTCTTGAAGAAGCTGGAGCTGCTGACGGGAACCAAGGAGCAGAAGAGCCGGATGAGTTTGGCCCAGATGGATTAGTCGGTCATGGGCATGCTTTCCCTTCGAGCCCAAGGAATAAATCTTTGAGCTCAAGGAATGAATCTTCGTCTCTAAGCGGTGAGTTCTGTTTTGGCTGAATCCGGACCTAGGCTCCAGACAAACTCCGCGAGCCATTCCTTGACGATGTACGTCGCGCGGCAGTCATCCTCGTTGTAGATGATGATGCGATCGAGTTGAGCCCGATCGCCCGTCTTCAACCATTCCACATACCAGAAAATCGCCTGGGCCCCGTTGGCCTCGCTATCCCGCCAGTCAAAACCAATCCACCGAGCAATATGCTTCAGCGCATAGCTCTCCACCGGCATCGTCACCGTCTGGGTCACCCAGTAGTGGATGTCCACAAAGCGATCGACCAACTGTTCAATCTTGACCGCATCCGTGCCGTAGAGTCGCCCTAGGCGACGCATCGTGTCCGACTCGTAGCTGCAGAAGTGGTAGACCGGTGCATCCCCATGGACCTCGCAGACGAAGTGGAGGAATTCCTCCCAGCACTGCTGCTCGTCATCGGGGTGTTCCGCGACAAACGGGTGGAACGTCTCGGTACCGAGGCGATGGTCCACAGCCAGGACGCCATGCAAGAAGGCGACGCCTAGTTCCGGTTCCGCTTCGATATCAAAGTAGAGTTCCACGGGCGATCGCATCACCGGCGGCATGGGTACTGTGCGGGGGGGCAGCGCGCGATCGCTCCAGCTTGCCTGGGCCTGATCCACCATCTTCTGAGCCACATCCGGTCCAAATCCTGGCAGGTTCTCCAGGGACTTCGGCTTGGTTTGGCGTAGGGTTTCGACGGTGGTGATGCTCAATTCCTTCAGGAAGCCATAGCGCTTGGGCGTGACACCGGGGAGCAAGGAGAGGTGACGCTGCTCAAGGGCCGTTTCATGGCAGAAGTTCTGCCAATCGCAGAGACCACAGCGGTTGCGAGCGACGAAGACTTCGGGTTCGTGTTGGTGAACTAGGGTCGTGCCGCACCCCTCTAGAATCTCTAGCATTTGCTCCAGGCGATCTTCCCAGAGGACGCAAAAGGGCTCGCGATCGCGCAACATCAGCCAGGTCGCCTCGGGCATATTGCTCTGCACATCCGACAGCACCCACAGATTAAACGTCGCAATCAGTTGATATTCCAACTTCGGACGACGACCCAGCTTAATCTGTGCCGGTTCGTACTCCCAGTCACCCCATTTGGAATAGCCGGGTTGTCGGACGAGCAGGTCTGGCTTGGCGACGTATTGCAGGTTTTCGTTGAGATCAATGCCCCCTGCACCGGGGCTGAGGAGGACGCCCTTGTAGATGCAATCGACGCCTTGGGCCATGAGCGCTTCTGTGGCGGCGGCTCCGGCGACGAAGTCCTTCGCTTCGTAGTCAGGGCGGATGTAGTCGTAGTCCCGAAGCACAGCTTTGCGATTCGCCGTACTGTCGGCAATAATTTTCTTCAGGTAGTCGCCAGGGGCTTCTCGATGGTCCGGATCGCCGTAGAGTTCCAGAAAGGCGCGACGATGGCAGCGGAGGTATTGAAGGAACAGATCATCGGTCAGCAGCATGGCAGCCTACGACCTCCGACTGTAGGGACAGCAACGGGACATAGGATTATTCGCCATGCAATGGCGGGATATTCGATGAAATGTACTTTGATGCAGTGGCGCCATGGAGCGCGATCCTAAACTCTCCAGAACAATGCGAGCACCTGATGATTCAGCCCTTTGCTTCACAAGCCTACTGAATCAAGGCTCGACTGTCGGCCACTATCGTGACACACAAAACTTAAGGCGTAATGTCTCCAGCTTAACGATCGTTTAATTATTTAGCTTCTTTTCGAGAAATTCTTTACCTTCGGCCTGTCACAATTGAGGCGATGTGACTTTAGCCGTGATCCGCGCTCTGAAATTTGCTCTGCGCTTGTCGGTCGGTTGAAGCTGCATCCACACCATCCTTTTTCAGTCCTCGATCGTGCGATTCGATATCATCACCCTCTTCCCTGATTTCTTTGAAGCTCCACTGAAGTGCAGTTTGCTGGGCCGTGCTTTGGCCAATGGTATTGCTGAAGTTCAGCTCACCAACCCCCGCGACTTCGCAACGGATAAGCACCATAAGGTGGATGACATTCCCTACGGGGGCGGTGTGGGGATGTTGCTCAAGCCCGAGCCGATCTTTGCGGCGGTGGAGAGTCTGCCGGTCTTGCCTCGGCGGGAGGTGTTATTGATGACGCCCCAGGGGGAGCCGATGCACCAGCGGATGTTTGAGGATTTTGCTGAGAACTATGACCAGCTTGTGGTGATCTGTGGTCACTACGAAGGCGTGGATGAGCGGGTGCTGGAACTGGTGACGCGGGAGGTGTCTCTGGGGGATTTTGTCTTGACCTGCGGTGAGATTCCAGCATTGACGCTGCTGAATGGCGTGGTGCGGCTGCGGCCTGGGACGGTGGGGAAACCAGAGTCGTTGAAGCTGGAGAGTTTTGAGACGCCGTTGTTGGACTATCCGCAGTACACCCGTCCGGCGGAGTTTCGGGGCATGGCGGTGCCGGAGGTTTTGAGGTCGGGGAATCACGGGGCGATCGCCCAGTGGCGCAAGGACAAGCAGATCGAAAAAACCCAGCGCATGCGTCCCGATCTCTACGAAAAATACGAAAAATCGCAGACGACCCAGCAGTAGAACCGGTCATGCTCCGCTGAGAACAGCTCTATCTCCAATGCTGGGGTAAGTTAGTGCGTAGCTGTTCGAATGCTCTTGAACGCTCACGGTTGCCCCCATGCAGACGCTTCGCCAGCGTGTTTACCAAGTTTTCCATGAGCCGGATCCAGCGGATCCGATCACGCTGGTGGACAACGTTTTAGTGCCGGTGCTGATTGCCATTGATGTCGCAGCCCTCATTCTGGAGAGCTTTGATGCCATTGGTCTTCCCTATGCCACCAGTTTTCGCCTGATTGAACGATTCATCATCACCCTATTCACGCTGGAATATGCGCTGCGGCTGTGGTCCTGTGTGGAAAGTCCAGCGTTTTCGGAGCCGGTGCGGGGGCGATGGCGCTACATGGCCACAGGCTTTGCCCTGGTCGATTTGGCCGCGTTTTTGCCGTTCTATGTGCTGAATCTGGTGCCAACTGATTTGGCCGTGATCGTCGGTCCCTTTTTCCGGCTGCTGCGGTTGCTGAAGCTGACGCGTTACTCGGATTCAACCCAGATTTTCTTTCGCGTACTGCGAGACAAACGGGATGAGCTGCTAACCACGCTGTTTGTCGTCATGACGCTCTTGGTGATTGCATCGAGCCTGATGTATTACGTCGAGCGGGAGGCTCAGCCCCAGGAGTTTTCCAGTATTCCGGCGGCGATGTGGTGGGGGGTGATTACGTTGACGACGGTGGGCTATGGCGATGTTCATCCGATTACGCCGCTGGGTAAGTTTTTGAGCGCGATTCTGGCATTTTTAGGCATTGGTGTGTTCGCTTTGCCAGCGCGGGATATTGCTTCAGCCTTTTCGGCGGAGATGCAGCGGCGAGCGGTCTTGCTCGGAGCATCGACTTCCCTCTCCTCGCGCCTTGATCCTCCGTTCACGGACATTGAGATTCCCCATGGAACTGAGCTGCAAAAGGATGTGGAAGCGGCGGCGGATTTGATGCGGTTGTGTGTGGCGGCGGCAAAGCGGAAGTTGGGTGATCAGTTTGAGAATGAGGAGATGGTAAGGGATTTGGCGATCGCCCTCTTCCAGCAAACCCATCAGCTTCACTACTCCAGCTTGGAGAGTCAGGCGATCGCGTCAGAGGCGATCGCCCCGGATGTCATTGCTTCAGACTTATCCGATGGTGAGCCGGGCTGATGAGTTGGCCGTTTGGGGATATGTGTTTCGGTTGGAACGATCGAAACTATTGCAGGCGGCTGCTATCCACCCACTCGTCCCAAGAGGAGTCATAGCCGGAGTAGTGAACTTTGTAGAGGCCGTCACGGGCGTCAATAATCTGACCCGAATACCAGTCGCCCTGCCAGTAGATACTGACGGCGGAGCCCACTTGATAGCCATCTGCAATGCGAACAGGCTCAACCCACTCATCCCAGGAGCTGTCGTAGCCGTTGTAGGTGATGTAGCAGAGGCCATTTTGGGCGCGGAGCATGGTGGCGGAATACCAGCTTCCCTGCCAGAGGACCTGGGTCTGCTGACCGGGGCGGCAGGTTCCGGCTTCTGCCCGTTCGGGTAGAACAGCGCCGAGGGTGGTCACCGCCGAAGTGAGAGCTGCCAGGATGAGAAAGCGTTTTTTCATGGTGATGCCGTGGTGTTGAGGTGTCGATGGGGATGGATACGGCGATCGCCCTCGGCATTTCGGAATCGCTTCTCTGGGAAAATGCGGGAATCTTGCCCAAGACCATGGTCCAAATCCCATAAAATAAGCCCGTCCGTCCATCATCCCCATCCATGACCGCAATCCGCATTGGCAACGGCTACGATATCCACCGCCTCGGCCCCGATCGCGACCTCATCCTTGGTGGCGTCAAGATCGACCACGACCACGGTCTCGTCGGCCACAGCGACGCCGATGCCCTAACCCACGCCATCATTGATGCCATGCTCGGTGCCCTCAGCCTTGGCGACATTGGCCATTACTTCCCGCCCACAGACCCCAAATGGAAGGGCGCCGATAGTCTCAAGCTGCTGGAAGCCGTGAATCAACTGATTCAGGAAAAGGGCTGGGAAGTCAGCAACATCGACTCGGTGATTGTGGCGGAGCAGCCCAAGATGAAGCCCCATATCGACGGTATGAAGTCGAAATTGGCCGCCAGTCTGGGGGTTGAAGCGGACCAGGTGGGTGTTAAGGCGACGACCAATGAGAAGTTAGGACCCACGGGGCGGCAGGAGGGCATTGCTGCCTATGCCGTGGCGTTGCTGGTTCGCAAAGAGAGCTGAACCGCGAACTGAGGCAAATGCAGGCTCGTATAATGGCAGCGTATCCAATCTTTTTTGAGATATCACCATGTCTGTGTTGGATTTGCCTCTCAAGGTTGACCTTCGTCGGGTCCATCTCACCGATGAGCAGTTCTATCAGCTTTGCCTTGGCAATCCAGAGTTAAACATTGAACGGGACGCCCAGGGCGTTTTGATTGTTATGCCGCCAGTGGGTGGGGATAGCGGAAGCCGAGAGGCAGATTTCATCATTGATCTGGGGCTTTGGAATCGGCAGAGCGGCTTGGGTAAGGTTTTTAGTTCTTCGACGTTGTTTAAGTTGCCGGGTGGGGGCGATCGTTCACCCGATGCTGCCTGGGTGGAGCGATCGCGCTGGCAAGCCCTAACCCCTGAGGAACGTCAGAAGTTTCCGCCGATTGCGCCGGATTTTGTGATTGAGCTGCGGTCTCGGACGGATTCGCTGCCAGTGTTGCAGGACAAGATGCTGGAGTATCAGGCGGCTGGGGGGCGGTTGGGGTGGCTCCTGAATCCTCAGGATCAGCAGGTGGAGATTTATCGGCTGGGTCGGGAGAAGGAGGTGCGGGCATTGCCGACACAGCTTTTCGGTGAGGAGGTTTTGCCCGGTTTTGTGCTGGACTTGCCGCGTTTTTAAGCAGGCTTGCAGGGTTCGATGAGCAACTGTTGGAAGCCATTGTCTAGATTTGAGTCGTCACCTTGAGTCGTCACCTTGAGTCGTTTCAGGCCGGACGAGATAAGGCTTGCGATCGCCGTCGGAAGATTGGGAGTGCAAGGGGCGATCGCTCATGCTTGTTGCTTGGATACAGAGGCGCTGTCTAATTCTACTGAGCCTTTCTGGAATCGGGAGCACATACGGTAAAGCTAGGGAAAATCCAAACACCATTCAGGTCGCCGCTCGTTAAACGCTAATCTAATGGTCTGAGATTCTCCTGACCTAACGTTCTTTCCATGTTTGAGCAACTGCAACGCCGCTGGCGTGCCCTGGTCGCATTATTAATGGCTGCGGGATTGGCGATCGCCCTCGGCAGTTGCTCCGGTGCATCCCTGCGTAGCCCCGATACTCGCACCTCCGAAATCACCATTGCCAACTTCAGCGACCCCACCACATTCAACTCCCCCCTGAACGACTCGCTGTTTAGCACCTACGTCTTTGGCCTCATCCAGCAGGGCTTGCTGCAAACCAACGGCCTAACGGGAGAGATTGAACCCGCCCTAGCCGAATCCTGGGAAATTTCTGAGGATCAAAAGACAATCATCCTCAAACTCAGACCCGGCCTGCGCTGGTCCGATGGGGAGCCCCTCACCGTCGATGACGTCGTGTTCTCGTTTAACGAGGTTTACCTCAACGAAGATATCCCCACCGGCATCCGCGACATTCTCCAAACCGGCGACGGTAGCTATCCCACGGTCAAAAAAGTCGATGCCCAGCATGTCAGCATCTCCGTCACAGAGCCCTACGCGCCGCTGCTGCGTAACAGTGGTGTTGCACTGTTGCCCAAGCACATCTTTGAAACGACGCTGAAGGAGAAAGACGACCAGGGCAATCTCAAGTTCTTCTCGATGTGGGGGACCGATACGGAGCCCGAAGAAATTGTGGCCAGCGGTCCCTACATGATCGACAGCTACACACCGGGGCAGCGACTGGTCTTTAAGGCGAACCCTTACTACTGGCGTAAGGATGAGAACGGCGCTGACTTGCCCCGCATCCAGCGCATTGTCATGCAAATCATCGAATCGGATACAAACCAGATGATCCGCTTCCGCTCGGGTGAGCTGGATAACTTCGAGGTGAAGCCCGAAGCCTTTCCGCTGCTCAAGCAGGAAGAGGAGAAGGGGGGCTTCACGATCTACAACGGTGGGCCAGATTTTGGTTCTCGCAACCTCAGTTTTAATTTGAATAAGGCCCAGGATAGAGATGGTAAGCCCTTTGTGGACCCGATGAGGTCTCGGTGGTTCAATAATCAGAAGTTCCGTCAGGGGGTGGCCTACGGTCTCGATCGCCAGCGGATGCAGGATAATATTTTTCGCGGCATTGGTGCAATTCAAGACTCAGCGCTGAACGTCCAAAGCCCCTTCTTTGCGGGTGAGGAAGACGGAGTTCCTGCCTATAACTACGATGTGGCCAAGGCGAAGCAAACGCTGCTGGACGGCGGTTTTCAGTACAACGGTGAGCAACTGGTGGATGACCAGGGCAATCCAATCGCCTTCACGCTGTTGGTCAAATCTGAAGAGAAATCCCGCGTGGACATGGCCTCACAGATCGCCCAGGATTTGGGGGCGCTGGGGATGGATGTGAATCTCCAGGTGGTCAGTTTTAATACGGTGCTACAAAACTTGCAGGCCCGTCGCTGGGAAGCCTACGTGGGCGGTTTTGGTGGCGGCAATCCAGAGCCCCATAGCGGCTTCAATATTTGGAATAGTGGCGGCGCGCTGCACCAGTTCAATCAGGGGCCGATTCCTGGCCAGGATCCGATTGTCGGTTGGGAGGTCTCGGATTGGGAGAAGCAGATTGATGCGCTGTTTGCGGCGGGGGTGCAGCAGCTCGATGACGAGAAGCGCAAGCCGATCTATGCGGAGTTCCAGAAGGTTGCCCAGGAACAGTTGCCGTTTATCTATCTGGTGAAGCCGCTGACGTTGGAGGCCGTGCGCGATCGCGTCCAGGGTGTCCAATACTCAGCCCTCGGTGGTGCCTTTTGGAATTTGGATGAACTGACCGTGGCGAATTGAGCGGTTCGATTTCGCTGGTCCTCAACAGGTGGATTTGGGCGGGTTTTGCTTTTCAATAGTGATGGGGAGCAGAGGGGTGGCCTCAACCCGCCCCGACGATGTCCCCGTGGTTAACCCGTTTTTGTGCGCTATCCATGCTCGATACCGAATCCCTACGTCATTTGCTGACGTCCGTGGCTGCTGGGCAGCTTTCACCGAACGAAGCCCTTGATACGCTGCGTCAGTTGAATTCTGAAACGGTGGATGATTTTGCGCGGGTGGACCACCATCGGGCGTTGCGGACCGGATTTCCGGAGGTGATTTGGGGTAAGGATAAGACGGCATCGCAGATTGCCCAGATCATGAAAGCCCAACGGGAGCGCGGCGGTGGCAACCAAGCCATTATGGCGACTCGGGTTGAGCCTGACACCTACGCTGAGATTCAAACGCAGATCCTAGGCACGCAATATTTTGAACTCGCCCGTATCTGTGCCATTCCGGCCCAGTCTATGATCCGCTTGCCTGGGCGGATTGGCGTACTGACCGCTGGAACCTCGGATTTACCCGTGGCCGAGGAGGCTGCAGTGACCGCAGAACTCAGTGGTTTCCACATTGAGCGCCTGTGGGATGTGGGGGTAGCGGGGATTCATCGCCTGCTAGACAACCGTGAGGTGTTGGAGCGGGCCGATGTGTTGATTGTGGTGGCGGGAATGGAAGGGGCGCTGCCCAGTGTGGTGGGGGGAATGGCCCAATGTCCAGTGATTGCGGTACCGACGAGCATTGGCTATGGGGCGAGCTTTGGGGGCTTGGCAGCGCTGTTGGGAATGCTGAACTCCTGCTCGGCGGGGATTGGTGTGGTCAATATTGACAATGGTTTTGGGGCAGCGATTCTGGCGGGGCAGATGTTGCGGATGGCCCAGCGACTCCAGGCATAGTCGTTGCTAGTTCATGCCGAGAGAAAAATAAAAGATACATTTAAACTGCAAAGTGTACGTAGAAGCTCGGTAAGGGTTTGGAGAGAGTTGCGATCGCCAAAAGTCTCATAAAATCGACGATATAGCCATCTCGCTGTTTTTCTTTGGTTGGAAAAATGCGTATAAATCTGAGTGAAGCCAATTCATAATTCAATCAAGCTTACGCAAAGGTACTGACATTGCGTGTATTTCCCCATATCTTGATTACAGACAGCAAGCGAGCCCAAGTGGCGAACTTCTGTCGCTCCTAGAGGGGGTCTCATCTAGCTCTCCTAAAGCCTGACCCCCGTCCTTATTTCTTCCTGATAGTCCAAGGATTGCCCCCAATCCTCATCAGCACTTTGCTCCTCTCCACAACTTGAGGATCGAATGCTGATAGCTCGACCTGCCTAAATGCTTTCTTGGTGAATGTATCTGCTGAAAATTGTTGTTTCAGCATCTGTCGCAGCTTCTATTCGCTTCATTCCTCAAGAATTCTATGTTTAACGCCACTTCCCTCAAGCAGTTTGCCGTTATCTCTTCCATTGCATCTTCCGTTGCTGCATCAGCCTTGCTGGCACCTGCGGCCCTGGCTGAAACGGTTCTGACCGGATATGTGACGACTGGTGCTGATATGGCGGGGGCAAGCATCACGGCTTCTTTCTTGGACGGTGGCTCTGAAACGCTTACCTGGTCGGCTTTTGGAAGTGATGGCAATGAGGGCGGTGTGTTCTCTGACCTGGGTTGGAGCTTGACTCAAAAGCGTGATAGCTTCTCCTACCCCTGGCTCTTCAGCGTAGGGAATTCACTTTCCATCGAGACCCTGACGATTGATTTATTCGGTGGCAACAGCGTCTTCGACACAATTCTGGACTCCCAGTCTGCTCAGAATACAGATGGTTCCAAGCAGGGTAAGCCCTTCGCTGTTAAGAACGGATTGGCACCCGAAAGTGTTGAGTATTCAACACCGATTGATATTTCTCAAGGCGATTTGTTCAGCACGTTAACGCTGGGTTGGGAGAATGGTTTTAGTGGCGTCCTGGAGTTTGTGGCCGATACTGACAGCGGTACGGAAGCGAATCCGGTGGTGATTGTTGAGCCAGTTATTGCTGAGCCAGTTGTTGTGGAGCAAGATCTGCCTCCTGTGATTCTGGTTCCTATTGTGAATGAGGTGGTGGAAATCGCGATTGATACTCCCGCTGCGACCAGTGTGCCTGAGCCGGGGACGTTGTTGGGACTGCTGGCGATCGCTGGCCTCGGTCGCAAGGTTGCCCAGCGTCGTCAGGCGGGCTAATCGACGGGGACTGCACCAAAGTAAGGCACGATGGAGCGGCGGGATTGTCTCGCTGCTCCATTTTTGCGTTTTGAGCTGTTGGATTAGGTCTTTATGGCGTTCGGAATCGATTACTTGCCGCGTTTATTGGCTTTGGCAACGGGGTACAAGGCGAAGCTGTTGTGCTCTGGGGTGTTTGTTTCCCGGCGTGAACCGGAGTCACTCCTTGAGGAAGACCTGGCTGCAGATAGTTTGTGGCTGTTGCGATATTTTCGGGCATCTGTGGATCGGGAGCAGCAGACCGTTACCGCATCATTGTTGGGGCAGTTTCAGCGGACAGCAGTCTATCGCCCTGGCTTAGGCAGCACCTTGGCGATCGATTCAACGGTTGAACAGTTGCGCCAGCAGTGCGAGTCCGACCCAGCTCTAAACAGTCGCTCCAGCACAGAAGCTCACGATTTTCCGATGGCAACAGCCGCCTTGTCAGAAATTGACACGGTTCAGCTGGAGCGAGCAGTGGGGGATGCCTTTGTTGAATCCAATCCCAAAAAGCTGAAGCGAACCCGTGCTGTACTTTTGCTTTGTCGGGGGCAGGTGATTGCGGAGCGGTATGCCCCAGGCTTCTCTGCTGCAACGCCGCTGTTGGGTTGGTCCATGACGAAGAGTGTTATCAGCACGCTGCTTGGCATTTTGGTGGGGCGGGGCGAGTTGTCGTTGGAGCAGGATGATCTGCTGGCTCAGTGGCGACTGCCGGGAGATCCCCGACGCAAGATTACGCTGGATCAACTGTTGCGTATGAGCAGTGGTTTGCAGTTTGGAGAGACTTACACCGATCCAGGCTCGGATGTGAACCGGATGCTGTTTCAGCAGAGTGATGCTGCGACCTATGTGGCGGGTTTGCCCCTGGCTGAGTCACCGGATAGCCAGTTTGTTTATGCTAGCGGTACTACCGTGTTGCTGAGCCAACTCTTGCGTGAGGTAATTGGCGGAGCCCTCGCGGATTACTGGGCTTTTCCGCGCCGGGAACTGTTCGATCGCATCGGCATGACCAGCGCGGTGATCGAACCAGACGCAACGGGAACGTTTGTGGGCTCGTCGTTTATGTATGCAACTGCAAGGGATTGGGCCAAGCTCGGTCTGTTGTATTTACAGGATGGCATGTGGCAAGGAAAACGAATTTTGCCACAGGGGTGGGTGGACTATTCGATTCGGCCTAGCGACACCGATCCACGCTACGGGGCGCATTGGTGGCGGCAGGTACCGCTGTCGTTTACGGCGACGGGTGAACCCTGTGGGACTTGGCCAGAGGATGCCTATTTAGCGTCGGGGTATCAGGGACAGTTTGTTACGGTGATTCCCTCGCGAGAGCTGGTGGTGGTGCGGCTGGGTTTGTCCCAGGCGTCAAATGCTTGGGACCACGAAGCGTTTATTGAGCAGGTGCTTCGGGCTGTGCCACGGGTCGCGTGACCATGATGCCGACGGCGCTGTCTACCCGTTCCACGTACCATTGCAGGTCTGGAGAAAGTTTGACGCCTGCGCCCGGTGCTGCGTGGATGAGGCCGATCGTTCCATCACTGTTTTCGTAGGCGAGGCCGGTGTGGGTGACGTCGAGCCCTGGAATTGAGGTTGCGATAGCAACCACATCTCCTGCTTGCAGTAAATCCTGATTGGCTCGAATGCGGTGGGTGGGAATGTAGCGGTGATTGGTGGCCGTCAGAGCCTGATTGAGCTTTTGCTCCCGCTGGGCAATGCAGTCATAGGCTGCTGCACTGGCCTTGAGCTGGGGGTAGCTGTTGCGGTGGCGGCTCATGAACGTGAGCGATTTATTGACAGGGTCGGTGTTGAGGCTCGCAATCGTCGCCATATTTCCCCGTTGCTCGTTGTCAAAAATCCAGTCTGAGAAGTAGTGAAGGCGATCGCAATAGTCCCCCAACTCACCATCCCGATAGCGATAGTCCTCAACGCTGTCTACAAGCGCCGCTTCACTGGGATTCTGAGTCGCAACGCTTTGGGCCAGAGCTAGCACCGCTTCGATGAACAGCACACAGTCGAACTCACTCAGAGAGACGATGAGTTGTTCGGTATCACCTTGGTCGAGCAATCCAGCAGTGTAGGTTGCGCCCAGGAACTGATCTGCGATGGTTTGGATGATGGTGGGGAAGGGTTGCTGATGCAGCTTTTGGGTTTGGGCTTGGGTGAGGATAGCTTGGAAGCTTTGGCGATCGCGATCGCTCAGCACAGCCTTTGCCACCACCTGCGCCTGCCGCTCGGCCAGGGATTCCCGCGCAGGGAACTGGGCTTGGGTGACAAGGGGAGCGCTTACTGGAGCGACACTGGCTGGAATGCTGGTTTGGGCTTGGCTCAGTCGAGCAATACTGAAGGGAGCAATGGTGCCTGCCAGGATGAAGAGCGGGGCCGAGAGCTGGCGAGCAATTCCGAAGGAAGCTTGCTCCGCAATCGCGTAAATTCCTGGTTGTCCCATGACGTTTCCTGAAGTGGATTTTGTTTCGTGTCCGCTGGCGACGCGAGCCTAATGCCCCGATGATAGCCGACACGCCCGTGACTGACTTCCGCAGGGCGGCCTATTTGCAGACGGGTTTCGACTTCGCTCAACCCTCGATGCTCTTTTGTGGTGGATATCGCTGGCTGAGCGGAGCCGACTGTCGCTGGCTGAGCGGAGCCAATTGTCGCTGGCTGAGCGGAGCCGAAGCCAGCAGCAACCGCCTGTTCGACGAAGGTCTTGATTTGCTGGGTGTACTGTTCATCCAGGTGATTATCGTGGCCACCCCCCTCAACAACAATGAACTGCTTTGGCCCTGGGGCCGCGTCGTGCAGCCGCTCTCCCATACTGACGGGAATCTGGATGTCGTTAGTTCCCGTGATGATCAAAATCGGCATTTGTACCGACGGCATTTTTTTGATGGATTCAAAGCGTTGCTTCAGCAAGAGTTCCATAGGCAACCACCAGTAGAGGCTGAGCCGCTTGGTCATGTCCATCATGCGGGTGAATGAGTTCTGGACAATCAGGGCAGCGGCATCGGGCTGCTTGGCTGCGAGGTCGATGGCAATGGCTCCACCAATCGAGTGCCCATAAATCACGATCTGCTCTGCCGGAATACCCCGCGTTTGTGTCAGATAGTCCCAGGCTGTTGCCGCATCTTCGTACACCTGCGCTTCTGTCGGGAAGCTCCCCTC
>CALIJJ010000263.1 GCA_938017515.1 uncultured Pseudanabaenaceae cyanobacterium
GACAAACTGACCAGACCCACCGCCCAGACGAACCGGCCAGACCCACTATGGACAGCAACCTCCAGCCCACCCCGTCGCTCCTCAAGCTGACGGAGCAATCGCTTTCACAGTTGCCGAGCCAAGTCGAGGGGCCAAGTTATAACCGTAGTGATGTTACTTACGGCGTTGTCCACTTTGGCGTCGGGGGCTTTCACCGGGCCCACCAAGCGCTGTATTTAGATCGCTACCTGGCCCAGAATCCCTCTAGCGGTTGGGGCATTTGCGGCGTTGGCCTGCTACCCTTTGACCAGAAAATGCAAGATGTAATGCAGTCCCAGGATTGCCTATACACCCTGGTCGAGCGCTCTCCCGCAGGCGATCAAGCTCGCGTGGTCGGTTCCATAACCCAATACCTATTTGCGCCCGATGACCGAGAGGCGGTAATCGAAACCCTGGCCGCGCCTCAATGTCGCATCGTGACCTTAACCATCACCGAGGGCGGCTACTACGTGGTGGAAGGGACAGGTGAGTTTGACCTGGACCATCCCACCATCCAACACGATCTTCAATCTCCCCAGGACCCCCACGGTGTCTATGGCTTTCTGACAGCAGCACTGGCGCGGCGACGACAGCGGGGACTTGCCCCTTTCACCCTGCTCTCCTGCGATAACATCCAAGGCAACGGCGACATGCTTAGCCGGATGCTAGCCGCCTTTGCCCGCCAGCAAGATCCCGAGCTGGGGCAATGGATTGAAGAAAACGTGGCCTTTCCCAACAGCATGGTGGATCGGATCACGCCCTCCACCACCGCAGCTGATATAGAGATGGTGCGCCAACAGTTTGGCATCGACGATGGCTGGCCCGTTGTGGCAGAGCCCTTCCTTCAGTGGGTGGTTGAAGACCATTTCTCTGCGGGCAGACCCGATTGGGAGTCCGTTGGCGTACAGATGACCAACGATGTGAAGCCCTACGAAATGATGAAGCTGCGGCTGCTGAATGCTAGCCATTCGCTACTGGGCTACCTGGGGTCACTGCTGGGCTATACCTACAGCTCTGAGGCCATGGAGAACCCGCTGATTCGTCAGGCGGTTGAGCGGCTGATGGATGAGGTTTCGCCAACGCTGCCACTGCTTCCTGGCATTCAGCTCAACGACTATAAACAAACACTGATTGAGCGCTTTAGTAACCCAAAAGTGCGCGATCAACTATCGCGGCTCTGTCTGAACGGTTCAGATAAGATTCCGAAGTTTGTTCTGGGGAGCCTGAGGGATAAGCTGACCCAGGGTGAGCCGGTTACCTATTTGAGTTTTGCGATCGCTCTTTGGTTCCGCTACCTCAATGGTCAGGATGAGCAGAATAGGCCATTACCCATTGATGATCCCATGGCCCAGCAACTGACGAAAGCAGCGCTAGCCGGAAAAGACGATCCAACGCCGTTGCTTAACATCGAAGCAATCTTTGGCAACTTATCCGATTCCACAGTATTTGTAGCAACCGTCACTCACCATCTCCAACAGCTTTATACGCTGGGAACACAAGAGGTGCTGCTGAGACTTGTCTCGGACATGGACAGAAAGTGAAGTCAAACCAAGACCCATCAACCCACTGGTAATCCGGCTATTGCTTCGCACGCTGCCGCAGAACATTCACCAATGCCACAAACCCTTCCGGCGGCGGAGCCACCACCACCAACTCCTCCCCCGTAACCGGATGCTCCAGCGTCAACCGCCAAGCATGGAGCGCCTGCCCCTCCAACTTCACTCCCACCGATCGCCCCACGCTGTAAAGCCCATCCCCCACAATCGGATGCTGCATCGCCTCGCAGTGAGCCCGAATTTGATGCGTCCGCCCCGTTTCTAACTGAAAAAGCAGCAGCGCATAATCACCAATCCGTTCCTGTAACGTCCAGTGGGTGACCGCTCGACGTCCCCCTTGATTAATCGGAACGATCGCCTGCTTCTTCCGATTCTTAGGGTCTTTGCCCAGAGCCCGATCAATCCGCCCCGAGACTTCTCGGGGAGACCCATAGACCACACCGAGATATTCCCGCTTCGCCGTCTTCTCATCCAGTTGCTTTTGCAAGTGATCAAAAGCCTCATCCGTCTTGGCGACAACCAACGTTCCCGTCGTTTCCCGATCCAAACGCTGAACAATGCCGGGACGCTCAACACCACCCATGGCCGCAAGCTGCCCCTGGCAATGGTGCAAGAGCGCATTGACCACCGTTCCCGCGGGGTGAGCTGGAGAAGGGTGGACAACCATCCCCGCCGGTTTATCAATGATGATCAGCGACTCATCCTCGTAGAGGACGGTGATGGGAATATCCTCAGGCGCAGGGACAAACGTTTCGGCTTCAGGCAGCGTGATGCAAACCTGGTCACCGACGTTGAACTTGCTTTTGCGATCGCAAACCGCCCCATTCAAGCTCACGCAACCCTCCTTAAGCAGCGCCTGGATGCGGGAGCGAGAGAAATCCTCAAGCTGCCCAGTCAGCCAGCGGTCAAGGCGATCGCTGGAGGGAGCATCTACGGTGAGGTTCAGTTGCTGGGGCATTGGTGAGGTGGTTTTTGACTCCCCTTCCCCCAAAATTGGGGGCAAGGGGTTGGGGGATGGGGGCGGCTGCTAGATTCGTGCGAGACCTCTATTAGGCCAGTGCTGCGATCGCTCCATTCAAAATCCCACTGGGCCGCATCGCCTGAGCCGTCTGCTCAGCATTGGTCAGGTAGTAGCCATCAATGGTTACTGACTGACCCTGCGAGCCATTCAACTCCGCCACGATCGCCGCCTCATTCTCGATCAATTGCTGCGCCAACGGTGCAAACATCGTCTTCAATGCCCCATCCTTATCCTGCGCCGCCAACGCCTGCGCCCAATACATTGCCAGATAGAAATGGCTGCCACGGTTGTCCAATTCACCGACCTTACGCGAGGGAGACTTGCCGCTATCCAAGTACTGGCTATTGGCCCTGTTCAACGCCTCCGCCAAAACCAGCGCCTTGCCATTGCCCGTCTTGTTGCCCAAATCCTCCAAGGCCACCGCCAGCGCCAAGAACTCACCCAGCGAATCCCAACGCAGGTGCCCTTCTTCCACAAACTGTTGTACATGCTTTGGCGCAGAGCCACCAGCCCCCGTCTCGAACAGGCCACCACCCGCCAGCAATGGCACGATCGATAGCATTTTCGCACTCGTCCCCAGCTCCAGAATCGGGAACAAATCCGTCAGGTAATCGCGCAGGACATTGCCCGTCACCGAAATCACGTCCTTACCCGCTTTGATTTGCTCACAGGTAAAGCGCATGGCTTCAATAGGCGGCAAAATCTGAATATCCAATCCACTGGTGTCGTGCTGAGGCAGATACTGATTCACCTTCGCAATCAAATTGGCATCGTGGGCACGGTTGGCATCCAGCCAAAGCACCGTCGAATTCCCTGTGGCCCGCGCCCGGCTCACCGCCAGCTTGACCCAATCCTGAATCGGCAGGTCCTTGGTTTGGCACATGCGCCAGATATCACCCTGGCCAACACTGTGCTCAATCAACACCGCACCGGTTGCATCCACCACTCGCACCGTGCCATCGGCCGGAATTTCAAACGTCTTGTCATGGGAGCCGTACTCCTCGGCCTTCTGCGCCATCAGACCCACGTTGGCAACATTACCCATCGTCGTGACATCAAAGGCCCCGTTTTCCCGGCAGAATGTGATGCATTCCTGGTACATCGTCGCGTAGCAACGATCGGGAATCATCGCCTTGGTGTCGTGGGGATTGCCATCCGCCCCCCACATTTGCCCCGAGGTGCGAATCGCCGCAGCCATCGACGCGTCAATGATCACGTCACTAGGCACATGAAGGTTGGTGATGCCCTTATCGGAATTGACCATGGCAAGGCGAGGTTGCGTTTCGTAGGTGGCAGCAAGGTCGGCTTGAATCGCGGCTTTCTCCGCCTCGGGCAATGACTCAATCTTGGCGTACACATCCCCCAAGCCGTTCTTGGGGTTGACGCCCAACGTCGCGAAGGTCTCGGCGTACTTTTCAAATACGTCCTTGAAATACACCGTCACGGCATGGCCAAACAAAATCGGGTCTGACACCTTCATCATCGTCGCCTTGACATGGAGGGACAACAAAATGTCATCGGCTTTGGCCGCAGCAATCTCCTTTTCGTAGAAGGCCCGCAGCGCTTTGACGCTCATCCGTGCGGCGTCAATCACTTCGCCTTCGGTGGCAGCAGTCTTTTCCTTGAGAACAGTTGTGGTACCATCCGAAGCCACATGCTCGATTCTGACATCGCCAGCCGTTTCAATCACCACGGACTTCTCACTGCCGTAGAAGTCATCACCGTCCATATGGGCGACATGGGATTTGGAATCCTGGGTCCAAGCGCCAACCCTGTGGGGATTTTTCTGAGCGTATTGTTTGACGGCGGCCGCGACGCGGCGATCGCTGTTCCCCTCCCGCAACACCGGATTCACCGCACTGCCCAAAATCTTGGCATAGCGCTGCTTAATCGCCGCTTCAGCATCATCCTTTGGGTCTGCGGGGTAACTGGGCACGTCATACCCTTGCTCCTGCAACTCCTTAATCGCGGCGGTGAGTTGAGGAATCGAGGCGCTGATATTAGGCAGCTTAATAATAATTGCTTCCGGCGTCTTGGCCAGAGCACCTAGCTCAGCCAGGGCATCGGGCTTGCGTTGGGCCTCGGTCAAATTCTCGGGAAACGTGGCGATGATGCGGCCTGCCAGGGAGATGTCCTTGGTTTCAACGGTGACATCAGCAGCTTTCGTAAAGGCTTGGATGATCGGCAGAAAGGAATACGTCGCGAGCGCAGGAGCCTCGTCGGTGAAGGTATAGAAAATGTTAGCTGTCATGGACGTTCCTTTTCTGCGAGTCGGGTGCGGGTTTGCCAGCCTGTATTCTCCCACCGGTTGCAAAGCCGTGCAATGGAAAGTTTTATGGGCAATGCTGGCTTCGACTCCGCTCAGCCAGCGCGACTCCGCTCAGCCAGCGTGACTCCGCTCAGGGACCAATCGTTCCCTGAGCGGAGCCGAAGGGAATGCTTGCAGAAGCGACACCGTGAAACAACCAATGCCCTACACGTACATCCTCAGATGTGTTGACGACAGTTACTACACCGGTAGTACTTGGAATTTACAAAAGCGGTTGGCTCAGCATCAACAAGGAGAGGGGGCTCGCCATACAGCAAAGAGATTACCCGTAGAGCTAGTTTATTTTGAGAGGTATGAACGAGTCGAAGATGCATTTCATCGAGAGAAACAGATCCAGGGCTGGAGTCGAAAGAAAAAGGAGGCTTTGATTTCTGGCAATACGAATGAGTTACATCCGTTGGCAGAATGTCAGAATAGGTCGCATTATGCTGGTTTCGACTCCCTTAAACCAGCGCTAGAGGCTAATCATCCCCTAGACGAAGTCAAAAGGAAGAGCTCTCACGTTGGCAATGCTGGTTTCGACTCCGCTCAACCAGCGGCAAAAGCATCTGCTCAGTCGAAGGACACCGAGGGCTGAGCGGAGCCGAAGCCCGATAAGCGAGATAGGCGTATTCACCCACTCACGTGGCGATCGCCTCCCCCTTCGGAAACACCATCGCCACCAGAAACAAACAAAACTGCGTCATCACAATCGTCGGCCCCGAGGGCAAATCAAACAGCGCAGAAATGAGAACCCCCGAGATCGCGCAGCCCCCCCCACACAGCGCCGAGAGAACGACATACACACTGAAACGTTGGCTCACCAACCGAGCCGTGCAGGCCGGGATCACAATAAACGCACTCACCAACAAAACGCCCACCGACTTAATCGCCACCGCCACCACCAGCGACAGCAACACCACAAACGCCAACCGCTGCCGTGCGATCGCCACCCCCCGCACCTTCGCCAAGGACTCATTCACCGTCAGCAACATCTGGGTTCTGAGGGTCAGCCCCAAATACACCACACAGCTCGCCAGCAACATCCCATTGAAAACCAGGTCCCCCGGTCGAATCGCCAAAATATCGCCAAACAAAAGTTGATTTAATCCCCCCTGATACTCCTTCACAAAACTGAGAATGATGATCGAGAGGGCCAGGGACGCGGAATAGACGATGTTAAGCAGGGCGTCATTCCAAAGGCGGGTCTTTTCCAGCAGGATCGTGATGGCGATCGCAAACCCCACCAAAAACGGGATCAAAATCACATTGGGGCTAATCCCCAACACAACCCCCAAACTAATGCCCAACAGCGCGGAATGACCCAGCGCATCCCCGAAAAACGACAGTTGCCGCAACACGGTCAAGCTCCCCAACAAACCGCCTGTGGTCCCCAGCAAAACACCGCCCAGCATCGCCCGTTGCATAAACGGGAGCTGGAGAAGTTGCACAAAATTTTGCCAGTCGATATCCATGCTTTCGAGGCCCAAAGGCGTTTCCAGACAGACTACAGCGCAAACCCAACGCCATAGACCGCATTCAAAATATCTGGGTGCAAGACCTCTTCCGGTGAACCTTGCTTGAGCAACTGCTGGTTCAAACAGAGCACACAGTCACAGTTAGCTCGCACCATCTCTAGATCGTGGGAGATTTGCAGAATGGACCAGCCCTGGTCCTGCTTGAGATGGTTCAGCAGTGCATAGAATTCCGCTTCACCATTCACATCTAGTCCCGCAGGAGCTTCATCTAGCACAAGTAACTTACGTGGCCGAACCAAGCAATAGGCCAGCAACACCCGCTTCATCTCGCCGCCCGAAAGACTGCTGAGCGACTGGTTATGCAAATGACTGGCTTCCACTTGGGCCAGGGCTTCGCGCACAGCGTTGCGGCGATCGCGCCACCCCACCCAGGGCAACTGCAACCCCAACCGATCCCAACCCAGCCCCACCAGCTCCATCACCGTCATCGGAATCCGCGCATCGGCCAAGAAATTCTGGGGCAAATAGGCCACATCCTGCCGCAGTAGAGGCGCAGACTGGGCATCGGAGTGCTGACCAAACAGCCGCACCTCGCCGGAATGGTAGGGCAAGAGACCGAGAATTGCCTGAACCAACGTACTTTTACCAGCGCCATTGGGCCCCACGATCGCCATATCCTGGCCCGCTGGTAACGAAAATGAAACGTTATGGACCGCCGTTCGACTGCCGCGCCGGACAGTCAGTTGGTCAACGGTGAGAATGGGAGCTGCGATCGCTGGCATAAAACGAGCACTAAACCTAGGGACATCGCCCCAAGCAAGCAGTCACTACGGGCGAGAGCCAAAAACTGGCCTAACCCAGTATAAGACAATGAGAATCATTATCAATCCGAGTTTTTATCATCCCCCCTGCGCAGCAGTTAATGCTTTCCATTCGGATTGACCCAGCCCCTGCACTCGGCGGGTCAGGATCGTGATCAGGGTTGTCAGGATTGTGAGATGAGCTGCGATCGCCAGTCCAATGCCACTCCAAGCAGCATGGGGAAGCGACTGCGGAAATGCCGTCACCAGCCAAAGGTATCGAGAGGGGCCGTCGTAGAGAGAGGCGCCCAACATCGACAAAACGATGGGCCACCCCAACACCAATGTCGCCACAGACCCAAACGCCAGCCAGCGCCAATGGATCACATTCGACAGAGAAATCCACTGGATCACCAAGGCACAGCTGAGTAGAAAGGCTGCGCAAAAGCCCCAGCGAAGCAATAGCTCTGCCGCCCCTGCCGTCGGGGAATACCATGGGGTCACCGCAATTCCCAACAGCAAGACTCCCGTCATCACCCCAAGATTGACAGCAACAGCCAGTCCCCCAGGGCTCGCATCATGACTGAGCAAATCACGCAGCAGACGGTGCCGGTGTTGTCTGGACTGGTTTGAAGCCGCGGTGTACTGGTGCCGATATCGCGACCAATCCAGCACCGCTTGTTGGGAAGGCAACAGCAAAAACATCAGCACGATCGCACAGATCAACATCGAGATAGGATAGCTCCAGAGGAAATCACTGAACGATTGCCCCTTCCACTGGTCTACTTCTGTGGGCGCACTCTGCACATTAAATCCCATCACAATCAGCGATAAACAGAGCGTTAGCCCATAACTCTGCACCTTGCCCAGCGGCGTCCGTCCAGGAGTCTCAAGCCGACGCTCTAGCACGACCCAAAACCAAGCGCCCAAAATCAATGCATTGGCCAGTGCAAAAAGAAGATACGTGCCGCTATGGGCACCAATGGGCTGCAGGAACCATCCCAAATAGCGAAAGCCCTGCTGATCAAAACCGTGATGAAAGGGCCAGGTCATCTGGATTCCTGGCCCTTTGACCTCCCAGTAGCTCAAAAGCTGTATGGGCTCAAATAACCTTGCCCAATCCAGCGAGCTACCGTCCCGGTAACCACTAAAGCCCACAGCCAACAGCCCCAAACCCGTGCCAGCAATGAGCCATGGCTGAAAGCCCTGTAGGCCAGGGGTCAGTAGCCCAAACCAAAGGGCAGCCGTGTAGAAACAGAAGGCGATCGCCCCCAACAAGCCATAAAACGCTAGCAGCAGCATCAGGGGATAGGTTGCCATCAAGCCCATACTCAAATGCAACGGCAACATTGCAGCTAAGCCCAGATACAGCAATACCGGCACTCCCATTAATTTGCCCAGCAAAATTTGACGGCTAGGCTGGGGACTCATGCGCAAAAAGTTAAGCGTGCCCCGCCGCATTTCCTTGGACAGATCCGCAACGAGCAGATACATGCCACCGATCAGCAGCACCCAGACCAGCACCAAGCTCACATCGCGAAAAACATCCGCCCAAACAAACGGCCAGTTGATCAAGGGATAACCATCGGCTCCTAGCTTGCAGGTCATCAGCTTGGCTTCAGAGGTTTGAATCTGCTCCAAGCAGTACTGCATACCGCTGGAGCGGTAATCATTCTGAGGCAATTTCACCAAGTATTGCACCACCAACAAAATTTGGACCGCGAAGGAAATGAGTAGGGTCAACAGCACATTGCGCCAGCGCAGTCGCCCTTGCCATTCCCGCATCAGCTGTGGATTCCAGCCTCCGATTCGGTCGAGGCCACTCTCAGCAATTTTTGTAAACATGACTCCCATGTCGCAGCGTCGGAAATGTTCAGGATTAGCCCCCTAGGATGAGGCTTGGGGCAATTGCCGTTGAGCGGGGCGATCAGCCATCAACGCTTTCCATTCGGACTGACCCAGGAGACGGATACGCTTCGTCAACACCCAAGCGAGCATCGTCGCGATCGCCCCCTGCACCGCAAAGGCAAACAGCAACGACAAGCCCGAGGCCCCTTCCACCACCGTCTGGGGCATTAGGGTCAACAGCCAGAAAATTTCAGTTCCGCTACTGGGTTCGAGGCCCAGCATGACCAACACCGCAGGCAATCCCAGGATCACTCCCAAAAGGCTACCGACAGAAATCCAGGCGCGATGCATCATCGTCGAGAGGGACAGCCACTGCACCAGCAACATGCAGTTCACCAGGAACATCGACGAGAGTCCCCATCCCAGCAAAATGGCGATCGCATCTGCATTCTTGTAAGCGGCGACGAAGACCAGGGCGATCGCCATCAGGGCCAGCACAATTGCCAAGTTAATGGCCAGCGCCACCACCGCCGGACTCGCATCATTGTGCAGCAGGTCCCGTCCAAGGTCTTTGCTCACCGTCTGACTCACCACGAGGCCCGGTGTATCTGCCTGAGAACGGGAAGACTGGGACTGCCGACGATACTGCCGACGATAGCGAGTCCAGTCCAGCAGCATCTGCTGGGAAGGCAACAGCAGGAACATGAGCGCGATCGCCCACACCACCATCACCGGCACCAATCCCCCAAAATTGGCTGTACGGTGCCCCCCGAAGGCAAACCCCAAGCCAATCACCGACAAACAAGCCGTGACACCGTAGCTTTGATTTTTGCCAATGGCAGTCAGCCCCGGTGCCTGGAAACGACGCTCTAGCAGGGCCCACAACCATAACCCCAACATGAGGGCATTGCCGATGCTCAGCACAAGATGGAAACCACCATTGAGTTCTAGACCCATCCACTGAAGCGCACCCCAATTATTGTTTGCAAAGGGCCAGTAGCGGTGAACGTCGCTGAGGATAGGACTGTCGAAATAGCTCAGGATGTTGATGGGATTGAGCAGGGCTGACCATTGCAGAACATCGTTGGTTCCAGCATTGATCCCCAGGATGAGTAGTAGGGTTACCGCGATCGCCCCCACCCAAGAACCCGCTCCCTGAAGCTTGGGTGTCAAACTGGCAAACCACAGCGCCAACGTATAGAAGAAAACGGTTGTTACGAGCAGGAGCAAATCAAACTGGGCGATCGCTCCCAGGGAATGTCCAGCACTCAAACCGGACCACACATGCAGTGGTAGCGTCGTCACCACCGCCAAGTACAGCAACACGGGCACCCCCAGCAGCTTGCCCAGCAAAATATTGCGGCTCGACTCAGGACTCATGCGCAAAAAGTTGAGCGTGCCCCGACGGCTCTCCTTCGAGAAATCGGCAATCAACAAGAAAACGCCCCCGATAATCACCACCCAAGGCAACGTGACGCTCAGATCCCGAAAAATATCGCTCCAAAACAATGGCCAGTTGAGCGATGCCCAATCCATCGTGGGCCATCCCGCAGCGTTCGGCATCATCCCCTCGCAAGCACGAGAAAAATAGTAGTCATCGGCCCGCGCCCCCATGCAGTAGCGATTGGTTGCAGCACCATTGATGGGTAGTTCGGTCAACCGCTGAAGCACAATGAGGACTTGAATCAGCAGTGTCGGAACAATCGCTAATATCACGTTTCGCAGGCGCAATCGTCCCTGCCATTCCCGCATGAGTTGCGGATTGCGATCGCCCACAGAATCCAAGCCCATGGCCAAAGGCTTGGAAAATAGCGTCGAAAATAGCGCTGAAAATAGCGTTGAAAACATAGCTGTAAACATGGCTTCAAAAGGTCTACGACACTTGCTTGTGGTCTAAATGCTTGAGGAAAATCGTTTCTAGGTCTTCGCGGGTGTGGTTGAAGTGGCGAATGGGGAGGTTCGCGGCGATGAGCGATCGCAACAGCGCCCCTGCTTCCGCCTCATCCCCCTCAAACTCCACACAAATTTCCTGGTCCGACACCACGGCCTGGGCCTTGATGCAGGGGTGGGCTGCCAGGGCTTGGGCTAGCGCTTCGCGATCGCCTAATGTCGCAATAAAAATTTGCTGCCGACTCAGCCGCCGATACAACTCTTCCAGTGGCGCACTCTCCACCAGATGACCCAATTCCATAATCCCGATGGTGGTGCAAAAGTCGGCCAGGTCGCTCAGGACATGGGACGAGATCAGGATCGTCATGCCGCTTTTTTGCAGCGTTTTGATGATGTCGCGAAACTCCATCCGCGCCACGGGGTCCAGACCTGACACCGGCTCATCCAAAACCAGCAGTGAGGGCTGATGAATAATGGTGCGGGCCAGACCCAGCCGCTGCTTCATCCCCCGCGATAGCTCAGTGGTGCGGCTGTGGCGTTTGCTTGTGAGCTGCACCAGTTCCAGAATTTCGTAGAGGCGGCTGCGCCGTTGGGGCGAGGCCATGCCGTACAGCCTTGCGAAGTAGTCGAGATATTGCCAGACAGTCAGGTCGTCGTAGAGCGGATAGTCATCGGGCAAAAAGCCGATGCAGCGCTGAATCATCGGCGAGTTCTGGTCCTGGCGGAAGGGCTCGCCATCAATCCAGATTTCTCCTAGCGTGGGCATTTCTGCGCCCACCATCATTTCCATCAGCGTGGTTTTTCCGGCTCCGTTGGGACCAATTAGGCCGTAGATTTCGCCGGGAAATAAGTCGATGTAGACGTCGTTGACGGCAATTTTTCGCTGAAATCGCTTTGTGAGCCCCTGAACTGAAAGTGTCGGTATTGCTGCATCAGTGGCAATCCTATTCTGAGCCATAGGGTTTGCCTGCAAAATCTCTGAGACCATAAAAGCTCCGTGGCATCAAGCCACAAGCGCACAATTACGCAGACTGCTATTCCAGGCTTCAAGTTCCATGGGTGGAATTTCGGACAATCTGCGTTTTGGATGGCCTGAATTTTGGACAGTCTGTCAATATTCAACCTCCCTGCAGCGGTAATTTCTCCCGCTCCTTTGCCATGCGCGCCAGCGTATTAATAACTTTAGATAGATTCAACTTTCTGCAAAGAAAAAGATGTCTATCATGATGAGTAAGTCCGTTCAGTGACGGACCCGACAGCAAGAAATATCCCCAAAAATCCCCCCATGCCCGAGCTAGTTCTTACCTGGTGATATCTGTGTTCGAAGATTTATTACCTCCCCTTAATAATCACAATTTGCCCTACCCCGACACCATCCATCCCATCGTGGTGCACTTCGTCATTGCCATGGTGCTGTTTGCCGTGGTGTGTGATGGAATTGCCTATTTCACCAAAAATGCCCACCTCCACGAGGTCAGCTGGTGGAATATGGTGTTCGCAACAATTTCTATTTTCATCGCCATTATCTTTGGCCAAGTCGAAGCAGGGTTAGCAACCCCCTACGCAGCAGCAGCAGCGGATCTCAACCTCCATACGCTGATTGGCTGGTCGCTCTCAGGCGTCTTAGCCCTCATCACGGGTTGGCGTTACATCATTCGTCTCAAGACTCCGGAACGTTTGCCTAAACTCTACCTGGGCGTCAATGTTCTTTTGACGGGCATTGTGCTGTTTCAAACCTATTTGGGCGACAAACTGGTGTGGGTTTACGGCCTGCACACCGAGGCCATTGTGGAGGCTGCGCGGGGTGGGCTATTGCCATGATGACGAGTTTTGTTTTTGTTGCTGCAACAGGAAACGGCTTGCCCTACGGGATACCGATTCATCCCAACTTGGTGCATTTGACGCTAGGTCTATTTATTGTGGCGATCGCCTTCGATATTGTGGCCGCGCTCTATCCGCTAGAGAAGCCAATTTTTAAGTTCCTAGCCATCCCCGCCACCAGTTCCAATCTTTACGATGTCGGCTGGTACAACATGGTAGCCGCCGCTGTCATCACCTTTTTCACCGTGGCAGCGGGCTTCTACGAAATTATTCTGGCTCAGCCCCCGCTGGATATGATCAGCCCCTGGGGTCTGGGTGCCATGGACACCATGCTATGGCACGGCGTTGGCGGGGTGTTGCTGCTAGCGCTGATTGTCGCCATGACGATTTGGCGTGGGCTTCAGCGCTACGTGTGGCGTGAGGATCGCGCCCGCCAGGTGGATTGGAGCTATCTCTTCGCTGGACTATTGATCTTTGCCCTGATGTTCGCCCACGGCACCTTAGGCGCTCACCTCGGGGGAGATTTTGGTGTCCACGTTACGGCGGATCGATTAATTCGTTCCGGCATTAACCCCAATACAGCACTGTAGCTGTCTCTGATGATGACCCGCTATGAACCGACGCACCATTATTCGCTTGGGAGGATTGGCGATCGCCAACCTTCTACTCAGTCTTTGGATCGGCCAGAAAGCCTACGCCTGGATGCCTCCCCAAGCCTCTGCTGAATCCCTGCTGGTGGATGATCTGTTCAGCTTTATGACCACCGTGGGCAGCTTCATCTTCTTTGGCGTCATGGGCACCTTGTTCTATTCGATTGTCTTCCAACGCGCTAGCAAGTACGACGCCAGCGATGGTCCACCCATTGAGGGCAATCTGACGGTCGAGGTGGTGTGGACCGTGATCCCTATTTTGCTCGTGATTTGGATTGGCACGATCAGCTACCAGACCTACGACGAAATGAGCATC
>CALIJJ010000264.1 GCA_938017515.1 uncultured Pseudanabaenaceae cyanobacterium
AGTTGGCCAATAACCGGGTGGGCATGGAGTTTAGCACCACTGCTAGTTCAGCCGGTCCTGAGGTGCCGTCGCAGATTATTGCGATCGGTCCCAGTAGCCCTGACAACACCAGCGTGGGCAATCCCAGTGGCGCAACCCTCAACAATGCCATCACCAACAGCACTGCCGAAGGCATCATTGTCAGTGCCACGGGGGACGCTCTGCTAACCAGCAGCAGCCAAGAGTTCAGCTTCGACCAGGGCACCATCGATGGCAGTGGGGATGTGGGTCTGCGCGTCAGTGCCAATGTGGGTGCCCATGTGCAGGAAATCAATGTCACCGACAGTCGCATCACCAACAGTGGCGGCGACGGCATCGACATCCTCAACGGCACGCCTCCCAACGGTGCGACCCAAACGGCATCCTCCCAAGAAATCGTGATTCGCAATAGCACGGTTTCCGGCAACGCCGGAGCTGGGATCGATATTAACGTGGCCGATGCCAGCTCCCAGGAATTGGTGATTCGGGGCAACCAAATCACCAATAACACAGGCGATGGCATCAGTTCCCTGGCACAAAATGTGTCGATACAGGAGTGGCGCAATGATGCTACGACGGGGGACATCGGAGCCAGCGAAAACGTCATTACCGGCAACGGGGGTCAGGGCATTGATATTGATGCCCAAGACCTAGCCGCCCTCCCCGTGGTGGGTGTGGTTCAAAACCAGGTGACGGGCAATGGTGTTGCGCCAGATATTGAGATTGCAACCACGACTACGCCTGCTAATCCTGGCAGCCCAACGGCATGTCTGGTGATGGCGGGGAATCAGGTCAGTGGCAATATTCAGCTCACGGGTCTCTCGACTGTGGTTAGCGGTGGTGTCCCCAGCTTCCAGGTCCAGGACCTGCCGAATGTGGTTGCCAATAACAACAATGCCACGGTTACCCTAGCCTCTAATTTACTGGGCACGATTACAGCCCCGGATGCGACACCCTTTGAGGATGAAGCGGGTAACTGCATCAACTAGCAGCTTTCTCTTCCACTGTTTTTTCTTTAGCAGTCTTCTCTCTATTAGCAGTCTTCTCTCTAGCAGTAGAGCGCTTGCACTAATCCAACAGCCGCCCCCATCCCCCAACCCCTTGCCCCCAATTTTGGGGGAAGGGGAGTTAAAAAGCACCTCTCCCTCTGTCAAGCAAACAGCCGTGGGAGAGGGGGGAGAGGGGCAAATGATTGATGCAAGCGGTCTAGTCTTCTCAGCAACTGTGCTTTCGCCAGTGGCTAAAGCCTTTCTTCTCAAATCTCTCTAAGCAAATTCGTCCTATGAATACTCAACAACTCAACATCCCCCAACAGCAAGTTCTATTTATTGATTCCCAGGTTGAACATTATCAAAGTCTTCTAGATGGCTTAAAGCCGGGCATTCAATTCTTTGTTTTGGATGGCGATCGCGATGGCATCACCCAGATTTC
This sequence comes from uncultured Pseudanabaenaceae cyanobacterium, assembly GCA_938017515.1. GTDB lineage: Bacteria > Cyanobacteriota > Cyanobacteriia > PCC-9006 > JAAUQQ01 > JAAUOP01. Next base: position 1,450 of record CALIJJ010000264.1, read on the forward strand.
TGACCATCTAAAAGCACTGTCTCTCAGCAACACTTCACCTCATTCCCTTGCAATCTCCTTGCTGGCCCATGGCTCACCGGGCTCCCTTTCCCTCGGTAATACTCACCTCAGTCTGTCCACGCTCAAGCATTACCAATCCCAGCTCGAAACTTGGTCGATGGGTGGTCAGCTAGACCTGTTCCTCTATGGCTGTAATGTTGCCGCAGGAGATGCGGGAGAAGAATTTCTGACCAAGCTCCATCAGCTCACGGGTGCAACGGTTTATGCCTCGACCACCAAGCTGGGAAATGCCGCCCAGGGAGGGGATTGGGTGCTCGATCGCATCGCTGCGCCCATCGCGTCTGAAACAACAGCGCCACCCTTCAGTGCTGAATCGCTGGCAAACTACCCCGGCGTACTCCCAGACTCGGACAATGATGGCATTGACGATGCGGCGGACCTTGATGATGACAATGACGGAATTCCTGATGACTTGGAATGTAACCCCGTTTTTGTGGACAGTGGCTTAAATGGTCCTCTGGCAGTTGATGCGTTCAATATCACCAGTGCGGATCCCAATGACCCAACGGAATCTCATGTTTTAAACAGCATCACCATTGGTGGAACGGCTTACTCTGATTTCATTCTGCCCGATACCTACAACAAATCCTTTAGCAATGGTGCCCTCGCTCGACTCTTTCTGGATGGTCAAGATAGCGGCATCGATCAGACATCTCCCACCTACAACACCGATATTCTGCCCGCATTCCAAAACCGGGATTTGAACGACTATCAAGTCTTGGACCAAACCTTTGCGGCGGGTGATTTTTACGAAGTGGGTTACAACACCCCCATTACCATTACTGCCGGTGGATTTGTCGCTTTTACAGAACGAGGTGGCAACAATGGTGCCAGCTTCCAAGCCCTAGATGCCAATGGCAATCCCCTGGGTGCGGCTATCAGTGTGAATTCTGGAGATTACACAACAACTGGCCACCGGCAGAATCTGAATCCGCAGGACGCAGAGCTGATTACGTTTGCCCTGGACGACTTTGGTCCGGTGGGAGCAGAGATTTCCGCCATTCGGGTCAATATCCCCGCAGGCAATGATGGCCCGGATGGCAAGATTTTCATCTACGGTGACATCGATGCCATTCAACATAATTGTGATGAAGATGGGGACGGTATTCCCAATCAACTCGACCTCGACAGCGATAACGACGGCATTCTAGACATTGTTGAAGCCGGAGGCATTGATGCCAATAACGATGGCATCGTTGATGGTTTTGTCGATAGCAATGGCGATGGTCTCGATGACAACCTGGCGGCGGTGCCCCTGCCCAATCGCGACACCGATGGCGATGGCGTGGTCGATCGCTTAGACCTCGACGCTGATAACGATGGTCTCAATGACCTGCTTGAAGCCCAGCACGGTGGTCCCGATACCGATGGCAATGGCATTGTCGATGGACCCGTGGGCGCCAATGGTATTCCCGATGCCGTAGAAACGGCTCCCGACAGCGGCATCGTTGCTGACCCCATCAATAGCGACAATGACGATAATCCTGACTTCCAAGACCTCGATAGCGACAACGACAGCCTCAGCGACCTGATCGAAGGTGGCAGTGGCGGAACCGATGCCAACAATGACGGTGTCGTGGATGGCCCTGACTCAGATGGAGATGGTGTCCAAGACAGTGTGGATGGTGCACCGGGGTTTGGTGACGCCAACAGCCCCGTACCTCCCAATGCCGATGGTGATACGACCCCAGATTACCGCGATGTCGATAGCAACAATGATGGCACCAATGACATCATCGAAGCGGGCAATGGCGGCCTTGATCCCAACGGAGATGGGGTAATTGACAATACAACTGATGTTGATGATGACGGTATTCCCGATGTTATCGATGACAGTGATGCGGATGGCACACCTGATATTAGCGATGCTGATGCTCCAACCTATGGGGGGCTGTCTGGACCTGCCCCTGATGCCGATGGGGATGGCATTACCAACGATGTCGATCTAGATGACGACAACGACGGCATTCTGGATACGGTGGAAGAAAACGGCAATCCGAATCGGGATACCGATGGGGATGGCATTGTCGATCGCCTTGATCTCGATGCCGATAACGACGGCATCAACGACGTCATCGAAGCAGGTCATGGTCAGACCGACACCGACGGCGATGGCATGTTGGACGGTCCTGTCGGAGCCAATGGTGTCCCGGATGCAGTGGAGTCTGCGGCTGACAGCGGTGTTGTTCCCGCCCCCGTTAACAGCGATAGTGATGGTCAAGCCGATTTCCAAGACCTCGACTCAGATAACGATGGATTGAGCGACCTCCAGGAAGGCGGCAGTGGCGGTGCCGACGCCAATAATGATGGCGTCATCGACGGCCCTGATTCCGATGGCGACGGTATCCAGGACTCAGTGGATGGCACCCCCACAAGCTACGGCGACAGCAACAGTCCTGCAACACCTAATATCGATGGTGATGCCGCCCCGGATTACCTGGACCTCGACAGTGACAACGACGGTACCAATGATGTCAACGGGGTTAATCCAGCCCTGGATGGCAACGGCGATGGCGAAATCGATAACCCAACCGACAACGACAACGACGGCATCCTCGATGTGATTGATGATTCCGATGGGGATGGCACACCTGATGCCGACCCGGCTGAAACTGACCCCCAGGGCTACGGTGGATTGCCCGTGCCCAGCCCCCAAGATAGCGATGGTGACGGGGTGCCGGACAGTCAGGATTTAGATGACGACAACGACGGCATCCTCGATACCGCAGAAGGCAACGGTACGCTGGACACCGATGGTGATGGGGTGCCGGACTCGCTCGACCCTGATGCGGATAATGACGGCATCCTGGATGTGGAAGAAGCGGGTCACGGCGGCAGTGATACTGATGGTGATGGTCAGGTGGATGGACCAACCGGAGCCAATGGTTTACCCGATGCTGTGGAGACCGCACCGGGCAGCGGTGTGCCCACAACCCCACCCATTGACACCGATGGCGATGGCGTTGAGGACTTCCAGGATTTGGATTCCGATAACGATGGCATCAACGATGTGGTCGAAGCCGGTGGCCCAGACCCCGATGGCGATGGCATTGTGGGTTCTGGCGCACCGATCGATGCAGATGGGGATGGTCTGGTGGATGCGGTGGATCCGTCCGCAGGGGGCACGCCGTCTCCCGTGCCCGATAGCGATGGTGATGGGGTTGAAGACTATCAGGACCTCGATTCTGACAATGACGGCATCAGCGATTTGGCTGAGTCTGGGAATGGCGGTCCCGATGCCAATGGCGATGGCGTCATCGATGGCATTGATAGTGATGGCGACGGAATTTTGGATGCAGTGGACCCTGCTGCGGGCTTTGGCGATGCGAATAATGGCGGGCCACAGGATTCCAACAGTGACGGTGTTCCGGATTATCAGCAACCCGGCTCTAATAATCCCGCCGGTCCCACTGGTACTGGGGGCGATGATGTTCTGACTGGGGGCACGGGCGATGACATTCTCAACGGCCTCAGCGATGATGACGTTCTCGACGGTGGCGGTGGTAACGATGTCATTAATGGCGGCAGTGACCAAGATGAAGCCCTGGGCGGCGTCGGCAATGACATTACCAATGCTGGTAGTGATGCGGATCAGGTCAACGCTGGCGACGGCAACGACATCAGCAACGGGGGCAGTGGTAATGACACCATTCAGGCCAGTAACGGCAATGATATTGCCAACGGGGGCAGCGGTTTTGATACCCTCTTCGGCGGGTCGGGGAACGATATCCTCAACGGGGGCAGTGGTGACGACATCCTCTATGGGGGTGATGGCTCGGACATTATGCGTGGCTCTAGCGGCAACGACACCTTAGTGGGAGGGACGGGAGCCGATATTCTGGTGGGCGGTCAAGGCAATGACATTTTTGCCTATGGCAATGCGGCGGAATTTGGCGACACGGTGATGGATTTTGAAATCATCCGTGATCGGATAGATTTCAGTGATCTTTCCAATGGCACCCTCGCGTTTGGTTCGAGTGTCCAAGCCCAACAGATGGGTGCACATACCCTAATCACGGCGGATGTGGGTGCTGGAATGCAGCAAGTGGGTATGTTGCTTAATGTCAATGCCAACACCATTGATGGTGATCACTTCATCCTGTAACGCGTTCCTCATCCTGTAACGACCCGATCACGATGCTATATCGGGTTTCGAGACGATAGGCAAGGACAGCTTCTTTTCGGGCTCGTCCTTGCTGACTGCGCCTTGTTTTTCTGCGCCTATCGCTTCTGCTTCCTCTGGCAAATTCGTTTCAGCCCTATTTTTGTTCCCCATGCAACTCAATCAAGCAGATTATGCAGCGCTCCAGGCGCTTTATACCGCGACAAATGGTGATAATTGGACCCAGCGAGTGGGTTGGCAGGACTGGGATTTTAGCAGTCAAACCCTGCCAGATGCTTCTGTTGTCAACGGTTGGCATGGGGTGACAACCCAGGGCGATCGCGTCACGTTGATCGATCTGAGCAAAAATCAACTCAGCGGCACCCTCCCCACAGAACTGGGCAATCTCTCTGAGCTAACCGCTCTCTATCTGTTTAACAACCAGCTCACGGGAGACATTCCCACAACCCTCGGTAATCTGACCCAGCTGAATCACCTTGGCCTCAGCACCAATCAACTAGAGGGAAATATTCCATCCGAATTGGGCAATCTCAGTGAGCTCCAGTTTCTCTATCTCAATAACAACCAGCTCACCGGTTCTCTGCCCAGCAGCCTAGGCAATTTGAGCGAGCTTTCATTTTTGTCGGCAGCCAGCAACCAACTGAGCGGAACCATTCCTAGCGAGTTGAGTAATCTCTCGAAGCTCGGCAATCTTCAGCTTTCGGACAATCAACTGTCTGGCACGATTCCCGCCGCCATTGAGACTTGGATCAGCAGCAACAACGTCAACGTCAACTTCGACAACCCCATTGCCCTCACAGGGTTACCGGCAACGATCGATCTGGCTGATAATGCTGGCACAACCGAGTTCTCCTTCCAAGTCAGTGACCTCGATCAACAATCCAGTGACGCGATCGCCAGCCTCAATGTCAGCGCAGATGACCCCAGCCTCATTGCCGATCTTCAGGTGATTGGGACAGGCAGCGATCGCACGCTGCAAGTCACCCCTCGCTTCAACCGAGCCGGTACCACCACCCTGAGGCTCACGGCAAGCGACGGCAATAGCAGCAGCCCAGAACAAACCACCCAGACCATTACCTTCAACCTCGAAGACGTGGCGGATGGCGGGACCTTCGATGCAGAGTCCGATATCCTTTGGCGCAACGCAGCCACCGGGGAAAACACCGTTCTGATGATGAATGGGCTCAATCCCACCAATGTGCTTTCCCTCACGGGGTTAGATGCAAGCCAGGGAGAATTGGTCGGTGTGGCTCGGTTTAACGGGGATGACCAGACCGACCTCATCTGGCGCAATCAACAAACCGGGGAAAACTTTGTTTGGCTGATGCAGGGGAATGCTCTGGACCAGCCGCTCGCCCTGCCCACTGAAACCAATCTCCATCGGGAGATCGTCGCCACAGGGGATTTCAATGGGGATGGTGCGGTGGATTTACTGTGGCGCGATCGCGTCACCGGGAACAGCGAGTTTTGGTACTTGCAGGGGGAAACGCTCCTGGAAAAACAGAGCCTCATCGGGATCGGAGACAGTCACTGGCACATCGCCGCTAGCGGTCACTTTAACGCTGATGAGCATCTCGATTTGGTTTGGCGCCATCAGCAGACCGGCCAAGCGGTGATCTGGTATCTCAACAATGGCGTTCCCCAGACAACGGACGTCCTGGAAAGCGTCACCGATCAAAACTGGCACATCATGGGAGCCGGGGATTTCAATGGTGACAATCAGTCTGATCTGCTGTGGCAGCATCAAACCACAGGGAACGTCGCAACATGGCTGATGCAAAACGGCCAACGGCAAGCTGCCCAGGCCCTTGTAAATGTTGGCGAACTGGGGGCAAGCGCCGCATGGGCAATCACGGCTTAGCGAAAGGGCTTGGCCAGGGGTTCTCCAATGAAAATGCCCTGACCGGGCCACAGCACACTCTTCCAGTAGGCTTCGATCAGCGTATCGCCCCGACGATAGTGGTGTATGAGCACCGCTGGATGGGGATACTTTTGGGGAAAATTACAGGGTTCGACCACTGTGCCGTAGCTGCCCGTTGCCCCGGCTTCGAGCCAGCGTAGGCTACTCATCTGGCTGCTATCCGTGAGCATCCCGCCAAAAGACGTCAGATGGTCCGCCACAGCACCGGGCAAAAAGCGATTGCTGCGCAGTTTCTCGACCTGAGTCAGACCGGTGAAATAGAACATGACATCGCGCCTGTCGCGAAGCTGATCGGCACTGATCTGTTCAACGGCAAAGTCCCCGGCAGCCTGAAACGCCAACCAGAAGTCCCTGGCGCGCACATTGCGGGCCCCATCACTGGTGCTGAGCAGATAGGCTGTCCCTTTGGGGCGATCGTAGTCGGAGCGAATGCCTCGGTCGATGAGGGCCTTGGCTTTGGGAAAGGTCGTGGCGGCGATCGCCATCGTGGGCCGTACCCGAAAATCCCGATAGGGCTCGGAGCTATCTTGATTAAAGTAGGGACTCGGGGCCGTGACCTCACAGCCCTGGGCACAGTATTTTTCGTCAAAGCCAAAGGCAAAGGCTGCCGTAATCGACATGCAACCCACCCGATAGGGAGCAGCCCAGGTCAGTGCATAGGCCTGGATACTGGGGTGGGTCTGCCGCTGGAGCTGCCGCTGAAGCTTACGAAAATCAATTGGAGACAGTTCGGTCTGATGGGTCGGCAATGCCACCTCAATCCAGTTCTGCTTGGGAATGCGGCGACGCTTGCGATAATACTCGCCAATTTGGACACTGAGGGGATCGGCGATGTTCACCACGATCGCGAGATCCTTCGGCTTGAGTCCGTCGCTGATATCAGCACCGATCTCACCACAGCCACTGAGCAGACCCGTCACCAAGCCCATCATCAAACCTGTCACCAGGCCCCTCGCCCATACGCCAGTCTTCAGCCACTGGGTAATGCTTGCAGTCCATTTCAAATCCTACGTCTCCCTCATCCAACTCCCAGCCCCCTAACGCGCCTTCCATGGTAGAGCGAATAGGCGTCCCCAGGGGAATAGACTCACATCCTAGTGGGGCAGACGATAGCCAGAATAGCGGAGTAACTGACGGTACGTCATGGGACGCCCTAACAAGAAGCCCTGGGCAATGTCGCAGCCATAACGCCGTAGCATGGTCAATTGCTCAGCCGTTTCAATGCCCTCGGCCACAACAGTCAGCTCTAACATGCGGGCCAAGCGAATGATCGAGCGTACAATCGCAGCACTTTTTATCGCAGCACTGGGATGATTGGCCCTGAGTTCTTTGACAAAACAAGCATCAATTTTTAGCGTATCGCAGGGAATTTGCTGGAGTTGTTGCAGCGAGGCAAAGCCCGTACCAAAGTCATCTAAAGCAATTTGAACGCCCTTCTTTTTAAGCCGGTTGAGTTGGCGACACACCTGGAAATTGGGCTGAAGGAGTAGGGTTTCCGTAATTTCAACTTCTAAGCAATGAGGGGGAAAATCATAGGAGTCGCAAAGGGAAAACAGGTTTTCAGCGAAGTCATGCGCCTGAAGCTGCCGAGTCGAAACATTAATGGCCAGACGAAATCCCGGTGGCCCCCAAAGGTTACCCCCAAACCGCCGCAATGATTCCTCTAGCACCCATTGACCAATCTCCACAATCAGATCACTTTCCTCTGCCATCGCCATGAAGACACTGGGGGGAATTTGCCCCAACTGGGGATGAGACCAGCGAATCAGCGCCTCTGCTCCCAGCATTTGATGGGTGCAGACATCAAACTGAGGTTGATACACAACTGACAGCTGACTTCTTGCCAACGCGAGAGGTAAATCTTCCACCAACAATGCAGTCTTCTCATTCACAGATCGCAATTCAGGAACAGACCGCAATTCAGGAACAGACTGCAGTTCAGAACAGCCTGGGGGCTGAGGATAGTCCTGGCTATCTTTATCGGGATGATGGGAGGCCACAATGGATTGATGTCGCTGAATGCGAGTCCGTAGCGCATCGCAAAGATCGTCAACATCAAAAGGCTTCGTCAAAAAATCATCGGCCCCCAGACGCATACCCCGACGCCGCACTTGGGCAGACTGCTGACCCGTCAAAAAGATAAAAGGAATGCCCGCCGTGGCTTGTTTCGTCTGTAATTGCTCAAGGACATCAAAACCACCCAACTCAGGCAAATCGATGTCACAGAGAATCGCATCCGGCTCGGTGACCTCAGCCAGATGCAACCCTGTCACTCCATCCGCAGCTGCAATGGTCGAAAACTGCTGGAAAGATAGAATATCAACCAGAGCATCCCGCAACAGTGGATCATCCTCGATCACCAACACTCGGTTTACAGGCACGTTTTTTCACTCAAGATGGCCTGGCTCGTTCTAAGAAAGGAGCTGTTTCCAGAACGGGGCAGGGATTGACAAGACGAAAGACAGGGACAAGCATCTACAGCAAAAGGATTCCGATCAGCATTAACAGGGTTGAACAACACTGCTCCTAGGTATGAATAATATTTTCATATAAAAACAAAATATCAAGAAATAGATTGCAATAGTCCTATCCTAAGAAAGATGTTGACACTCTGCGTGTCCCGTTGTTCAGCCAAAAGTAGAATAAAAGCTGCTAGGTTTGGAATAATTAATTGACATTCAGGAACCGTTGATTTGTCCCAGCATCACCGTCGCAAGCAGTGGATTTTCGATCGCTGGGCTCCTTTTTATGATTGGCCCTTAACCTCTGTTTTTTATCAAGCCCTGCACCTGCGCTTGCTGTCGTTTCTGGACCTGCCCGAGTCTCCCCATGTTCTTGATTTGGGATGCGGCACCGGTAAATTGCTCAATCGCTTGATGGACGAACAGGGTATGGATGAACAGGGCATGGGAAAACAGGCTGCGCTCACTGGCATCGGTCTAGACCTCTCTGCCGAGATGATCAGCCAGGCGAGGCAGGCCAATGGCCATCCCCAGCATCTGCAATACCAACAGGGTAACGCCGAGGCATTACCCTTTGAGGCCGCTCAGTTTGATGCGGCATTCAGTACGATTAGTTTTTTGCACTATCCTGACCCGGAAGCTGTGCTGACGGAAGTTCGTCGCGTCCTGCGCCCCGGGGGACATTTTTATCTCGTGGACTTTGCCCCTCGCTGGGCCGAAGAGCCCGTGCTACTCGCCCAGGCAGCCAGCACGATTCGATTTTATGGACCCCAGGTGCGCGATCGCCTGGGCGATCGCGCCCATCTCCCCGTCCTAAAACATCAGTATTTGCTTGGTCCCGTAATGCTCACCATTTTCGGGACAGAGCCCGCCGTGGGCAGGGCTGAATAGGGTGCTGCTGGACGGGAACGGCTGGGAAGTTGGGGATGAGTCCAGCGAATAATTTGAGCCATAAGCTGGGGAGCAAAGCGATCGCACCACACCGCCGCATGACTCTGCCAGCCCACCAGAATATCGTGATGGCCCCGCTGTACGCCGCTCATCAGAGCCTGGGCCACTTGCTCAGGCCGGGTCGCCTGAACGCCATAAAAACGACGCATATCCTTGACCATGTCCGTTTGGGTCAAAGACGGCATCAGATTAGTCACTTTGACATTGTGGGGAGCCAGTTCAGCCCGTAGGGCCTGACTAAAGCCAATGATGGCGTACTTGGTTGCGGAGTAGGTCGCCATGGAGGGCGCAGCAACCTTTCCCATCAGGCTGGATACATTGACGATATGCCCCTGCTTGCGTCGCACCATTTGACGGGCGACGAGGCGTGTCACGGTATACATCCCCAGGAGATTGATCATGAGTTCCGCCTCCACCTGTTGCAAACGCGACTCAATAAACTGTCGCTGATGGGCAATCCCGGCACAGTTGACCAAAAGGTCAATGGGGGGATGGTGCCGCAATGCTTTGACCAGGGACGCATGGACCTGACGGGGGTGCGCTAAGTCTAGCGGTAGAACAGACACCTCCGTTCCGAGCTGTTCCAGGTCCATTGCAACCTTTCGAAGCTGTTTTGTATCCCTTGCAACTAATAGCAATGTGCAAATGTTCTTTTGGGCGAGGGAGAAGGCGATCGCCTTCCCAATCCCCCGTGATGCACCCGTAATTAGGGCCGTTTTTCCACGAAAATCCATAGTAAAACCTCAAAACTGCGTTAGGTATGCGCAGCGCTGTTGTTCAATCGCCCCAGGGAAAGAACAACTACACTGCTGGATCAGCCAACAGGAACAGGATTCAACAGAGCAATGGAGAAATCTTTCGGCAGAGACCACACCAGCCTGGGCTGCTTGACATCATTTAGGGGAAGCCAGCAGGAGAGTCAGGAGGAGAAGTCAGGAGGGGGAGTCAGCAGGAGAGTCAGCGATAGGAGTCCGAGAGCCCGTGATGGTCAAAGAGCGACAAGGTAGACCCTGCACCGTCAGCCATCAGAAACGAACTAGCGAACAGAGACGAACTAGCGAACAGAGACGAACCAGCGAATACGAGCAAGGACGAACAAACATGAGCTATTTACAGACGTTAACACTCAGATTTTCAGACGGGTGAATTGATTAGAAAAAACAATCCTTGCAGCGGTTTTTCGAAGGGATCCATCAAGAAGATTAATGAGTAAAGTTGCTTCAGCAATGCAAAGACGTACACCAAGATACAGAACGCGGCAAAAGCGTGTTTAAGCACACCATTGGCTCGGATCAGCAGAATTGAGTGAGTCTATTTCCATCCTTCAAACGGCCTCCGAGTTACCATGCATCACAGTGTGGAAGGTAAAAGTGAAAATAGCGGACAGACCGATGATTCTGCGACTGCTATTTTGCTTCAGCCTCATCTAGCCAGGTGTGGGCAATGCCGCACCAGTCTTCGATATAGACACTGTGCTCTGGATTCTCGGGTTCCAACGGCGAGGGATGATCGGGATATTGGGCCGCAAAGCGTTGATCCACATCTCCCCAGGAGGCTCGTTCCGGCGGCAGTTTTTGGAAGCGGGCGATCGCCTTCTTGCGGCATCCCCTGACAGCATTCTGCTCCCCCAATCCAATGGTTGGAAACTCCAAATCAGGCCACTCAAAACGGGGTAGCTCAACCGTGGGCCACTGAATCGTGGGTAACTCAACGGTCGGGAGCTTGATTTCTGGAAGCTTGATTTCTGGAAGCTTGACCTCGGGTAGCTTGATCTCGGGTAGCTTGATCTCGGGCAACTGAATCTCAGGAACGGCAATGTCGGGGCTTGGATTGTCAGAAGACCCTGTTTTCTCAGTCGTCTGTGCCGTTTCCTGGGGAGCAGCCTCCCCAGAAGACGCCCCAGGGGTCTCATTCGCTTCGGAATTAGCCGGGGCCTGCGCAGCGTCCTGAGACGTTTCACGGGTGGGCGTGGGAGAACGACGCAGGGAGGGCTGAGGAAGCGAGGCAAACTGGGCCGTCACCATCCGGGTCGCCTGACGGACCCCGCCATAGAGCAAGAAAGCCGCTAACAGCGCAGGACCCACTCGAAACGCCAACAGAGCCAACAGCGGTTGGGCAAACAACAGCGGTCTGGCCCAAATGGGCCAAATATATTCCGTCGCCTCTGAGCGCGGAGCCACAGCCGCTCGCCCCGAGGGATGTCCAATGGCGACGGTGCGCTGGGTCTGCGGAGCGGAGGGCGATGGGGTCTCGTTTTGCCAGGGCTGTTGACGAGGAGACGTCGCAAGCACCTGTTGCAAACCCCTGGGCAAGCCAGGCGTACTGGGGCGATCGCCTCGGGCTCTGGATTCGGAACCTGGTGAGGACTGATTTGAGGCTTGATTGGGGGACTGATTTGAGCCGACCGAACGGGTCAAGATGCGCGTAAACCGTTGGAATCGTGTTGGGGGCTCCAGGTCAGCCTGGTCTAGGGCTTCCAGAACATTGAGTTCAACCAGCGCCGCCGCTGCACTCTCGTAGCGATAGCGAGGTTGGGACTGCAACAGGCGATCAAGAAAACCGGCAAAGGCAGGATTCACAGACGTCACATAGGACCGCCAGTGCCATTGGTCCTGGTGGGCGTCATAGAGAACCGCAGGGTTGCGCTGGCCCGTGAGGAGCGCGATCGCACAGACCCCCAGCGCATACAGATCGCTGGAGGGATAGGCATGACCCAGCGCCTGTTCCGGTGGACTATAGCCCCGTTTCGCAACAAACGTAGACTGCCCCGGCGCTTGGGTAGCCTGGGAAACCTGGTTCATGGCCCGCTTGACCGTCCCAAAGTCAATCAGCGTCGGGCGATTCGTGGCGCTGTTGAGCAGAACATTGTCGAGGGCAATATCCCGATGAATCACCGGAGGCTGGTGGTGGTGAAGATAGTCCAGAATCGGCAAAAAATCTCGCAGGAATTGGATCACCTGGACTTCTAAAAAGGGACCCGATCGCAACAGGTCCAGGTAGGTTTCCCCTTCAATCCACTGCTGCACCAAAATCCAGCGAGCCTGCCCCCGGTCATAGACCTCAAATTCTTCCCGGAACTCAGGGATCTGCGGGTGGCGCAACTGGTGCAGCACCGCAGCTTCGCGCCGAAACAGTTCCCGTGCCTTATCCACCGCCTGGGGCTGAGCCGTCATCAACGGCGCAAATTCCTTCAGCACACAGCGCTCATTATGACGACGACTGTCCGTGGCCAAATAGGTGCGACCAAACCCCCCGTGGCCCAACTGCTCCAAAATGGTGTAGCGGCGATCGAGGATTTGACCCGGCTGAAGTGGAAATAGCGTTGACACAGAGAAACGTCCTCAGGTGCGCATCAGGAAGCAAGCAAGCAAATCTTGTCGCTACGAAGATAGCAAACGAAACTGCGTTTCGTCCGTGGGAGGGTCACACTGCTTTAACTGGCTGCTGATCTGCGTTTGATTCTACAATTTCGGCACCCATTCTAATTTTGTCGTCACCCGCAATGATCTCTCCCCCCGGAAGCGATTCACCTGAAAATACGCTCCAACCGAAGGCCATGCTCATTGCCTCCCGGGCCTTAGCAGCCTCACGCCCTTCTCTGATTGCCTTTCTGGTCACCCGAGGGGGCGAGCTGAGCGGGGGGATTGCAGACTCCATTTCCTTTTGCAATATTCTCTTTGTCGGCAACATGTGCGCTGCCCTAGTGGTGGCCGCTTGGTTTGGTCTGGGCAACATCCTGGAGGAACTCAAGTCCCTCAGTGTCAAAAGTATGGCCGGACTCGTCATCAACGGTATCTTCGCGACCCTGCTGTCCACGCTGATTTTCCTCGGACTGCAAGAGACCTCGGTCACCAATGCGGTCCTACTGGGCCGCTTTGGCCCGGTGCTCTATGCCCTAGTCGGAGCCATCCTCCTCAAGAAAAAGATTGCTCCCCTCGAATGGTTTGGCTTCTCACTGATTACCCTTGGCATCATTGCCATTGTGCTCAAAACCAATGATTTCCAAATCAATCGCGGGGATCTCTTCATCCTGGCCTCCACAATTGTGTTTGCGGTGTCTGCACTGCTCAGTAAGTTGATGCTGTCTAAGGTCGCCGCTGTCGGTCTGATCGTCTTTGTCCGCAATCTGCTGTCCTCGATCATTTTCTTCTTCATCGCCATGCAGCTCTTTGGCCCCAATCACTTTGGCGATGCCTTCGCCGGACAGCTTTGGATGTTCATGGCAATCTATGCGCTGATTGTGATCGTGTTTGCCCAATACCTCTGGTACGAATCCCTCAATAAACTCGATTCTCGAACCGTCGGACGCCTCACGGTGCTCTCGCCTGTGTTTGGGGTGACCTACGCCTTTGTTCTCAATGGAGAACGTCCCTCTTCCATTCAAGCTGCTGCTTTTGTGGTCATCATGATTGGCGTTTTGATCACGACACTGCGCAAAACCAAGGAGCCCACACCCACGGTGGAAATGATGAACGACACCGAAAGTGCAGCCTCAGCACAGTAGGGCTTGCGAACGTTGCACGTTCCCCCAGCAATTTCAGACGAAATTCCAAGACAGTTCTCAGGATGACCGTTCAAACTTAGCTCATTGCCATAACCCCCGTTCGATCAAACTAGCTCTCATTCCCAGTCCCACCCTATGTTCAACGCTTCAGATTACGATGCACTGCTCCAGCGTCTAGAGCAGTTTTTTGTCGAAACGAGTCAGAAAAAAGCGATTACATCGGGTCTCGCACCAGAGGAACTTCAAGCACAGATCAATCTAGCCCTTCCAGAGCAAGGCGAATCCCTAGAGCAGCTTCAACAGGCCATTGACGCCTATCTGCAATACAGCGTTAAAACGGCCCATCCCGCCTATTTCAACCAGCTGTGGGGTGGCTTTGATCCCACCTGTTTCATGGGGGATATGCTCACCAGCGCCGCCAATACGTCCATGTATACCCATGAGGTGGCTCCGGTTGCGACGCTGATCGAAAAAACGCTGATTGCCAAGATGGGCGAGCTAGTGGGGTTTTCCCATCCCGAAGGACAGTTTACGACGGGGGGCAGTAATGGCAATTTGATGGCCTTGGCGATCGCCCGTCATCGTGCCTGCCCAGACCTACGAAAAACCGGGATGGCCCAAGCCCCTCGCCTGATTGCCTTGGTCTCCGCCGAATCCCACTACTCCTTTTCCAAGGCGGCTCACCTGCTCGGACTGGGCACCGACAATCTCTGGAAGGTACCCGCCGATGCAACGGGCCGCATGCGGGTCGATGCGCTGGAGGGGTTAATTGCAGCAGCAAAGGCCCAGGGGGCTCACCCGTTCTTTATCGCGGGAACCGCAGGGACAACGGTGCGCGGGGCCTATGATCCCTTTGAGGCGATCGCCGCCATTGCCCAGCGAGAAAAGCTTTGGTTCCACATCGATGGGGCCTGGGGAGCCAGCGTCTTGCTCAGCCCCAAACATCGCCATCTAATGCAGGGGTCTGAACTAGCGGATTCCGTCGTGTGGGATGCCCACAAAATGATGGGCATGACGCTGATGTGCTCAGTGTTGCTGGTCAAACAGCGGGGCATGATGTTGAATACGTTCTCCACCGAGGACACGGGCTATATCTTCCATGAGTCAGAAGCGGACCCGATTGATTTGGGACCCAGTACGATGCACTGCGGTCGGCGGGTGGATGCGGTGAAGCTGTGGCTGACCTGGAAGCATTTGGGCGATCGCGGCTGGGCCCAACGCATCGAGCATTATTTTGAGCTAGCCGCCCATGCCGAGGCGATGATTCGGGAGCATCCAAATTTGGCGTTAGTAACCCCACGCTATTCGTTGAATATCTGTTTTCAGTACGTGCCCGAGAAGAATGAAGATTCGCTCGCCCAGCGCAATCTCCTAACGCTCAACATTCGACAGGCATTACTGGACTCGGGCAAGGTCATGGTGAACTATGCCCAGGTGGAAGACAAAACAATTTTCCGCCTGGTTCTGTGCAACAACCAATCCACAAAAGCAGAGGTGACCGATTTCCTGGCTGAAATCATCGCGCTAGGAAACAGCCTAAGCCGCTCAGATTAAGGCATCCGATCGGCTCAAGCATCTGATTGGCCCAGGCATCCCTTATCTGGATGGACTCACACAAAACCCAACGGTATGAGGATTCACCCATACCGTTGGGTCTAAACAAGCCCTAAAAGGGTCGGAATTCCGGTGTGAGCAATTGATCGGAATGGCGATCGATATAATCCCAAATGCCCTGGGTTACGGGTCGCTGCGTCCCAACATTGCAATGCTCATGGATATCAACATAGGGCAAGAAATTATATTCATTAAATGCTCCCCCCGTCTGGCTCAGCGGTAGCGAAGGATCCGTTGTGATCAGATCAAATCCCACGGTCAAACTGGCAAACTGCTGGGCACAGAGCACACAGCTTTTCACAATACTGTCATGCACCTCGTCCGTCACATCGACATAGTCTGCCCCCAGGGATGCAGGAATCTTCGTTTGCAGATAGAAGCGTTCTCCAGACGGGAGTACCGTGTCTAGGGTATACCCGGCTTGGGCAAGCAGCTGGCGACTCGTTTGATCAAAGACCAGCTGATGTAGCGTCGTGTGTGCCTCATAACGGGGACCCCGTCTGGGCTCTTGGTTACGCAACTGGAACAGTTCCAAAATCGTCTGTTGGCCATCTCCGACCAGACTGGCTGGCCGACGCTCTACCGCTCCCGCATACCGACCCTCCACAATGAGAATTCGATAGTCCCGCCCAGCAATATGAGACTCCAGCTTAATCGACTGACCGCTCAGTTCGATTTCGCGAGCGGCGTGCTGGAGCTGTGCCACGGTTTGTAGCTCAGTGAAAACATTTTGACTCAAAGAGCCATAGTTGGGCTTGGCAACCAGGGGAAACTTGAGCGTCTCCAATGGGATGTCATCCGTTGACTGGAAAATACCGTAATTAATCGGAACCGGCATCCCACATTGCTCCATGACGGCCAATTTCTCGCTTTTTCGCTGGGCCTTTTCATAGGCTTGTTCGTAGGGTTGAAATCCCAAACGGAAATTCAGCAGGCCGGGATAGATTTTGTAGATAAAACCTCGGCTTGGATCGCGCCCATGGGTCACCTTAAAGACTCGATCCTCGACATCCATGATCTGAATGACATAGCCGCGCTGGATTCCAGCTTCCATGATCGTCCAAATGCGGCGGGTGACCACCTCACGGTACTGAAGCCCGCTGGTGTCGTCGGGGTTGAGATTGGCGTTGGCATCTGGACTAATGGCGATCGCCCGAGGATACATCAGCTTACTCGGCGGCGTCACGGCGGCAGCCTCAGCTTTAGCCGTTTGAGCGATCGCCTTCAAATTCGTTTGCAGGGGGGACTGCTGGAGCAGCGTGGCGATCGCCACGGTATTCTCCACCATAATCTGAATATCCCGGCGAACCGTTGCGGAGCGGCCTTTCTCCACCGCCAAATAATAGGTGTCCGTATCCGTATCTCCAGACCAGACCACACCATTGCCCGGTGGACTGATGCAGCCCAATCGGTTGAAGCTGTGAGCAACGGAAGCCGCCGTGCTGCTGCCATCACCGGTTTGATCGAGCAACAGTAAGCCCAGCACCCTGTTATAGAGTAGGGGTTGCCCCGTGGCTGGATCACAGTGATCCGTTTCGAGGCTTGCCAGTCGCTCCAGCAACTTTTGACTTTCAGATGATGGCGCCCCCCGACGTATCGAGAGGCCGAGGATCACAATCTGAGCCCGCCGAATGCGGTCTAGGATCTGGGGAAACGCATCCCCCAATCCCAGGTCCGCACCGTAGCCTGGAGCGATCGCCAGGTCCACGGTGCGCAACTGCTCAGTGGTACAGTCCCAAGCACCATAGGCGAGCTTCGCTCTGTCCCACAGCGCTTCGACATGACTGACTTCGGGCGAGGACTTAACGGTGCAATTGAGGAATAGAACCCTCAGGCAATCCGCTGACGTTGAAGGGGCTCGATTCATTGCGATTGGAGCAAGGCAATTTGTGTTTGCAACTGTTCTAAACGAAGTTGGAGAGACAACGTATCCAACGGCGTTGGGTTCGCCTCAGGATTGTCCTGGGCATCCAGGATGTACTGAATGCGATCGCGCATTTGCTCATGGTGACGTAGCGTGGTGGGGCGATCGCCTCGCAGCCCCGGACGCCTACCCAAGATCAGTTCCTCGGGTAGGCAGAAAAAGACTCCACCGTTGGTGAGCTGCATACAGCCTTCAAACAAATCAAAAATTTGTGCATCGCCCGTAATGGATTCAGAGGGCTCTTCGCGACCATAGATATGCAAACTGAGGAAGTAGCCGTTGCTGGGGTTCCCCATTTGATGAATTAAATCTGGGTTGACCGCATGGACGGTGCCACTGCGAAATGGCTCAATGGCGACGGTTCGCAAGACGCCTTCATCCAAGGCATAGATACTGTGCTCAGCGTCACCAAAACACTGCACCGCCCCCCATTGGGCCAAACCATGGTCGTGGATGGTGCTGAAATCACCGGGAGCCCAGGACATTACCATCACTTCGAAATATTCGCTTTCATACACAGCCTTGCGGCCATAGCTGTCGGTGACCGGGTGCTGAAAATCAGCCCAGGGCAACAGATCGTCCGTGGAGAGATTGGCGTCCAAAATATGTTGGCGGAGCCGCTGGGGGGAGCAATGAGCATCCTGTTCAATGCTTCGGATCAAACCTTCGAGTCGGGCGGGTCGAGTCATAGACTCGGTCGAGATCACAGGAGAAGAATTGAAAAGGTTCATTCTGATACCATCGCAGTAGTGTAAGGGCAATTATTCATCTGCCTTTTGACGTTAACCGACGGTCTTTTCTGGAATCTGAAAAGAGCCTTAGAATCTTCAAATTTAATCTGAAAAGTACCTAAGTTTCTGATAAGACCCTGCGCTTGTCTAGTGCGAAAAAACGATCAGATTTTCCTAGACACTGCCATCGCTGGATTGGTGTGGTTTTTCCGCTAGAATTAACTGCAAAATCACCACGTCATGCCAGATTCCCTGTAAGCATCCGATCTCTTTTTGGATGCCAACAACCCTAAATCCAAACCGTTTGTGAAATTCAATACTGTCTTGATTCACCGCTAGGATTTTCGCGACCACATGATGATAGCCAAAATCTTTGACTTTGCGTATCACAGATTGCTGCAATCGTTTGCCATAGCCTTTACCAATTTCAGAAAAGGAGAGATAGGTCGAGGTTTCACAGCAAAGGCGGTAGCCCGGGCGATCGCTATAGCGCTTAATAATGCCCCAACCAATCACCGTTTGGGAACGCTCTAGTACCAAAATAGTCTCGCGTTCATGGAATTGACTCACCTGGGCTTCCACCTTTTTTGCCCCGTAGGGAGCCGTGTCCATCGTGATCCCCCCCCGGTCAATGGCTTCTTGATAGATGGCAGCGATCGCAGCAAAATCCTGGGTTTGATAAGGTCGAATAAACATGGTCTTAACCGTGAGCCGAAAAACAGAATGATCCCCAGGAATCCTATGGGGTTCGATGTTTTTCAACAAGGCCGGGAGGCCACTAGAGGGCATAAATTAACGCTGTATTCAGCGACCTCTCAGATCAGGCCACCACAATCAAGCTCACACCGACGCGACCGACGCCTTGATGCCCTCAACTCCATCCATCTGAATGCCCTATGAAATTCATCAGCATTTGTGACCCCTCGCGCTATGGTCGCCCTCCCCTAGATGTCCCCACGTTCTATCAACACGTGGCGCAGGAGAGTCGGGTGGCATTTTTCCATTTACCCACCGATCATAGTTTCACGGCGGTTCGGACCTCCTCAGGCCAGAGCACCAAGCTTCAGGTCGCCCCCGTGCCCTCGGATCTTCCCTACGATACCTTCGTCAATTTGGCAGCCCAGGCTCACCATACGGTTTCCCTAGACAGGATCGATCTAATTTTTTGTCGAACGCTAAAGCCCTTTCCCCCGGGCTATTTGGCTCAGCTCAAATCCTGGGAGCGCGACGTCAAATTTGTCAATCGTCCTTCCGGCATTGAAGAGCAAATTCAGGCAGACTTCCTCCACCGCGTCGCCGGGGCGTTTACCCCCGAAATGCTCGTCACTCAGGATGCAGCAACGGCCCTCGCCTTTTTTGAGCAACACCAAGTCGTTGTGGCGAAATGGTCCAATAGTTGCGGAGGTCGCGGAGTATTCAAAATTTGGTACGCCAACCAACAGTTCCACACGGACAATCTCTTTCTTGGCTCTCAATCCTTTGACACATTTGAGCAGGTCATGGATTATCTCCAGAACAACTCCAGGACTGAACCGATTCAGTTTGTGCGCTACTTGTCGGGCGTGGACCAGGGCGATAAGCGGATCGTTGTGGTGGATGGCGAAATCTATGGCGCCTACGTGCGACGCTCCAAGAGTGGCCATTGGGTCAATAACGTGACCGGGGATGGTGAGTGCATCT
This sequence comes from uncultured Pseudanabaenaceae cyanobacterium, assembly GCA_938017515.1. Lineage (GTDB taxonomy): Bacteria > Cyanobacteriota > Cyanobacteriia > PCC-9006 > JAAUQQ01 > JAAUOP01. The sequence goes on from CALIJJ010000264.1 coordinate 21,420, forward strand.
TGGCAGAAGTGACGGCGGCAGAAAAGGAAGCCATTGCGGGGACGGTGGCCGCCTATGGCGATCGCGGTCTGCATACCCTCGGCTACGACTTCCTCATGGACGAAACCGGCACCTGGCGCATTAGCGAAATCAACGCCGGAAACATCGGCGGCTTTGCTCGATTGGAACTCCTCACCCAGCAGCCCGTGATGGCGCGCTTTGTCGATTGGCTCATTGCGTTTGGCCAGGGCTAAATCGCCCCAGCCAAAACCACCGTGAGTGACAAACAACGTGAGTGACAAACAACGTGAGCGACGAAATCCCCTAGCGCCGGGCAAATTTGCCCCATTCTGGTACATATTGCGCCATCAACTCCGATGTCTCGGGATTGTAGAGCCGCATATAGTTCCAATAGTTCTCAAACACCGATTCCACATAGCCCTGGGTCTCAGGGAATGGAATGCGCTCCACAAAGGAATCCACATCTAGCTGCTGGAAGCGTGTGACCCAATCCTGCACATTCCCCGGCCCAGCGTTATAGCTTGCCACCGCCAGCATCGAGTTGCCGTCCCATTCCTCGTGGGTGTAGTTGAGATAC
>CALIJJ010000265.1 GCA_938017515.1 uncultured Pseudanabaenaceae cyanobacterium
GTCTGTAATTTCTAATTTCTGCACCTTTTAATTTCTGCACCTTCTGATTTCTGTAATTTCTAATTGATGATGGCTGACTCTACAACAATTGATTCGAGCTTGACGACCCCTCAAGAGCTTTCCCCAAATGCTTCAGCGAACAGTCCTGAAGAAAGCACTTCAGAAAAGAAACGGGTGCTCTCGTTGTTGCGTCGTCGTTCTCCCCTAGCCGACCCCCAACAACAAATTACAGACCTCAATGCTGTCAACCTGGACAGCCTAGCCCACGGAGGAGACTTTGATGCGGCGATCGCCGCCGCTGGTCATCCCAATCTCACCCCGACCCAACTGGATATCTTTCAGATCAATATTGGCAAGCTCTGCAACATGACCTGCCGCCACTGCCATGTGGACTCCGGCCCCGATCGCACTCGGGAAAACATGGATCGGGAAACGGTAGATGCCTGTCTGCGGGCGTTGGATCAAACCAACGCAACCACAGTGGACATTACCGGTGGTGCTCCAGAAATGAATCCCCACTTCCGCTACCTGGTGGATGAGTGCGTCAAACGCGGCAAGCATGTGATCGATCGCTGTAACCTCACCGTGCTGCTGCTGCCCGGTCGGGAAGATCTGCCCGAATGGTTTGCGGAGCGAGGCGTTGAAGTCGTTTGCTCACTGCCCCACTACCGCAAACGCAACACCGATGCCCAACGCGGCGATGGTACCTACGAAAAATCCATCGAAGCACTCCATCGCCTCAACACAGCGGGTTACGGCAAGGGGGATCCCAACCGCATGTTGACGCTGATGACCAATCCCGTGGGAGCCTTCCTGGCCGGGAACCAGGGCAAAGCAGAACAGGAGTGGAAGCGAGGACTCCAGCGAAATCATGGCGTCAGCTTCGATCGCTTGATCGCCCTCAACAACATGCCCATCTCCCGCTATCTGGAGTGGCTCGAAGAATCGGGAAACCTTCAGAGCTACATGGAAACCCTCGTCAATGCCTTTAACCCAGCCACCATTAACGGCCTCATGTGCCGCAATACCCTGTCCATGAGCTGGGATGGTCGAATTTTCGACTGTGATTTCAACCAGATGCTCGATATGGAAGCTCGCTATCCCGATGGCCGCCCGGTCACCATTCAGGATTTCCAACTAGAAGCGTTTGCTGCCCGCAAAATCCTGACCGGACGGCATTGCTATGGCTGTACAGCAGGTTCCGGCAGTTCTTGCGGGGGTGCCATTGAGTGACAATGATCACAATTCACCAAAGCTGGAATGATTAGCCCGATTGGGTTTCAAGCCACCTCTCGGCGGCCTGAAGCGGACAAAATGTTCTGACAGACACAATTAATTGGAAGCTTTACCAATTCAACCGGAGAACTTCACGGTCTCTTAACGAACAAACACATTTCCGTGGCTATACTGAGTACATAAGCCAGAGAGAACATGTTGAAAGCGGCTTCGGCAGCACTCAGCACAACTTGAGGCCTACAATATGCCCTAGTATTTATCGAGTTACGTTATATCTAGCTACGCACTATTTGTCCTTCGGGACACCCCTATATTCCTAGACCACTAATTGCCGCTGGGGCCTTATGGCCCTCAGATGCATCGGAAACTATATTCCAAAGTATTATAAGGCTCCCGCTAAGGCGGGGGCCTTATTTATATGGATTTTGACCGGTTCCTGTGGGGTTGGCGACGTCTGGCCCAACGTTTCTGGCCCAACGTTTCTGGCCCTCACCCTAAACCCTTTCCCAGGATTGGGGGCTGGGGAATGGGGGCGGCTTTCTAGGTTCTGGGAAGAGTTTGATTGATCTGGCTCTTTTTGTTTGGCTTTATTGCTGAGAGACACGAACGGCGATCGCCAACGGACAATAAAACGAGAGAAAAGCCCTATCCCCTAGGATTGACCATGCTCCTAGACCCTTGGTTTGATAACCGACTCCTACAAGATGCAGTGGCGACCATCATTGCCCTGAGCGCAGCATTACTATGGTTGCGAACCATTGACACGCTGGCCCACCGCAAGCTGCTGGAGCAAAAGCTCAGCCGTAAAATTATCCATATCGGAACGGGGCCGTTGTTCGTCTTGGCTTGGACGTTGTTTAGCGATCGCCCCTCCGCTCGCTACTTTGCGGTCCTCGTCCCCCTCATTATTACGGTACAGTTCATCGCCATTGGCACGGGACTGCTGGAGGATCCAGCGGCGGTGCAAGCGATGACAAGGACAGGCGATCGCCGGGAAATCCTGCGGGGACCGTTGTTCTACGGTTTGGTTTTTATCATTTGCACCGTGGTCTTTTGGCGCTCGTCTCCGGTGGGGATTCTGGCGCTGATGATGGTCTGCGGGGGCGATGGCCTGGCGGATATCATTGGGCGGCGGTTTGGTTCAGTCAAATTGCCCTTCAGCCAGGATAAAAGCTGGGCGGGCTCTGGGGCCATGTTTTTGGGCAGTTTTGTCTTTGGGTTTGGGTTTCTGGCCTTGTTTAATGCGCTGGGATATTTTTCCCTAGAGTTGGGGTGGACGGCGATCGCGACGTTGGCAATTGCTCTAGCGGCGACGTTGGTGGAAGCCTTGCCCTATCGAGATATTGATAATTTGACGCTGACGGGGGTGGCGATCGTCCTAGGACTCTGGCTTCTCTAGAGCAATCAACATCAGAAATCTCTTGCCAGTGGCTTCGGCTCCACTCTGCCATCGCCACCGGCACTAAAACGTGGCGGAACTGAAGAGAGGCTGAGAGATCTCTGAAACGGTTCCCATCTGACTCTTAAGGAACGTGCAGATTGGACTCAGAGAGGACTCAGGGGGGCTGGATAACTTAAGGGCAAGTTGAAAAACACCACTCCTTCACCCCTCCAAAGAGAACCACCCATGAAATTCCAAGCTTTTGTTCTTCCTGGCCTCACCGCAATCGTTGCTGCTGGTGTCATTAGCGTTTTGCCCCAAAATGCCAGTGCCCAAAATGCCAGTACCCAAAATACAGGTACGTTTAGCCTCAGCCGCAACAGTGTTGTCCAAACCTTGGCCGCTGCCCCCAAGCTGCTTAAGTCTGGTAATTTTGTGAACTCTGCCAAATCGGCTGAAGGCGAAGCCAAAATTGTGACGGAAAATGGCAAACGTTATCTGGAATTAAGCGGCAATTTCAAGACAAGCAATGGCCCGGATCTACGCATTCTGCTGCACAAGTCCGGCAATCCTTCTAATTACAGCCAAGAAAACTATGTCAGCCTGGGCCGTCTGGACAGTGTGGCGGGCAACCAGCGCTATGAGATTCCTGCCAATGTCAATCTGGATGAGTTTAAGTCAGCGGTCATCTGGTGCCGCGCCTTTAACGTCACGTTTGGTTTTGCGGCACTGGGGTAATTCGCTTCATACCCCCCATTGCCTATCTGAGTTACGTCTGAGTTGAATTGCTTCGCCCTCTGGATTGCGCCAGGGGGCGTTTTTTTTGAATCCTTTTTTATTCGACCTCTTGCACAAAACCCAAAGCCGCCCCCATCCCGTAACCCCTTACCCCCAATTCTGGGGGAAGGGGAGCTTGAAAGTCCCTCTCCCAGAATTGGGAGAAGGATTTAGGGAGAGGGCCAGCAAAGTGATGCAAGAGGTCTATTGAATTGAGGCTGACGAAGGTGTTGTACTAGCCTGCATACAGCCTAGCCATGAGCCAACAATCGAGAATGATTGCAAGCAAGAATGATTGCAAACACAACCCGTGCCAAGCGCTAAAAGCTCACAGCAAGACTGCGGCCCGATCGGCCAAACTTGAGCGTTCTCCCTTTAACAACGTCATGTGTCCTGCGAGCGGCTCTCCCTTGAACCGTTCCACCGCATAGGTCAAGCCATTACTCGACGCATCCACATAGGGATTATCGATTTGATCCGGGTCACCGGTCAGAACAATTTTGGTGCCTTCTCCCGCCCGGGTCAGAATCGTTTTGATTTCGTGAGGCGTCAGGTTTTGGGCTTCGTCCACCACAAGGAACTGTCGAGGCAACGTCCGCCCTCGAATATAGGTAAGCGGCTCGATTTGCAGCATGCCCATTTCCAGCAATTCCTCGTGACCCCGACGCCAGTGCCCCGGCTTACCCCGACTTTCCTGGGTACCAAAGATCAGGTCAAAGTTGTCGTAGAGGGGCTGCATCCAAGGCGTCAATTTTTCCTTGACATCCCCTGGCAAATAGCCAATATCTCGACCCATCGGAATCACCGGGCGGGAGATCAATAGGCGACTGTAGAGTCCTTCATCGGCAACTTTTTGGAGACCGGCCGCGATCGCCAGCAATGTCTTTCCAGTACCAGCTTGCCCCACCAACGTCACAAGCTGAATGTCATCTCGCAACAGCATTTCAAGGGCAAAGCTCTGCTCACGATTGCGGGCATAAATCCGAGAGACCCCCGTGCGGGGTAGCTTCGCCAGGGGTTCGATCTTGCCGCTGGCTCCATCGACAATCCCGAGGGCCTTGTGCTTCGGGTTGGACTGATCCACCAACGTCAACGCCTGATTTGGCAATAGATCCTCTAGCTCCAGATGAATCCCCTCCAAGCGAAACAGCTGATCGATCAGCTCCGTTTCCACCGTGATTTCTTGAGATCCCGTATAGAGATCACCCAGATCAATCTTGTCGGTTTCGTAGTCATGCGCCTCTAGGCCCACCGCATCAGCTTTGATGCGCAAATTGGTATCCTTGCTCACCAATACCACCGGACAATCGCACTCATCCCGGTGCTCCAAGGCAACGGCCAGGATGGCATTGTCCGCCTGGTCACCTTCCAGTTCTGGCGGCAATTTCTTCAAGGTTTCGCGGTGGCAAAGCGACACCTGGAGCGTACCGCCGCCATTGATAGGCACCCCATCCAAAAAATGTCCCTTTTCCCGCAAAGAGTCCAGTGTCCGCGCCACCTGGCGGGCATTGCGCCCCGTCATCTCCGGCTTTTTCTTAAAGCGATCGAGTTCTTCAATCACCGCCATGGGCAGGATGACGTCATTATCCTCAAAACGCAGCATGGCAGAGGGGTCATGCAACAGGACATTGGTGTCGAGGACAAAGGTCTTTTTCATAGGAATGAGTTGACTGGCAGGCCCTGAGGGTGGTTTCCGCGATCGCAACCCTTGAAGTCCACCCTTGAATAAAAGCTAGACAGGAAAGACATTGCGAAAGATGAAGTCCAAGTGAGCCTTCAGATACACGAAATGAAGTAATACCAACACTCTACTCCAGAACATTGCGCTGGGGATTGTCAGTCTCTAAATCATGCATCTTTCAGCACATCTTCACCCGAATAACACAGGGTTTCGATGGGCAATGAAGGCTAGCGATGGCACTATCATTCCCATTTAATTGCCATGCTATATCAGTGAAAATAAGGGAGGAGTTGCGGAAAAATGTAGCCTGCTACACCAACTGACGCTCGACTCGGATAACGCTATCCGTCACGGTTTCAAAGGTGTCATCATGACTGATCACAAAGAGTTGGTCAAAGGCTTTGAGATTGGCGAGAGCCTCGGCAAGCTGCTGCCGACGGAGTTTATCCATGTTGGTTGTTGGCTCATCAAAAAATGCAATATCCAGATCGGCTAACACCTTGAGAAGCGCCAAGCGAATCGCCAAAGCAGCAGCCATTTGTTCGCCCCCGGAAAGTGTTTTGAAGCCCCGCCAAACGCTACCTTCCTGAACTTGGATTTCATAGTCTTCGGTCCAGTTCAATGCCGCATTTTGGCGATTCATCAATTCACGAAAGAGACGATCGCCTTCCCGCACAATCTCATTCAAATAAAACTGAGTAATCCTCGGTCCACTCTGGTTATAAATCCGGCGGGCATCGCTGACAAACTGCTGCACCCGCTGCTTGTTGCCCAGGTCTTGTTGGAGGCGATCGCGTTCCTCAGCCCACTGCGAGCGCTGGGTCAGCTCCTTCGCCAGACGCTCCAACTCCCGCTGCTGCCCCGGCAGTGCCCCGGCGAGCTGGTCCTGCTGCGCCTTCGTATCGCGAAAATCCCGCTCCAGTTCTGCCAGCTTTTCTGGCTCATGGGTTGCGGTAGCAGTGGCGAGGTCAGTTTCGAGCTGGGCGATCGCACTGCGCAGGGTGTCTTGCTCCTGGGTGAGGGCCTGGAGCTGGGTCTGCCGCTGAGCGAGGGTCTGAGCCGTGGTTTGGTTTTGGAGATAGCGCTGATAGCCGGGTTGGTGGGTTTGCTTGGCGGCGGTTTGGGTTTCGAGCTGGTCGTCGAGGTCGGCAAAGGCAACCAGCTTTTCAGTGAGGGTGGCGATCGCCTCTTTCAAATTTTTCTGATTTTCAATTAGATTGGCCTGCCGCTGCCGCAATTGCTCCGCCCCCGCCAGTTGCTCCGCCAAAAGCCGACAGCGTCCCTGGGGGTCTGCCAGATCTGTGAGCGACTGCGAGAGCTGAGCTAACTGCTGCTGGGTCTTGTCTTCATCCACCAGGGAGTTTGCCAATGCTTCTAGTTCAGTCTTCAGCGTCGCGAGCTGGGTCTGAAGCTGTTCGAGCTGTTGGGTTTTGGCCGGTAGGGTCTCGTATTCCAGGCGTTGCCGCTGAGCCGCCTTGAGACTAGCTTGAGCCGCCTTCAATTGTTCTCGCAACTGTAACTCATCGGACTGGGCCTGGAATTCCTTGAGTGTTGACTTCAGCGCTTCAAGATCATCTTTGTGAAGTGCAACACCGGACTCTAGGGCTTTTGTGGCTTTGTCCAGGGCTTTTTGGATGTCGGCTTCGGGCTTGAGGGCAGCGATTGCTTCGCAAGCTTTCGAAGAAATCGCCTTCACCGCTGTCGTCACCTGCCGCTGGTGCTTTTGGGTTCCCTTCTTGGCTTGGTCTACTAGATCGCTCAGCACGGACTGGAACTGCTGGGCTGCGCTGACCTGGCCCAGTTGGGTTTGGAGCTGGTGGATTTGTTCTTCGAGCTGGGGGAGTTGTTCGGTGGCGGCGGAGAGCGATCGCAACCGCTCCAGTTCCTCATCCAAGACTTTGGCCTGAGCCTCCAGCGATTGCTGCTGCGTCTGGAGCTGGCGCTGCTTGGCTTGGTTGGCCTGGAGCTGATTGAGCTGCAATTGCAACTGCTCTCGCTCTGTCTCCAGCTTTTCCTGTTGCTGGACCTTGGGCTGGAGATCTCGAAGGGTTTTCTGGGCCTGGTCGAGCTGGTCGAGCTGGGTTTGGAGCTGGGCCTGCTGAAGCTGGAGCGGATTGAGCTGGGCTTCCTGGGCTGACTTTTGCTGCTGGAGCTGGGTGCGCGATCGCTGCTGCCGGTTCAGTTGCCCTAGCATTTTTTCAGCCTGCTGGTAGGCGTCATGGGCATCGCGATTGGCTTCACACAATGCCTGGGCCTGCTGGGCCTGCTCCACCAGTTTTGTTTGGGTTGCCAGTACGCCCTGACGCTCCCGCAGCTGCATCTGGGACTGGTTGACCTGCTGCTGGAGCTGGGCGAGCTGCTGGGCCTGTTTCTGGAGCTGGTCGCGCTCGGTGCCCATTTCCTTGAGTTGCTGCTCCAGGGTCTTGAGGAAAGCCTCGGTGTGTTCGACGGCGCGGGCTTGCTTGGTCTGAGCCTGTTTGAGCTCGTCCCAATCGCTGAGGCGATCGCCCAAATGCTCAATCGAGCGCACCAAATGCTCGGCCTGCCCCTGGGCGTAGCGCTCTAGGTCACTGGAGTCCTTGAAGGCTTTTTTGTACTCCTCAACCTTGAGGATCGGATCAAACACCTTGCGGCGTTCTGTGGCTGACTTGAGGAAATCGAGGGTGAACGTGCCCTGGGGGATGCCAATGACATCGGCAAAGACCTTAGAGAGGTTCGAGCCCTTGGGCATACCGAGATGTTCACACAACCAGCGTTGGGTTTCGTCGATTTTGTTGATGTCGTCGAGCTGTTTGTTGAGCTGGGGGTCGAAGATGATGTAGCGATCGCTCCGGCCCTTAGCGGTTTCCCGCTGGACGCTGTAGGTGCGGCCATCCAGGTTGGAGACCATGGAGACGGTCACCTCAGCGCTTTTGGCGTCCTGCCAGCGCAGCTCGTCTTTGTTGTAGCCGCTGCTGTAGTCGAACAGGGTCCAGGCGATCGCTTCCAGGATGCTGGTTTTGCCGGAGCCGTTTTCGCCGCAGATGGCGTTGACGCCGGGTTGGAAATCGAAGTGGCGATCGCGATGGATTTTGAAGTTTTTCAGCGTGACGGACAGGATTTGCATTGCGATCGTACTTCGGGAGTTTAAGTCAGCAACTTAGAACGAAGGGAGCTTGTGCCCTGCTGGTTTCGGCTCCGCTCAACCAGCGAAACCACCGCAACACCAAGAGACGAGGGCTGAGCGAAGTCGAAGCCCGGTTTATCTACTCAAAATTCAATTCCGGCTTGGGCTTTAACCCCCTGCTCTCTAAACGGATGCTTGACCAACGTCATCTCTGTCACGAGGTCCGCTGCATCCACGAGAGCCTGGGGCGCACCGCGTCCGGTGAGGATGACGTGGGAATCTTCTGGCTTTTTCTGGAGACCCTCCAGCACTTGCTCTGGCGACAGGTAGCCCAGCTTCAGGGCAATGTTGACTTCATCGAGTAGGACCAGGCGATAGCTTGGATCTTGGATGTATTGCAGTGCGGTTTCCCAGGCTTCCTGGGCTTTTTGGGTGTCGCGATCGCGGTCCTGGGTCTCCCAGGTAAAGCCTTCGCCCATGGCCTTGAAGACGAGCTGCTTGCCTTCCCAGTGGCTAAAGGCGGCTTTTTCTGCGGGTTCCCAGGCGCCTTTGATGAATTGGATGATGGCGACATTGTAGCCGTGGCCGAGGGAGCGCAGGACCATGCCTAACCCCGCTGTGGTCTTGCCTTTGCCGGTGCCGGTGTTGATGATGATCAGGCCCTTTTCTTTGTTACGCTCGGCCAAGCGTTGATCCTGCACCTCTTTGCGGCGCTTCATCTTTTTCTGATACTTGTCGTCGCTGAGGGACGGCGCAGCATCGGAAAGGGTTTTGGCTTCGG
>CALIJJ010000266.1 GCA_938017515.1 uncultured Pseudanabaenaceae cyanobacterium
CCTGGTTCCGCCTCATCCAAACCCGCGACGGCGACCCCCTCAACATGCGTAAGGAGCCCAACGGCCAAGTCATGGGCACCGTGCCCAACGGCAGCGAAGTTTTGTTCAACACGGGCGATCGCACGGGCGACTGGTCCCAAATCACGCTCAAAGGCGGCAAAACCGGCTGGGTCGCCGATCGTTTCCTCAGCCGCCACTCCGTTGATGCAGCAACCTTTGACGGGAAACTGCGCGTCAAGACCCTCGACGGCGACTCCGTTGCCCTGCGGGCCGATGCCGGAACTGGGGCCAAGGCGCTCAAAGCCCTGCAACCCGGCGACGTCGTCACCCAAATGGAAGACGTCGGCTACTGGACCAAAGTTCGTACCCGCAGCGGTCAGGAAGGTTACGTGTCCAGCCAGTACCTGGTTTGCCGCTAACGATTTGTTTCTCCCTCATAGCCTGTTTATTTGTTCCGAGGCAAGTGAATCCTAGGGCTAGATTGCCCACCTAACTAGCTCCGGGGTTTATGTCGTCTGGACCACTCACCGAACCCAAATCCGCAGACTATCCCCCACCCACCGGCTACGACTTCCGCCGTGGCTACCCCGAAGACATTGGCCAAGCCCGCTCAGCCAGACTGAGAGTTTGGAAGCAATGGCTCTTGGGCTTCAGCGTCGTTTGGGGGCTATGGGGACTCAGGCAGGCGATCGCCACAGGCGTCATACGCTGGCAGCGTTACAACAACGCCTACGCCTACGAAAACGGCGAATGGTTAAGCTTTCCCGATGCCGCAACTTGGGCTGGTCTGCTGTGGAGAGGATTTTTCCAGTTCCTGCCCTACCTGATTGGACCGCTGCTCCTGCTCGCAATTCTACAGCTGCTGCTTCGCCGTATTACACCGGTCAAAGAACGCCTTTGGATCGCTCGCAAAAACGGTCGGGTTGCAGGCTGGGTCAGCCTCATCAACCGGGCGAATTATGCGGATGTGGCGCAGCTCAAGATATTGCCCCAACACCAGGCTCAGGGCGTCGGCTCATACCTGCTCTGGCGAAGTTTGCAGGATGTGGAGCCACCGATTTACCTGTTATGCCGACCGAATTTAGTCAGCTTTTATGAGCGCTTTGGCTTTGGCCCCCTCGCCTCCAGTGCCATGCCCCACGGCAGCAGCGATCCGCTGCAAGGCATGGGACTCTTTCAACCACCCCAAATTCCCCCCGGTGTCCATGACGCCAAACCCTCAGAGATTGTGCGAGCCATTGGGGATTTTGATGAATGGGTGGCAACCTATCGACAACTCTGGCGGCGACAACGATTTCGCGATTCGCGTGGGGTCTGGCTGGAGCAGTTGAGCGTTGTGGGATTGGGGACAGTGGCGATCGCCCTCCTCCTCCCCAAACTTTTCAGTGCCGTGGGTCTGCATTGGATTCCGCTCTTTCGTATCTATGGCTTTGGTCTGACCATCTCCGGCCTCGTCCTCGCCTGCGGTTTGGGCGTCATCCTAGCCGCGATACTCAAGAACTTCCGGGGTTGGCAGGAGTGGCTGTTGCTAGAGCAAGACCAAATCGCCAGCTATATCCACTGGGTCGATCGAGAAAACTATTCCCTGCTCTATGCATTGCAGGGCGAAACCCAGTACGCTCAACAGCCCATACGCGAGCGGCTGCTCCAGCGCGTGAGCAAACAAATGCCCTTGCCTCTGTACTGTCAGGTGGCTCCGAATCAGGAGGCATTTTATCGACACTTGGGATTCCGTCGAGCGAGCCCAGGAGAAGTGAGCCAACTCGGGCTATTGAGCTGGCGTGGCTTTAGTCTTGTGCCAGAAGGACTGCGGCTGGCGATCGCCCGTCTGCGAGGCACCCACGATTCCAAGCTGATTCTGCGGTTTGATGCCGCCGCCGCTGAAGCCTTGCAAGCTCAGACCTTTACCACAAATGATGCTCCGACAACCCAGCCACGCAGCCCTGCCAAGACAACAACAGTGGCCTCCAGCCCAGTCCAGTCCCAACGCCAACGCAGGCTCGCCTGGCTCATCGTCGGCATAGTTGCATTGGCCTTTGTCTTTAGCCCACTCTTCCAGCCCAGCTCCATCACCGAAGTCCGAGCCGAAGCAGAGCAAACCGCCCGCAGCGAAACAGCCGACGCCCGAGCAATTCGCCAACAACAAATCATGCCCTTGGGTCACCAGGGATATATTGCCGCTGCATCCTTTGCCAACCAGGGGAAAACGCTGGCAATCGCGAACTGGGACAACGGCAATCTGGAAATTTGGGACATGCCCGGCGATCGCCTGCGCAACCGCATCGAAACCAATGCCACGGGCTTTACAGCGATGCAGCTCACGGAAGAGGGCAACATGCTGATGGCAGCCACCAAGGATGGTGCAGTGATGGTGTACGACATCGCGAGTCGCAAGCAGCAATCGCATCAGAAAACAAACACTCGCATCCAGGACCTTGCGATCGCTCCCGATCAAAAAAGCTTTATCACTGGAGACGAAGACGGACACCTGCAACGCTGGTCGCGACGGGGCAGACGCTTGGGTCGGGTCGAGCTAGCCCACCGCAGCGGCATCGGCAGTATTCGCGTTAGCCCCACGGGCAACATCGTGGCAACAACCGGTGCATCTGATTCCTCAGTCAAGCTATGGAAGCTATCGCGCAAGTCCCTCACCCCCAGGGACACGATTCCGAGTATCGAAACAGGGAAACCGGTGGAAGCGATCGCCTTCAGCCCCGACGGCAGCAGCCTAATCAGCGCCAGCAAAGACGGCACGATTCAACGTTGGAATCTGAGCAATGGGCAGTCCCAAAGCTCCTTCTCGGCGAACCGAAACCTCACAGGCATGCGCCTTAGCAGCGACGGTCGCATGCTGCTAACAGGAACCTATTTGAGGCAGTCGCTCTATGCCTGGGATCCGAACACCGGACAACAGCTACGGGGCTGGGGTGGCGATCGGTTGAATCTGCATCAGATTTCGCCCGATGGACAACGGGCGATCGCAGGTGAGTACGAAATCAAACAGATCAACTTGGTTGCAGACACACCAAACACCAGATTAGGCGGTGATTGGACGATCGATGACCTGGCGCTGGCACAAGAAAGACAAAAATTGATTACAGCCAACGGTGATCAAACACTACGGATTTGGGACTTAGAAAAAAAGCAATATCTCAGAAGCATCCCCACAGGAGCGAGCGAGATTCGCGCGATCGCCGCCCATCCCAACGTCCCCAGCATCGTTATCGGCAAGAAAAACGGCACGGTCCAACTTTGGAACGACGAAACTGGAAAAGCCGCTCGGTTTGCGGGCAAGCACCAGGGAGAAGTGACGGCGATCGCCCTTAGCCCAGACGGTCGCCTTGCCTTCAGCGTCGCCCAGGATGAGCCCCTGGTCCGCCTCTGGGATCTCAAAACCCAACGACAACTTGACGGCTTTAAAACCAACAGCTCAACCCTCTACGACCTGGCCCTCAGTCCCAATGGCAAAATGCTCTACGTTGCCGGTATCAAAACTGTGGAGGTTTGGGATGTTGCCTCAAAGCAGCGTACAAAAACCATTCCTAGCCACAACCGAGAAGTGGAAGCGCTGGCCATTAGTCCCAATGGTAAATTTTTGGTCACGGGTGGTACCGATCGCATTGACCAATCAGACATTTGGGTGATCAAAGTTTGGGACTTAGCGACGGGGCAACGCATCAAATCTCTCAAGGGTTACTCGACATTCTTGAAGGGCATGGCCGTTGCCCGTGACAACGAAACGGTTGTATTTGAAACCTGCTGTAGCATCACCACTTGGAATTGGAACAGCGGTGACAAACACAGCTTTGGCGAAGAACTCAGACACGAGTTTGCCCTGAGCAGCACCGATCAGTTGGTGGGGGTGGGGAGCGATCGCGAAACCATCATGGTAACGAAACTAGAAAAGTGACAGCCCAGCCAGACGATTTACCAGCCTTCGTACGATTGACCAGCCTTGCACTATTCACCAGCCTTGTACTATTTACCAGCCTTTGCCAATGCCGCTTCGCTGTACTTGCCATACAGGTTCACGCGATCCTGCGCCTTGATATAGCGCGGGTCATCACTGGGCACCTGACGCATGAGGTCCGATGCTTTCTTCCAATTCGCAGCCAGTTCCAGCCACTCGGCTTCCGTGGCAGCAGACTGGCCTGCAAGGGATGACTTTTCCGCTAACTGCACCGCCTGGGCGAAGGCATCCCGGCCCGTCTGTTCCTTAACCTCAGCGGGTTTGGTGTTGGCCTGCACACGCTCCTGATAGTTGTTCCACAGCGTCCAGCCTCCCATCACCACAGCCGCCACGCTGACACCACCAACCAAAGCAGAGACCCAGGAGCGTTGGGACCTCGACCAATCACCAATGCGACTAGGCTGATGATGGGCCTGGGATTTCAATTCCGCAATGCGTCGTGCCTTCTGCCGACCGTATTGCCAATCCTCCGTCACCTGCTTCCAGAACGGCGGCTTCGTCAACTTCAGCTCCTCCGTCCAGATCACATGTCCCCTGTCGTCTTCCTGGACTTCCTTGAGCCAGAGCAACTGCTGCTCCTGATTCAAGCGGCTATACATGCGAACCTTGTCAATGTTGCGCGGCGCAATTTCCTCAAGGATGGTGCGCACCTGGGGCAAGAGCTGCGATTTCTTGAGCGATTTCTGCTCCGCCGCTTCACAGAGCAATTGCAACGAGCCCCCTTCCAACATGGCTCGCGTTCGCACGCCAGACGGGGCCAGCTTTTCATTTAAAATCTGGATAATTGCAGTGATGCTGCCACTGCGGGCCTGACCAAACACCTCTTCCGCTGAGGCTGTCGATTTCGAAATCGTCATGACGCCAACAGTCCCTCAAACGTAAGCAATAGACACACGCTAATCATCTATAGCACAGTCAAGAAAGCTACAGTCAGAGCTTTAGAAACCATTAAAAAGCAAAAGGGATCCGAAACACACACAAAAGTGGAGGGATGCGGTATGGGGCAACCCTCCACTTTTGCTAACGCCATGTCAGCAAGTCGCTGACTCAACTCGTCTTGGATCAAGACGAGCACGGAGGGATTCGAACCCCCGACCCTCAGAACCGGAATCTGATGCTCTATCCAGCTGAGCTACGTGCCCTTGTGGCCATGTTTTTTGACCGTTCACAGTATAGCAGGGGTGGGGGTAAGGTGGATTGACGCCAGCCCCTTCACGTCACTCCCCTTCACGTCAGCCCCTTCACATCAATCGATGTTCCTCACCTCCCTGCAACTAAGACATTTTCGGAACTATGCCGACCAAGCGGTGACTTTTTCTGCCCCCAAGACCATTGTGTTGGGAGAAAATGCCCAGGGTAAATCCAATTTGCTGGAGGCGGTGGAGTTGCTCTCGATGCTCAAGTCCCACCGCACGAGCCGCGATCGCGACCTGGTCCAAGACGGTCAGACCACGGCCCAAATCACCGCCGCCATCGATCGCGGTGTCGGTCCCCACAGCGTCAAAATGACCCTACGCAGCAGCGGCCGCCGCACCAGCGTCCTCAATGGCGAAACCCTCAAACGGCAGATCGATCTACTGGGCACCCTCAACACCGTCCAGTTTTCCAGCCTGGACCTAGACCTCGTACGAGGGGGCCCCGCCTACCGCCGGGGGTGGCTCGATGGACTCTTGGTTCAGCTCGAACCGTTTTACGCCCACCTACTCAATCAGTACGGTCGCGTCCTGCGCCAGCGCAATGCCCTGCTTCGCAAGGCTGACCGGGATGAAACAGGCTTCCCGGTGGGTGATTTGTCCGCGTCCTTGGCCGTGTGGGATGCTCAGCTTGCCGCCCTAGGGACCCGGCTGATTCGGCGGCGAGCCCGAGCCCTGGAGCGACTAACGCCCCTAGCCCAAAGCTGGCATGAGCAGATCAGCGGCCAACGGGAAGAGCTACAAATTGTCTACCGGCCCAGCGTCGCCCGGGAGGAGCCAGGACTTTGGACAAAGCCAGAGGGACTTCAGTCAGCTTTTTTTGACAAGCTGAAACAGCGGGCGATCGCCGAGCAAGTCAACGGCACCAGCCTTGTCGGCCCCCACCGGGACGAAATCGAATTTCTGATCAACGCCACCCCCGCCCGCCAATACGGTTCCCAGGGTCAACAGCGCACGCTGGTATTAGCCCTCAAGCTTGCGGAACTCAAACTCATCGACGATGTCGTTGGTGAACCGCCCCTACTCCTGCTCGATGACGTGCTGGCGGAGCTAGACCTCAATCGACAGAATCAACTGCTGGAGGTTATCCAGACCCGATTTCAAACCCTGATTACCACCACGCATCTCAGTGCCTTCGAAGCAGATTGGCTAAAGTCGTCGCAAATTTTGACCGTCGAACAGGGAAAGATTCTCCCTGCTGATTCCCTCTGAGAGGACGCCTCTCGCATTTCCACGAATCAGAGCATTTGCGGGCAATCCACGATACGCCCTGGGATAGAAGGTGGATTCCACTATTTCAATATGTAGAAATGTTGCTCTATGATTGATGGCTGTTGTATTGGAAGCCTTCTGTCATTTGGGCTAGGCTTATCTGCTGTTTTAGGGGGTGGGAAATATCAGTCCAACTCGACTGTATCCAGTGAAGCAAGGGGACTGGGTCCGGCAGCAAGGCCGGATGCCTAGACCACTTGACTCCACGTAGCACAATGCCGCGTCATGCATGCCCTTGTGCCTCACAGCGAGATCCTGATCACCTGAAATTTCAGCTAGTCTTGTCTGCCTGGAGAAGCGGAAAGCGTCCTACTGATTGGGGATAAAAACCATGTCTACTTTTTTATCTGGCCAGTTGGGGGATCAGTTTTTTGCTCCCGTTGGAACCCACTGCATTCTTGAGATCTACGGCTGTCCCGCCGAAGCACTCAACGATCCAGAGCGCATTCAGCAAGCCTTACGCGATGCGGCGCGGGTTGCCGAGTCAACACTTCTCAACGAAATGTTCCATCAATTCCATCCCCATGGGGTAACAGCACTGGCGCTGTTGGCTGAATCTCATATTTCTGTCCACACGTGGCCAGAGACGGGCTATGCCGCAGTCGATGTCTTTACCTGTGGGGAACATACCAAACCAGAAAAGGCCTGTGTCTATCTGGTCGAAGCGCTCCAAGCAGCGGACTACACGCTTCAAACCGTAGCGCGCCGTCCCCCCGCCCTTCCGACAGTGAAGCAAGAACCCACGGTTGTTTGCTAACGCTTGTTTTTTGTTAAGACCCGGAGATTAAATAAATCCCACCCATGATTGGATAGGGACATGGCATTGCCGCTTAAGGCATTTGTCCATGTCCCTTACTTTTTGGAAAAATAACCATTCCACCCCTTGAGTGCACCAGAGATTATGCTGATTCCCGAACGCCAAAGGTTTACAACAACACAAGGCATCACTCTGTCCTATCTCGAATGGACACCCCTCAGTAAAAATTACTCGGCCACAGCGATTCAGGGGCAGGATATTCAGGAGCAGGATATTCAGGAGCAAAGCCACCTCCCTCAAAAACAACCGCTGTTATTGCTCCACGGCATGGCAGACCATGCAGGGGTTTGGGCTGAGGTGGGCGAGACCTTGAGCGATCGCTACCACATCATTGCGCCAGATTTACGGGGGCATGGTGAGAGCGACAAGCCCAAAACAGGCTATGGATTTGCGGAGGCGATCGCAGACATCTCCGCACTTATGGATGCCAAAGGCTGGACCTCAGCCCATATTCTCGGCCATTCCTGGACCGGGAAAATGATTGCCGTTTGGGCCAAGCAAGCTCCCGAGCGCTTCCGGAGCTTGCTCCTTGTGGACCCAGCCTTTATAAATTCCCTACCTCGCTGGACCAAAATCACCTTCCCGATTTTTTACAAGCTGCTGCCCTTTCTCAAAATGCTCGGCCCCTTCGACAGCAGAGCGGCAGCTGAGGCTCAAGCGCGACAGTTAAAACAGTACGAAGCCTGGACACCGTTGCAACAGCAAGTCTTCGAAGCCGCTGTGGAAGAAAAAGCCAATGGTCAATGGGGCAGCAAGTTCACCATCGATGCCCGTGAGCCCATGTTCGATGACGTGATGCGGGTGCCTGGCTTTACCGAAACCATCGAGATTCCCACACTGCTGGTGCAGCCCACGGGGGGCATCAACAAAACCGAAGCGCAACTCAAACCCTATCGCAAGCATTTAACCAACCTCGACGTCTGCACATTGGAAACCAGCCATTGGCCATTCCTCACCGCTACAGATGCCTTCAACCAAGCCCTCTCTTCATTTTTAGATCAGCAACCCTCTCCACAGTCCTAAGCTCAGGGAGCCTCGGCAGAAAAAGGGCAAAGACACTAACGTCATCAAATAGTGACGAAATGGCCTCCCGGAACGACCCGTCTCCCCTTAAAGTGCAGTAGATCTTTCCGAGATACGGACCATCGCAGATTATCTGCCCGTGCGAAATTCACCTGTGCGAACTCAACCGGCCCCCAGGGGAGACAAATGATGAAATACAAATTACTGGGTCCCAGCGGACTCCGCGTTTCGGAGCTGTGCCTCGGCACCATGACGTTTGGGGAAGAGTGGGGCTGGGGAGCATCCCAGGATGAATGCCGCAAAATCTTTGATGCCTTTGCCGCCGCTGGGGGCAATTTCATTGATACGGCTAACCTCTATACCAATGGCAGCAGCGAGCGCATTGTTGGGGATTGTGTGGCGGAGCATCGCGATCGCTGGGTCGTTGCCACCAAGTACAGCCTCAACACCGGCAACGGCGAAATCAACGCCGGGGGAAATCATCGGAAAAACATGGTCCAAGCGGTCAATGCCAGCCTCAAGCGCATGAATCTGGACTACATTGACCTGCTCTGGCTCCATGCCTGGGATGGCACCACGCCCGTGGAAGAAGTCATGCGGGCCTTCGATGACCTCGTGCGCCAGGGCAAGGTCCTGTACATCGGCATTTCCGATACGCCGGCCTGGATTGTTTCCCAGGCCAATACCCTGGCCATGCTGCGGGGCTGGACACCGTTCATTGGCCTACAGATCGAATATTCGCTCAAGGAGCGCACCCCAGAACGGGACCTGTTGCCCATGGCCCAGGCCTTTGGATTGGGTGTCACGGCCTGGAGTCCCCTGGGGGGTGGCCTGTTGACGGGGAAATACAACCTACCAACGGAGGAAGACGATAAGGCCCGACTGGCGCGGCCCGAGAGCGCAGCATCCATTACCGAGCGGGATTTGAAGATTGCCGATGCCGTTTTACAAGTGGCAGACTTCCTAGAGCGATCGCCCGCCCAGGTCGCCCTCAACTGGATTCGCCAGAAAAACCGCAGCACCATCCCTATCATCGGTGCCCGAAAATTGTCACAAATGGAAGAGAATCTGGCCTGCCTTGACTTTGAGCTCTCCGAAGATCAGCTCCAAAAGCTCGATGAAGTCAGTGCCATCTCCCTCGGATTCCCCCATGATTTCCTCCAAAGCCCTATGGTGCAAGACTTTGCCTTTGGTGGTGCCCTTCAAAACATCACCCCAACGCGGTGACCCACTTGGTAGTGTGCTTTACAGTCCTTTGTAAACAACACGCTAGTTGGATAGTCCATCACCCCCTAGTCTAGTGAGACCTGACCGACTGTTTTAGTTGAATCTAGTGGGGGTACTGCCGTGGTTCCGACGAGCAGATCTGCAACGAACGTCGTCTCAGCGGGCCGTACTCAGGCTGGCCCCGAAGATAAGCAATCTCGTCCATCAGCACTCCGATCCGCCTCCGTTTGGCGCGATCGCCTTGGAAATGTCCTGATTCGCTTCTTGGTGCATCGCATTGTAGGAATACAGCTGATGCTAACCAGAATGATCGCCAGAATCTTCCGCCGCCTGCGCCGTTCCCTTCTCACCTTCCCCAACCTTGGCGGCTGGCTTGATACTGCAACGGTGACGCTGCTGTTTGGCTGTATTGCAGTCGTTGTCGGCTTTACAGTAGGCCTCATCCACCTCCCCCTTCCCACGGAGCTCAGTCGCGAGGCCCTAGCTCCAGACGTGCTATTGGCGGAAGCGGTACCAAGCAATATGTTGGCCTTTGCCGGGGCAGCCTTCTTTGTCCCCGTCCTCCTCGAAGAACTGGTTTTCCGGGTATTGCTTCTACCTCGGCGGGAGGAACGCTTACCTCGGTGGCGCAAGTGGTCTTGGTCAGCACTCGCCCTCGGTGCTTTTGTCGCCTGGTATCCGCTCAGCGCAAAATATCTATTTCCCATCGCCCAATCCGTTTTTCAGCAGCCCAGCTTTCTCATTCTCATTACGCTCCTGGGCCTTGGCGCAACGGTTTTATACCGACGGACAGGCTCAGTCTGGACCGCTGTTACCTTCCATTGGCTGACTATCCTAGGCTGGAAGCTGCTCGGTGGACTCCACTGGCTTGGATAGCTGCTATTTCCGTGAACGTTGAAAAAGACAGGTAACGGACCGGTCTTTTCGACTCCCCTTTTCCCAGAATTGTGGGCAAGGGGTTGGGGGATGGGCGCGGCTGTTTCATTGATGCAAGATTCATGGATGCCAGGGGCCTATTATCTGTGGCAACTCCAGTCCTAATGTGCTGGCCTGTTGAGGGTCAATGGGACTGAATTCTTTTCTTTCGTTGCCAAAATAAGGATGGGTGCTTCCGGCGGGAACAATAGCTCAGGACGGATATCAAGACGGATATAGCCGATGTGGATGGAGCCCTGGCGCCCAAAAAGCATTGGCTGATTGACGCCACTGTCCAAAGCGTCGCCTCTGAGTTCAAGTATGCCGCCTGTGCAAAACCTCGCTCCCAATTTCGGAACGGAACTATCTCTCAGTGATAGACAGTTACTTGACGCCTTTGAACGAGCCCCCATCGGTGTTGCCTATCTAGATCTGAACGGCAATATCCTGCGGAGCAATCATCTGCTGTGCGAAATGCTGGGTCTCAATGCGGCAGAGCTCTTGGGTCAAAATTGTCTGATGTTGCTGGAGCCCGGAGAAGCGTGGCTAGCACAGCAGCAGCCTATGCCGGAACAAACGCTGGCTTTAGAGCAGTTCGAGGAAGCGGTGAATCTAGGCAATGCTGAGGCAAAAAATGCTGAGCGACAAAGCCTTGAAGCACAAAGCCTTGAGGAGAGAGGTCTAAAGGCAGACAACACAGCGGTTGACTCGCAATCTCCTCAGCTGGAGGGAATGGGCCATACATCCGATAGGGTCCGTCGCTTGATGTCCCAACTCCTCAGTGGACAGCCCCGACGATTTGTCTACGAACACTATCACTGCACTTCTGCCGAACGCTGCCGCTGGAGCCAAGTCGCACTCTCCGTCGTCAATGATGCGGCGGGACAGCCCCAGCATTTGATCGCCATTGTCGATGACATTAGCGATCGCAAAGCCGCCGAAAAAGAATTCAATCAATATCGCCTTCAGCTAGAGGCTCGCGTTGCAGAACGCACCCAAGAACTCCTCTGGCAGGCCAGCCATGACGGTCTCACGGGCCTCGTCAATCGTCTGGGCTTCGAACAGGAAGTCCGCGATGCCCTCTGGCAGCTCAAGGAAGCCTCCAAAACCCATGCACTGCTCTACCTAGACTTAGATCAGTTCAAAATCGTCAACGACACCTGCGGTCATGCAGCGGGAGACGAACTGCTGCGACAGGTGGCTAAACTATTTACAACCCAGGTCAGAGGGACAGACGTCGTCGCCCGCATTGGTGGAGATGAGTTTGGCATTTTGCTCTACAACTGTGCCCCAGAGCTCGCCCACAGCATTGCTGAGAATTTGCGGGAAGCCGTTGCCAGCTTCCGTTTTTCCTGGGAAACCCAAACCTTTACTATCGGTGCCAGCATCGGTCTCGTGCCACTAACCCCCCACAGTGAGGGGCTCGAAACCATCCTGCGGGCAGCCGATGCAGCCTGCTACACCGCCAAGGAAAAGGGCCGCAATCGCATTCAGTGCTACGCCTCAGATGATGCAACGCTCTCACAACAGCGAGGCGAGCGGCAATGGAGTGTTCGCCTCCAGCATGCCCTAGTCAATAACCAGCTCTGTCTCTATGAACAGGCCATTAGCCGAGCTGACGCGGACCCGGACATGCCACCGAGCCACCATGAGATCCTGCTGCGATTGGTGGATGAACTCGGCAGAGTCGTGCCTCCCATGGCATTTTTGCCTGCGGCAGAGCGCTATGGGCTGATGCCCGAAATCGATCGCTGGGTCATCCATCGCTTTCTCTCAGAGCATCACCAGGCCCTACAACAGGCCCACCAACAGGCTCACCAACGGGCCCAGGGCTGCCCGACTTACATGATCAATCTCTCGGGAGCAAGCCTGAACGATGACCAGTTCCTCACATTCGTTCGGGAAGAGCTGACCCGCTATCCGGTGCCGCCAGGGGCGATCGCCTTTGAAATTACGGAAACTGTTGCGATCGCCAACCTCACCAAAGTGGCCAATTTCATGCAGGAACTCCATACCTTTGGCTGCACCTTCGCCCTGGATGACTTTGGCTGCGGTGTCTCCTCCTTCGAGTACCTGAAAAAGCTGCCAGTGGACTACATCAAAATTGATGGCGACTTTGTCCAAGATATTTTGGATGACAAGCTCGACCAAACCATTGTCAAATTCATCGCTGCCGTCGCCCAGACTCTCAACATTAAAACCGTGGCCGAATGCGTCGAGCATGAGGTTATTTGGGAGCGTTTGACGGAGCTTGGGGTGGATTATATCCAGGGCTACGTCTACGCCAAGCCCACTCCCCTCAGCGAAAGCAAAGATTTACAGTTCCAGGACTCCGTCAATGACATGACCCAGGAGACAGCCTAGGAGATTAGCTCAAGCATTCCCTCAAAAATTACCTCAAAAATCACCCACAAAATTGCCGAGGAAATGGCTGAGGAAATCAGAAGACTTTAGGGCAACGTGAGCCAGAGTATCGGTTTAGGGGGAGAATTATCCTGAAAGGGCGAGGGTAGATCTCCTTTAAGCCCCAGCCGTTTCAGCCAAAACCGTTTCAGCCCAAGCAGAATCACCATGCCTGCCCCCAAACCCATTAAGGTTGACGCCGTAACCCTCATGGTTGCGGCTATTGTGCTGCTACTCTTGCCATTGTTGGCTACGGGGTTCGTGTCCCACTAACGGTCATCCCATCGGTCATATCCATCGGTCATATCCCATGGCCATCCCATCGCTCTAGCCCGCTGTCTCTGCTCACCTCGTCTGATTTGTCATGGCCCTCGACGAAATTTGTAACTACTATCAAGTTTTTACGCGCATCGCCTCCTCAGGTCAGCCGACCCGCGAGCAGTTTAGCGAGATTCAAGCCTCGGGCTATGCCGTTGTGGTTAACTTGGCCATGCCTTCCTCCACCAACTGGATGGCAGACGAACGAGATGTGGTTGCAGAACTGGGCATGGAATATGTGCCCATTCCCGTGGTTTGGGAATATCCCACGCTGGATGACTTTGAGCAACTCGCAGAGGTCCTGGAGCAAAATCGAGAGCGACAGGTTTGGGTGCACTGTGCTCTCAATATGCGCGTCTCAGCCATGATATATCTCTACAACCGACTACGGCTCGGCATGAAAGATCTTGAGGCAACACAACACCTCAATCAAATTTGGGTTCCGAACGAGACTTGGCAAAATTTTATGGATGCGACGATCGAGCTCTATGGCGAATAGTCGTTGAAGTCACACAGAGATCTCAACACAAAGATCTCAATCAAAAATCTCAAAAAAGATTACAGAAGTTACCCCAATACGTCCATCGCATCGTCTTCATTAACATCATTCATCTCAGCTCATATCGCTCTCTCATCAAAATAAAATAGCTCTCTCATTCTCATCTGGAATTCAGCATTCCATGCTTGATTAAACTACCAGAGCACATCCAAACGTTTATTGAGTCATGAAAGCTAAAATCGCTGTATTAGCAACATTATTTCTATCCTCATTATCTACGGCTGCCTCAGCACAGTCTGCGATAGTTTCGAGTGTTCAGCCCCTTGATCAACCTGGCCTATACCTTGCCCGAGCCGAGGTAAGGTATCCGGATGGAGATGCTCTGCTCGCAAGCTTTAGAGTTTACTGTCCTACGCAAACAATCCGGCCGACTAACTACGAACTCTACGACAGCATGGGTCATCTGAAGGATCAAGGTTCATGGTGGGAAAATGCTTTCACGCCCCAATATGCATCGGAGCATCAGCTTGTACGCAATGTTTGCGGTGGTTAAATTCTAGAGAGAGTACGCTCTAAATCTGACATAGCAAGACAAGCTCATCCTCACTCAAAATTTCTTCAAGCTCAACGCATGTCGGCGTTGAGCTTGTTTTGATCTGGGCTAAATTTACGGTGTAAACACAACGCTGAACAGTCTCAAAACAACAGTGAGGAAATATTCTCATTCAGATTTTATCGCCTTTGCCCAACTCCTTGAACGATCCGAACATTAGGGCGTCGTTCGCTTATTCTTCGTTCCGAGACAGCATTGATATAGCCGTTCAAAAGGATTATTTCCTGCGGAATTCACGAGGTCATGACTCAGTATTGACAACCAGATACTCCCCGAAAAATCCTTAGGCCAAGAGGGATTGAGCCCCTCTTCTGGGAGGGTATTAGGAAAAGACATAAACTGCGATCGCCTCTTTTTCTCATCTTCGCAATCGTTGAGCGAACAACTCTGTATCACCTCGGTTGGGATTCTTAAAAGGGTTAACCATACTAGATACAACAAAGATTCGAATCAACAGATTCTATTTCCTCTTACGAAGCGTCAGTCTCGCATCTACCATGCTGAACTCTCCTCAGTTCAACCTTGCGAGACATCGATCAAAACCGATTCCTCAATCAATTGAGTACTGAACGATTGAGCACTTGAGTCGCGATTTTGCAAGATCGAATCCCTCGCATAGATGGGGAGAGTCAGGAGGCATCGCCACCACTTGGGTCAGAACATCGCTGTCCCCCTCCTTCACCCTCTTTGCGATCGACTTAGCCATGGTTAACTTCAACTTTACCTATGACGTAAACGTCAGCTTGGAGCAACGCGTGGGCTTCGAGATGGCAGCCGCTATCTGGTCCAGCTTCCTCACCGATGACGTGGCGGTAAACCTCCAGATCGGGGCCGTCGATACGCTTGGCAAAAACGGTCAAGCCGTGGGCGGTGCCGTGCCGATTTTCCACGAGACCCACTATGGCGTTTACCAGGAATACCTGACGCAAGACGCCACCTCTGATGAAGATGAACAGGTGCTAGATGCACTTCAAGAGGGCAACACCGTCGATGTGGTGGTGGATGGCCAAGTCGTGGATGGCAACACCGACATTATGCTCACCCGCGCTCAGGCAAAGGCATTGGGCATGGAAGACCCACTGCAGCTCGACAACGGTGGTACCTGGGACCGGGATGTCTTGGAAGACCCCAATGACCTGGATGGCTACATCCTGATCAATAACACCTTCGACTGGCATTACGATCTGACTCGCGAAGCTGAGGCACCCAAGGACACGCTCGATTTCCTCACCATGGCGCTGCACGAGATTGGCCATGCCCTGGGTTTCGTCAGCGGTTTGGATGGACTGATTGAAACGTTTACGCTCCATTCCGGTGAGCAGCGGACAGAAGGCTTTACGGCGCTGGACCTCATGCGCTATAGCGACACCAGTGCTCAGATTGAGAACCCCGATGGCAGCGTCAGCGACCTCAGCTTTGGTGGCAGTGCCTATTTCTCCATTGATGGTGGTCAAACCAGCCTGGCAGAATTTGAAGAAGGCGATCGATACCAGGCAAGCCACTGGCAACGCTTCCGCCATGCGCTCGGCATCATGGATCCGACTCTGGGCTACAGAGAACGCACTGACATTTCAGAACTCGATCTCACGGCATTTGACGCTATCGGTTGGGACATCAACTATGACGTTCTAGAGAATGGTTTGAATCTGGATGCTCTCCATGCCGATGCCCTCAAAGCTGTCGGGGGTGATGTTGAGGGGGTGATTGCGGCCCTCGTACAGGGTGAAGATTGGGCAACACTGGGGCATGAAGCCTGGTTTGACACCTTCAAAGAACAAATCCTGACACAGGGCTGGGGCACTTGGTTCCAGGGCTATGATTCTGACATTTTGGAACAGGGCTGGGGCACTTGGTTCCAAAACTTTGAAAAGGAGATCGATAAGAAAGGTTGGAAAAAGTGGATTAAAGACTTCGAGGACGAAATGCTGGAACAGGGCTGGGGTACTTGGTTCCAAGACATCGAAGTCCAAATGTCGGAGCAAGGCTGGGGCACTTGGTTTCAGGCGCTAGAAGAACAGCTACTTCAGCAAATGTGGGGCACTTGGTTCCAATCCTTTGAAGATCAGCTGCTGAATCAACTCTGGGGTACTTGGTTCCAGGAGTTTGAAGGAGAAGTATTGGAACAGGGCTGGGGCACCTGGTTCCAGAATTTTGAGCAGCAGATTTTGGAACAGGGCTGGGGCACCTGGTTCCAAAACTTTGAAGGAGACATGCTGGCTCAGAACTGGGGCACCTGGTTCCAAGAATTTGATTCAAAAGCGCTAAAACAGAACTGGGGAAGCTGGTTCCAAGAATTTGATGGTGATGTCCTAGAGCAGGGCTGGGGCACCTGGTTCCAAAACTTTGAATCGCAAGCCCTAGAACAGGGCTGGGGCACTTGGTTCCAGCAGGTTGACAATCAGTTGCTCGAACAGGGCTGGGGTACTTGGTTCCAGAAGTTTGAATCCCAAGTCCTGGAACAGGGCTGGGGCACCTGGTTCCAAAAACTTGATCAGTTTGCAGAAACGTTGGAGGCAGCGGAGAACAACGCCAATGCTCAAGTCGCTGGCGGCGGTGTTGGTGGTGCCAAAACCACAGTTCACCAGGGAGGAGAGAACGACGACATCATTTCGGGCAATCAAAAACAAGACCGCATCAACTCTGGCGCAGGTGATGATTTAGTAGACGGCAAAGGCGGTCACGATGTCATCTGGGGTGAGGCAGGCCGTGACATTCTCTACGGTCAAGCGGGCAACGACATCATCTACGGTGGTGATGATGACGATTTGATCATGGGTGAAGACGACAACGACACACTCTATGGCGAAGCAGGCCACGACATCATCAGCGGTGGCAGAGGTGACGACATCGTCAGCGGCGGCGCTGGCAAGGATGACCTCAAGGGTGGCTCGGGCCGCGATGTGGTCTCGGGCGGTGAAGGGGACGATCGCCTAGAGGGCGAAGCTGACAACGATATCCTGATTGGCGGTGCTGGACGTGACCAAATCAATGGGGGCAGTGGTGACGATGTTATCTATGGGGACAACCTGAGCGAGGGGGAAGTTGCAACCCTAAAAGAGCTAAGAAAACAATTGCAACAGCAACCTATCGACTCAACACAGCCAGAG
>CALIJJ010000267.1 GCA_938017515.1 uncultured Pseudanabaenaceae cyanobacterium
ACTGCGAACCTCTTCGCCTTTGTGGATTGAGCAGTTATCCATCACAACACAGGCTCCTGGCCACAGGTTAGGCACCAACCGAGTCGCCACATAGGCTTCAAAGGTCAAGCCATCACAGGACCCTAGAATAGAGGCTGAGCCAACTAACCCAGCCAAACTCAAGCCTCCTACAATCGAGACATTCTGGCCTCGTTTGGGCTGTTTCCCATAAGCTCGACTTCCCTTCAGAGCCCAAGCAAACAGGCGTATCAAGCCTAGATTAACTCCGCACTCATCAATGAAAACCAGGTCTGTGACTCGAATCTCTCTCACTTCGTTCCAGTATTGCACTCTCTCATCTTGGACTCGATCACTTGCTTTTTCACTGGGGTAAAGGCTTTTTTTTTGCGACTGAGACCTAAGCGCTTCATGGTTCGTGACAGGGTTGATTGACTCACGCTCATGCCGAACTGCTGGTCCAAACTTTCAGAGAGTTCGCTCAGTAGAAGGTCAGGTTGGGCTTCTATCAAAGTTTGAATCGTAGTGAGGTGCTCAGATTTGAGCTTTCTAGGACGCCCTGGCCTAGGCTTAGGGCTCAGTTCTCCAGTCTCTTTATGCTGTTTGAGAATTTTGGTCACGAAACTGGTAGCCACACAAAAACGCCTAGCTAGCTGACGCTGAGAAATCCCTCCTTTCTCATACAGGTCAATAATTTTTTGCCGAAAATCTAGAGAGTAAGCTTTCATGGAGGAGCTGTGAGTTCTTGATAGTTTAGGTGTACCTCATAAATGTGAATCCTGCTATATATGGCTGAGAAGACGGCGGGCTACGGTCTAGAAGTCCAGTCCGTCGGCGTGAAGGACATTATTTTGCCCGGTGAGATCAAAGCTATCTTGGGCAAGGTGGTGGAAGCGGAGAAATCAGCCCAGGCCAACGTGGTTCGCCGCCGCGAAGAAACCGCTGCCACCCGCAGTATGCTCAATACGGCTCGGGTGATGGAGGACAATCCGATTGCGCTGCGACTTAAGGAATTAGAGGTTCTGGAGCGCATTGCGGAGAAGATTGAGCATATTAATGTCAATGGTAGTTTGGATAGTATTTTGACGGATTTGATCCGCATTAATCCCACTATTTCCAGTTAGGACCATGCATCAAACCGCCTGGACCTTTTGCCGGAACGAACCGTAATTCGTCCCGGCAAAATTCGTTTTGGTAGGGTTCGTTTTGGTAGGGTTCGTTTTGGCCAGATGAGCTGTTATTCCTGGCGAAGGGGACGAGACCGCCGCCGCTGTACTACCCAAAACAGGCCGCCTAGCAAGACCACCGGTACCAGGGGAGAGGCTTCGGGGACTGAGGTTGAGTTAAGGGGGTTGAATGGTTGTTCGAGGGCTTCGTCACCGGACTCAATGTCGCGATCAAATCGGTCTTCTGCGGCTTCAGCCTCGGCGAGCATCCGACGCTGTTCGTCGTTGACCAGCACAATCATCGAGGAGTAAGGGGTGACGAGGTTATGGCGCTTTGCGATCGCATGGATTCGATCTAACGCCGTGGGCTGATTCGCATCGGTTGCCTTTGCCAATTGGTTGATCAACTGTCGTGCCGCGAGTGGCTTAAATGCTGAGTCGGATTGGGATGGAGCGGGGGTGGCGTCTTGGGTGGGTTGTACCGACCAGGCATAGCCATCGGCGATCGCCACATTCGGATTCTTCAGCCTGGTCTGCAGGCGCTCCTGGGTGGCAGAGCGCGTCAGGACCTCGGTTAGGTCTGTGCCCACACCGCCATCACTATCCTGGATCAGTTTCAGCACACCATCGTCATAGGCAGGCGGGAGTTTGCCCAGGTGAACCATCCACAGCGGTGCATTGATTTCGGGCAAAGTATCACTTTCGCCGGAGAGTTCATAGGTATCCCCGTCGGTCAAGACAATCACGCCATCGTAGGCGGTTTCGCGCTGGAGCTGAGCGAACTGCGTCAGCATATCCTGCAGCTTGACCTTGCCGTAGAACGTGTAGTGCTTCGGGTGGAACCGGCGTAAATCATCCCATCGCTCGGGCTTAGCCCCATCCATGGCCGTGACAAACAGATCGCCGTCGTTGTCGCTGAGTTTGCTATTGCTAAAGCCCTGTTGCTTCAGCCACTTGAATGTCTGGACGAGTTCTGGTTTGTGGTTCGCCATGCTGCGGGAGCTGTCGAGGACGATGGCAAATCGCTTGCCTTCGGGCAGTTGGTAGTCCTTGTCTTGCAAGGGCTGAGCGGTTACCTGATAGTTGTCCAACGCCAGTTGATGGACCTGGGGGTCGGTCGTTGTCTTTGCCGGAATGTGATCCGGCAACCATCCCTGCGGGCCCCAGTGCTTCTGACCGTTGAGGCGGAATTTGGTTTTCTGATTCCAAAACACATTACGTTTTTCGCCCAGCTGGGGCATCGCCCAACCCTGGTCATCACGCATGACGTTATAGGTCAGCCAGAGGTTCATTTCCGTGGGCTGATCCTCTAGGCGAGTTCCCTCTGCGGCCCATTGGGGTACCTTGGGCGGAATCGGGAAGGCGCGCAGGCGATAGTGGCGTGGGCCGACTTGCTCTAATAGGGCTGGATCAACTGGATTGATGCGTTGAACCTGGGAACTGTAGACTTTTTGGGCGGCTCCTCGGGGGGAAACCTGAAAGTCAAAGCGCTTGTCTAGATCCGGGGTGTCGCCGAGCCAAATGCCCGTTAGGACGGCGCTCTCGGGCAGTGAGAAGGAGTAGTAGACTTCCTGAACGTCGTTGGTCTGGTTTTTGTAGCGTTCGTAGAGTTCGACTTCGGCCCAGTCGCCGTGTTCTTTGACTGTCAGGTCCTGGTTTTCGATGAGGACTTTCTTCTGGTTGATGTTCAACAAACCCGCCTTGGCTTCGTCACGGAAAGCGGTGGCATTGAGGGCGCGGCGGATGGCCTCACTCTCGGATTTTTGGATGGGTTGGTCGAAGAACTGGGCGTAGCGCTGGGCGGCGAGTTGTACGTCGCTTTTGCCGCCGGAGTTTGCTGAATTGGCCTGGTAGTTTTGATAGATGACGGGGGATAGCAGGCCGTTGTAAATCGACTGGATTGCTTCGGGGATGGCCTTGTCGATATTGGGGAGTACCGACTGGTACATGGCCACGACGTGGTTGTTGTCTTTGACGGAGCTGACGTAGCGATAGTTAGAGAGGTAGGCGTTGATCAGACCTTTTTTGATGCGATCGGACTGTTGCAGGAGTTCCTGTTTGGCTTGGGGCGTCTCGGGAATGGTTTCGAGTTGCGCGAAAGTGGCGAGCTGGGGCTGTTGGTTGAGCAGGCCGAAGCAGAGGAGCCAGGTGGCGATCGTCCCCACGCCCCATCCCAGAGCCTGACCCTTGCCCCAATGCCGAGCGAAGTGGCGGGCGGCTTTTTGTCCGGAGCGGATGTAGAGGGCGGCGAGGGTGAAGGGGGTGAGCAGGAAGAGTCCGGCGCTGAACCAGCCGAAGATCATCATCAGCGGACCGAACAGCAGAATGGAGCCGTCGCCGTAGCGGAGGGAATCGACGATCGCCTCCCAGAGCCAACCGATCCATTCGAAGGAGAGAAAGCCTTTGGTGAGGGCGATCGCGGCTGGAACCACATAAATCAGCAGAACAGCGCTGCCGTAAAGTCCCATCAGCAGCACGAGGCTCTGAAGGACGGTTTGGACGGTGGCAAGGGCTCTGCGTTTGAAGAAGCCCCACAGGAAGGTGACTTCGTAGGTGGCGATGCTGAGGAGGAGGGTGCCAACTAGGAAGTTGCCTGCGGGGGTCAGCTCGCGCAGGGCGAAGAGGCGCAGGAGTACGAGGACGAGCAGGGGGACTTCG
This sequence comes from uncultured Pseudanabaenaceae cyanobacterium, assembly GCA_938017515.1. Lineage (GTDB taxonomy): Bacteria > Cyanobacteriota > Cyanobacteriia > PCC-9006 > JAAUQQ01 > JAAUOP01. The sequence goes on from CALIJJ010000267.1 coordinate 3,822, forward strand.
ATGCCGTAGAAGATGCGCAGGATTTGCTGGGGCTGTTGGATGTAGCGGATGCCGAGGGCGATGGAGACGCCGGGCACGAGCAGCAGCAGCAAAAGGGAGAGCACGAAGGGTAGCGGAATGACCCCAACGCCGATGGCTTGGAGAAGCGACCATCCAAGGATGGGGAGGATGCCGAGGTAGGCGAGGTAGGCGAAGAGGAGGTTCCAGAACCAGAAGTTGGTCTGGGCGAAGATGGCGAAGAGGCGTTTCATGGAAATTCCGCACCAAGAAGGGATAGGTGGGAGAGCACCCTATTGGAGTTCAACAGGGGAACTCAGTGAATTTCCGTAAAGTTCTAGGGATTTGCAGGATGCGCGCCGTAAATATATCAGATATGATATAAATCGAGAATGGAAAGTACAAGTAAGCCTTTGGTTTGGTTGCATGGTGAAGTGAAGACTCCGCCTTTCACCCAAGCCGCTCGGGTGGAAACGGGGGTGCTGCTGCGGCAGTTGCAACAAGGGATATCTCTTGAGCTACCTCATTCACGACCGATGCCAAGCATAGGAGGCCGTTGTCATGAGCTACGTATCCGAGACGCGGATAAGAACTGGCGAATTATTTATCGGATTGATGATGATGCCATCTTGATCCTTGAGGTCTTTAATAAAACAACTAGGGCAACACCTAAGACTGTGATTGAGGTGTGTAAGAAGCGCCTCAAAAAATATGATTCTGATCAATAGGAGTAGTTATAAAAATGGACCAGGCGAAGAAGAACCGTTTAGAGGCTAAGGGTTGGAAGGTTGGTACGGTTTCAGATTTTCTGGAATTGACACCTGAGGAATCAATTCTTGTGGAGATTAAGCTGGCACTGAGTCAGAGCTTGAAGGAGCGGCGTCAGAAGTTGATGACTCAAAGCGATCTTGCTTCTCGAATTAGCTCAAGTCAACCTCGGATTGCAAAGGCTGAAAATGGCGATGCTTCGGTCTCAATTGAGCTGTTGTTTCGGGCAATACTTGCAACGGGTGCAACACCTCAGGATATTGGAGAGATTATTGCTAGTGTGAGTTAACGCCGTACATCAGGGGCAAATTTGGAGCGTAGCGGAAAATTTGTCCCTTGCATGTACTTGTTAGAAGACAGTTTTATGGTTCCCATCCGACTTCCTCCTTCAAGAAATGAAGAGCTGAATTTTGAGTCGCCATTTCCAAATAAGCCCGGGCAAAAATAGGTTGCTGCTTAGATAACGCAATACATGATGATGCCACAGGAGTCAGTGTTTCCGACCAGCTTTCTAGGTTAATAGCGGAAGTGGATAACACTCTAAATGCTTGTTCATACGAGGGCGATAGGACATCTGGCACCTTGGGGTTATGGCTATATTGCAAACGAGCAAGTTCAACAACCGCAGGAAACCCCCAGAATTGCCAATCATTCGTGGCAGTAGAACTGGTGTACTCCGCGAGATGGGTGACGACCGCATACGACGCCTCTCCAACATCGCCTTGATGATGGAGCTGGTCCCAAAGATAGTTCCAAAATTGCTCATTTGGACCATTGCTCCAAAGCCGAGAAAGCCAGCCCCCAAGCTCCTCAGGCACTGAATCAAACGCACCTCTAAAGCCAGACCATTGGGGGTTACTGAGCGAGAATCGGATCATTGTCTTCTAACTATTTATTATGCGGAATTTTTCTGAAGATCCACCCCGTTCAGGGGTGATAGCCAGAACTTTTCCGTATATCCCCAGGAGTACATCAGAATTATTCTGGATATCATGCTGTCTAGGGTGATCTGCCGAATTATTCGGTCTATCACGCTACCATGCAAAAACCTCCAAAGAAGCTTCTAGACAGGGTTCGAGAAGCAATACGTCTCAAACATTATTCTTATCGTACAGAGAAAACTTATGTTCAGTGGATCCGCCGCTACATTTTGTTTCATAACAAGCGGCATCCCTCAGAAATGAACGTTCCTGAGATAGAGGCATTCCTGACTCACCTCGCCGTTGAAGGTAAGGTTGCTGCCTCGACTCAGAATCAGGCCTTCAATGCAATTCTGTTTTTGTATCGTGAAGTCTTACGTCAAGAACTGGAAGGCCCGATTGACGCAATCCGCGCAAAACGTCCCAAACGCTTACCCGTCGTACTGAGTCCTGATGAAACCCGCATAATCATCAAGACCATGTCTGGTGTTTACAGGCTGATCATTCAGATTTTGTACGGTAGCGGTCTACGCCTCAGTGAGTGTTTGGAGTTGCGTGTCAAAGACGTTGATTTTCAGCAATCGCAGCTCATTGTCAGACGAGGAAAAGGAGGAAAAGATCGTGTCACGCCATTGCCCACAGCTGTCGTCACACCGCTTCAGGAACACCTCTTGCGAGTTAAGCGTATGCATCAGCATGACCTTGAACATGGCTATGGTTCAACGCCACTACCATTTGCCCTTGCTCGCAAATATCCTAATGCTGATCGTGCTTGGATTTGGCAGTATGTGTTTCCGTCTCAAAGCCTTTGCCAAGACCCACGCACTGGTATAACGCGCCGATATCACCTGCATGAATCTAGCTTGCAAAAAGCCCTTAAAAAAGCCGTTCGAACCACTGGAATTCCCAAAAAAGTGACCTGCCATACCTTCCGCCACAGCTTTGCCACCCACTTGCTTCAAAATGGCTACGACATTCGTACGGTCCAAGAGCTACTTGGCCACAAAGATGTTAAGACAACTATGATCTATACGCATGTCCTAAATCGCGGAGGCCGAGGCGTCAGAAGCCCCTTGGACTCATGAGTTTCAAGCTTCAAGCACGTCCCGAACCTGCTGCGCCAACTCCCGCACCGCCGATTGCTTCGCAAACTTCCGTAGGAATCGCTGCCCAACCACCTTCGCCTGCTCAATAAATAAACTGCGGCAACTCCCGCACCGGCAACTGCGCTAGCTCACAGCGTTTCGATAAAGCTGTTCACCGCATCAAACTGATCCGCCATACGCGAGTGAAACTCCAGACTGCGAATATCTAGTTCAGGAAGCAACTGGCTTTTGTAAACCTGCTCATACCCCTGCTCACCCAACGCATAAACAGCAATCACCCCATCCTCCCAAAACCAAACCTCCCGCACCCCAATCCGCCGATAGATTTCCAACACATCCAAACCACCACTCGTCACCGTAATCTCAATTGCCAGGTTCGGAACTTTACTCCGCTCCCCAACACAATAAGACTCATCCGGTTCCTTCCGCGCCCCCAACTGCTTCAAGCCAATCGTCGCACTGCCCTTGGCATAAAAGCGAATTCCTTTGAGCCGCATGTAAGCTTCCAACAACTGCGCCAAAAGCTTCTTCGGTTCCTCATGCTCCTCCGAAAGCGGCACCATAATTTCTAAACATCCATCAAGATAAACCAGTCGAGCCCCCGTCTCAGCCAAATTGTCATCCAGTGCCTCCAGCACCGACCAACTGACATTCGACAAAACAGTGTTGCTTTGAACCTGGGAAGCAGGAACCTCTCGAACCGGGCTATTAACCATGGCTAAGCCATCCAATGCGCCAAATGTTCCCCTTCATTTTAGCGCCCACAATTCAACCTCTTGCGTTAATTCTCTGGCCCTCACCCCAACCCCTCTCCCAAGCGTGGGAGAAGGGCTTTTTGACTCCCCTTCCCCCAGAATTGGGGGCAAGGGGCCGGGGGATGGGGGCGGCTGTTGGATTTGTGAAAGAGGTCTATTCAACACCATCCTTTCTATGCATCCAACACTTCCTTCACCCGCTTCGCCAACTCCCGCACCGCCGCTCGCTGCCCCACCACCTTTGCCCGCTCAATAAACTGCGGCAACTCCCGCACCGGCAACTGCGGAAACGCCACACTCTGCTCCGCCTCCGCGTAATCCGTCTGCGCCTCATTCAAGCAATGAATCGTCAACACCCCACGCCGCAACCGCCAAATCTCAGGCACCTTCAACGCCCCATAGATCGGAAACTTATCCAACGAGCCACTACTGTTATCCACCTCCACCACAAGATCCGGTGGCGGATGCACCGCAAAATCCAGCTGGCTCACCCCACGAACCGCAGCCTCATTCTGAATGTAAAAACAACAATCCGGCTCCAGCCCCTTCGTTTTGGGCTCAGCCTTCATCGTCAGCGATCCCAGCTTCCGCAGCTCCAGACCCAGCGCATCCACAAACACCGCCACAAAGTCGTCAAACAGACGCGTTGGCTCTTCATGGTCAGCCAGTGGAACCATAATCTCCAAAACCCCATCACAATAAGCAAAACGCTGATGCCGCCCCTCTCCTGTTTCCTCCAACAGGCGCTCGTAGGTATCCCAGCTAATACCCTCCAGCAGAATCCGAGTTTCCGAGATAGGGTGAGTCGTAGCGATTTTTTCAGAAGCTTGTGTTGCGATCGCCTCCTGCATTTCTATGTCAGCCAGTGTGTCCGTTGATTTTCCGTTAGGGCGTGATAAAGCAGGCGTCATCCCTTGGCCTCTACAGCTTTCTGCTCTCTATTTTAGGTGATTTCCAAACAGACCTGTCCCCACCGATTCCACAGCAACCACAAGCTACTGCATCCCCCTGTAATTGGGAAGCGACTGTATGTGCTGAAGCCATGCTTGGATACGCGGGTATTGCTCCAACTCAAAGCCCCCTTCACCGGCTACGTGCGTATATCCATACAGACAAACATCAGCAATCGTAGGAGTCTCACCAACTAGATATTTTGTCATTGCAAGCTGCGTTTCCATCACCCGCAGCGCTTTATGCCCGCCCGCCTGTTTTGACTCATAGTCCGATCGCCGATCTTCTGGAAGACCCAGATATTTGGCGATGTATCTGGCCACAGCAATGTATGGTTCGTGACTGTATTGTTCAAAAAACATCCACTGGAGCGTTTTGGCCCGTAGGTAGTTGTCGTCTGGAAGATATGCTGTTCCACTGGCCAGATAATTCAGAATCGCGTTTGATTCTGAGAGGTATTGATGATTATCCAGCTCCAATACCGGTATCTTACTGTTCGGATTCATCTTCAAAAAATCTGGCTTCGATGTTCCTCCCTCCAAAATATCGACATGTACCCATTCGTGAGGCAAATCAAGGAACGATAGAAGGAGCTTAACTTTGTAGCAATTTCCCGATTGAATGTCGCCGAATATCCGCATCATTTCTCCTTCTCTTACATTCAATGCTTTATGAACCTTGTACGGGCTCTATTAATGCCTTTTTGAACCGGCACATAAACCCATGTGACCCATAGGCTCGTTACTACAATATCGCTAAAGCTATGATAATTCTGATAGACCATAAGCAGGAAATATAAGATGAGTGATATAAGCACATACCTTTTTAAGGCATTGAATCTAAAAGCAATCATGCCGCATAGGAGCAAGGCGGCTGCGGTATGTGTACTGTAATCCATGCCATATTTTTCAAATAGGCCTAACAGAATGTCGATGTACCTCAGTCCGTACACAACAAGCACACCTATCACAAGATCGACGACCTGCGATATAACTTTTTGATACTTCTTATCCCAGCAATTCCTAATCCATACTCCGATCACAATGAGTAATAGGACCGGAATATATAAATCAGCAATATAATCAAGCTGTTTGAACGACAGCACTTCAGCCACGACTTCAATCACTCACCAGGTGGACGCCAAACTCAACGTGAAGCAGCCAAGATTGAATCGAGTCGATCCGCATATCCCGTCAGCTCAGCATATCCCTTCGCAGTCACCGCTTCACCCTGTAGAGAACCGCTAAAAGCCACGGCTCCTTCCCAGTAGGTTGCTGTCGCGGTTTTGAGTTCTTGGTCCGCCATCATCGCTTGCCCCTGCAACTGAAGACCAAGCTTGGGGATGGCGATCGCCCAGGCCGCTGGATAAATCGCTTTGCTGTCTAGACTTTTCCAAGTCTTCTGGACCTCAATGTCAAACGCTTCGAGGTCGATGTGCTTTGTGCTGCCGTCTGCTTGCACAAACGTCCCACCCGAGGTCGGCTCAAACCGTCCATCTTCATGGCGCAAACCATAGAGCATCAGTGCTGTCCCATTATCAAACTGAAGCGAAAACCAGTCCCAGCCGACCGTTCCACGGCTAAGAGCACTGGTGGAATATTCGTGGTCTTTCCAGGTGGTGCCCCTCACTGGGTAAGTCGTGTCGCCTACGGTGACGCTGCCTGTGGTGGGTTGCTGGACTAATGAGTAATAGTAGGAGGCATTGCCCGGTTCACGGCCCTTTTGGCTGAGACCGCGATCGCCCTGCAACACTGGCGGCAGAGTTTGATCGACAACTAAGTCGATCGCGGTGTCTTCAGACCTGGCTTGAAGGCGAACCTTACCGAGCTGATTACCGTCCCCAGAATCAAGCTCCGTCGCCTGCCAGTCATCTAGCCACACTTCATAGGGGTGAGCGGCCGCGCCCGCAAGGTCCGCACCAGAACGACTGTAGCGTTCGTAGGGATAGAATTGATTACCTTCAATGTCGCTCAAGGTGAAATGAGCCGAATAGAGTTGATTGCTGCGCCAGCGACTCTGGCTCACCTCTTCTTCTGGCGTGACGGCTGAGCGAAAGAACGTAAGCTGATAGCCAAAGGGACGTCCCTCATCGGTCTCTAAATTGCCCGTGTAGTACCACCACTCTGTCTGAAATGCTGTGTGAGGTCCAAAATCTTCAGGGAACTTGACCTGCCCTGGCTGTGTTGCTTGGGCATAACGCTCCGAGTCAACAGCAGGATTGTCTTGCCAGGTTAATTGCGTCTTTGCGGCCCAGGCTGCCGGGGTCAATAGACCTGTCATCAGAACACACAGGCCCAAAATAATCGACAGCAGACGCATACCGGTTCCCCGAAATTCTGATCAAAGACCGTCCCATTATGGCCTATGAGCAACCCACCCATACCAAACAAGCTCAGGAATAATATCCCTGAGCAAGCAAGCAGAGTCTACTAAAAGCTGTAGTAGGCTCTAAACCCTAAACCAACGTAGAAATTCGAGAATCCTTTATTTGCCTAAGACTATTCGCCCAAGATGCTCCACATGGAAGCTTGATGAGGCGTCACGGTTTCAGTCTGAGCATTAGACGCAGTCGTTGCGGGCTGACTCAAGAACACGCGAGTCGCACTGTAGCCAAACACAAACAGTGAAGCTGCGACTAAACAAGCGCCTAGAGCGCGATCGAAGGATGAAAGGCGAGAAACGTCCTGATTGCGTACTTGAGTATGCATGGGTATAACCTAAACCACTAGGCATATTATGCAGCCAGTGGTTTTGCAGCGGTTGATACCGTTTACGAATCTTTAGCTTCTGCTGATGCAAGTACTAAATTGGAGCAGCTCCCAGCCGTCTCGAAACTGGCTGGTTTTACTCTTCGCCCCAGATGCTACTGGCGGAATCTGAATGAGATTCAGCACTGAAGCCAGACAGTAGTTGATCGCTCAAAGACATGGGCAAATCGGCATTATGTGAGATGACTCCATGGCCGACTCCGGCGACCAGGCCCAGAATTGCAGGTAGGACAAAGGAGGAGAGACTAGTCATTCAGTGGTGGTTTAGTGGCGTGGTTTAGGTTGCTACCACCATGGCAAATGCTTTTAGTTCATTTTGTAACGTTCAGCACCGTTGGGTGAAACGGTGCCCTTTTTGATGAATTTAGCGCATAAAGCTCATGCGCTTTTGTTTCTTTGAGGCAAGGAATACGACGGTTGAACCAGGTATCGCATGGGCCAGTGGCGGGATCGATAGAACAAAAAACGTCAGACTTATAACTTCAGCATTAGGGCTCTGCCCATAAAGCCTTGACAGATTTCCCCAGTTCCCAGGCATGGATGAGTAAAATGGTGGGACAAAACTTAATGCTCATCGTCAAATACCTATTTCGGTTTTCCCTATGCGTAGTGCTTTCCTCGAACGTCTCCACAGCCCTGAGCGTCCTGTTTTGGTTTTTGACGGGGCGATGGGGACGAACCTACAGGTTCAGGACCTGACGGTGGAAGATTTTGGGGGGCTTGAGTACGAGGGCTGTAATGAGTACTTAATTGAAACCAAGCCGGAAGCAGTGGCGAAGGTTCACAAAGACTTCCTGCGGGCCGGCGCAGATGTGATTGAGACGGACACCTTTGGTTCCAGCACGTTTGTCTTGGCGGAATATGGTTTGCAGGACCAAGCCTATGAACTGAGCAAAAAAGCAGCGGAACTCGCCAAGCGCTGTACGGCTGAATTTTCCACGCCTGAGCAACCTCGGTTTGTTGCGGGCTCCATGGGGCCTGGAACGAAGCTGCCGACGCTGGGCCATATTTCCTACGATGATTTGGTTGCAGCCTTTACGGTCCAGGCTCAGGGGCTGTACGACGGTGGCGTGGACTTGTTTTTGGTAGAGACCTGTCAGGATGTGCTGCAAATTAAGGCGGCGCTGAATGCCATCGAAGGGGTCTTTGCTGAGAAAGGGGAGCGTCGCCCGATCATGGTTTCGGTCACGATGGAGCAAACCGGCACCATGCTAGTCGGCTCGGATATCACCGCTGTCGTCAGTATCCTAGAGCCTTACCAAATCGACATTTTGGGTCTCAACTGTGCCACGGGGCCAGACCTAATGAAGGAGCACATCAAATATCTGAGCGAGACCGCTCCCTTTGTGATTTCCTGTATTCCCAACGCGGGTCTGCCCGAGAACATTGGCGGTCATGCCCATTACAAACTGACGCCGATGGAGCTGCGCATGGCGCTGCACCGGTTTGTAGAGGATTTGGGCGTGCAGGTGATTGGCGGATGCTGCGGGACGCGGCCTGACCATATTGCAGCGTTGGCTGAAGTGGCGAAGGAACTAACGCCGATGGAGCGGACGGTGCGTCCTTCGGAATTGGCGATCGCTTCCGCAGAGCACCTGGCCCAGGCTAAAGCGGCAACCAATGGCGGAACTCCAGTCCGTCCTGCTTTGAACTACACGCCTTCCGCCGCATCAATTTATGGTGCCCAGCCCTACGACCAGGACAATTCGTTCTTGATTGTGGGTGAGCGGTTAAATGCTAGTGGTTCGCGCAAGGTGCGGACGCTATTGAATGAGGAGGATTGGGATGGGTTGATGGCGATCGCCAAAACCCAGGTGAAGGAAGGTGCCCATATCCTCGACGTCAACGTAGACTTTGTGGGTCGCGATGGCGAACGAGACATGCATGAGCTGGTCTCCCGCTTAGTCACGAATGTGACGCTACCGCTGATGCTCGACTCCACTGAGTGGCAGAAGATGGAGGCTGGCTTGAAAGTGGCAGGCGGTAAGTGCATCCTCAACTCTACCAATTATGAAGACGGTGACGAACGCTTCTTCAAGGTCCTGGAACTGGCCAAAACCTATGGAGCAGGTGTGGTCATCGGCTGTATTGATGAAGAAGGCATGGCCCGCACGGCTGAGAAGAAGCTGCAAATCGCCCAGCGAGCCTACCGGACAGCCCTGGAATATGGACTGCCCCCCCACGAACTCTTCTTTGATACTCTGGCGCTGCCGATTTCGACGGGTATTGAGGAAGATCGGGAAAATGCCAAGGCAACCATTGAATCAATTCGCATGATTAAAGAGGCCTTGCCAGGGGTTCACTTCATGTTGGGCGTCTCGAATGTCTCCTTTGGCTTGAGTCCTGCGGCACGGATTACGCTTAATTCGATGTTCCTGCATGAAGCGATGCAGGCCGGCATGGATGGTGCGATCGTGTCGGCGGCCAAAATTCTGCCGCTGATCAAAATTGAGCCTGAGCATCAAAAAATCTGCAAAGACCTGATTTATGACAATCGCGAATTTGACGGCGATATCTGCACCTATGATCCCTTGGGTAAACTCACCACGATGTTTGAAGGGGTTTCGACGAAAGATGCTCGCTCCTCTGCATCCTTGGCGGATTTGCCCATCGATGAGCGGTTGAAGCAGCACATCATCGACGGTGAGCGTATTGGCCTGGAAGATGCCCTACAAGTGGCGCTTGATGAAGGCTGCGAACCTTTGGCGATTATCAACACGTTTCTACTCGACGGCATGAAGGTCGTGGGCGAGCTGTTTGGTTCGGGGCAGATGCAGTTGCCGTTCGTCCTCCAGTCAGCCCAAACGATGAAGGCTGCGGTGGCTTTCCTGGAGCCGCTGATGGAAAAGGAAGAGGGTGCGGATGATTCAGGTAAAGGCAAGTTTTTGATTGCGACGGTCAAGGGCGATGTCCATGACATCGGTAAGAACCTGGTAGATATCATCTTGACCAACAACGGTTATAAGGTGATCAACATTGGCATCAAACAGACGGTGGATGCGATCGTCGCGGCTTACGAAGAGCACAAGCCAGACTGCATTGCCATGAGCGGATTGCTGGTGAAGTCCACAGCTTTCATGAAAGACAACTTGTCGGTCTTTAATGAGAAGGGCATCAGCGTACCGGTGATTCTCGGCGGTGCAGCGCTGACGCCCAAGTTTGTTTATGGCGACTGCCAGGATGTCTATAACGGTCAGGTGATTTACGGTAAGGATGCCTTTGCTGACCTGACCTTTATGGACCAATACATGCCCGCGAAGAAGGCTGACTCTTGGGAAGATGCCCAGGGCTTTACGGGAGAATTTGCTCAATACAACCAAAAAGGTCGCAAGGCGATTGAGAAGGCGGAAGCGGAGTTAAACGGTGAACCGAAGAAAAAAGAGAAGAAAGAACCGGAGGTGATTGATACCAATCGCTCTGAAGCGGTGGACATTGATATTGAGCGACCCACGCCTCCTTTCTGGGGCAGTAAGGTACTCAAGCCAGAGGACTTTGATCTAGAAGAATTGTATTGGCATCTGGACATGCAGGCTCTTATTGCAGGCCAGTGGCAGTTCCGCAAGCCTCGAGACCAGAGCCGCGAAGAGTATGATGCTTTCTTGGCGGAAAAGGTTTATCCGGTTCTAGAAGAATGGAAAGCCAAAATTAAGGCTGATAATCTTTTGGAGCCTCAACTTGTTTATGGTTACTTCCCCTGTGTCGCCGAGGGGAACTCAGTCCATGTCTATGATCCGTCGGTGATCGAACAGGGACTGACGCCAAAGGACGCCAAGCCAGCATTTACCTGGGAGTTTCCGCGTCAGAAGTCGATGCGTCGGCTGTGTATCTCGGACTTTTTCCTGCCCATTGACCGCAATGAGTTCGATGTCTTCCCAATGCAGGCGGTGACTGTGGGTCAAGTCACTGCAGAGTATGCCCGGGGGTTGTTTGCCAATGACCAGTACACGGATTATCTGTACTTCCACGGCTTGGCTGTGCAGATGGCGGAGGCCATGGCGGAGTCGTGCCATGCGCGCATTCGCAAGGAGTTGGGCTATGGCGATCTAGAGCCGGACAATATTAGAGATATGTTGGCACAGCGCTACCAAGGTAGTCGTTACAGCTTTGGCTATCCAGCTTGTCCAAATGTGGCAGACCAGGCCAAGCAGCTTGATATTTTGGGCGTTGATCGCATCGGCATGAGCATGGATGAAAGTGAGCAGTTGTACCCCGAAGAATCGACAACGGCTATCATCACCTATCACCCCGCAGCGAAGTACTTTAGCGCTTAATCTCGTCAAGAAACTGGCTGCTTAAAACACATCTAGCCTCTCCGGAATTGAAAGCACTTTAGTAAGAGGTCAGAGCATCAACTCTGGCCTCTTTTTTTGAGCTCTTTTTCTGATTTAACGCCAAAAACGCTATAGCCTAGTAATCGTTCAGATGCTCTGGACTTGCTGCCATCTGCGCTGCCGATGGCAGGTTGTTGCTCTTATTGATGACTCTAATCTATGGTGCTTAAACCTTACCAAGTCGTTCCGATTCAGGACTGTGGCGAACCGCTTGTTGCCATTCCGCTAGACCAGTTTGCTTGGGTTGATCCACACCCCTATGCTGTTTTAGGGGCACCCTATGGGGAGCGATCGCCTTTCTTTGTTCGCCAAGGAATTCTCAAACGCTTGTATCAGGCTCAAGCATCCCTTCAAGAGACTCATCCCGGCTGGTCCATCCAAATTTTTGATGCTTATCGTCCCGTTGCAGTGCAACAATTTATGGTCGACTACACGTTTGAGCAGGAGCGTCAGACCTTAGGACTAGACCCCGAGCTTACAGTAGAACAGGAAGCACAGCTGTGGGAGCGGGTTCATAATTTTTGGGCGGTGCCCAGCGACAATCCTGCGACACCGCCCCCCCACAGCACAGGGGCTGCCGTGGATGTAACGTTAGTTGATGAGCAAGGCCAGGTCGTTGACATGGGCTCACCCATCGATGAAATCTCTGAGCGCTCTTATCCCAACCATTTTGCCGAACAGCTTGAATCTTCTAAGCAGCTTGAGGAGTCTCAAGCTGCTGCCAAGAGATTTCACCATCACCGTGAGATATTGCGAACGAGCATGGAATCCGCCGACTTTCTGCGCCATCCTCGAGAATGGTGGCATTTTTCCTATGGAGATCAGGTTTGGGGGTGGCTATGCAATGAAAATCCGGCGATCGCCAGCGGCAATCATCAAGCCTGCTATGGCGCAGCGGAGTAGCCATAATAGTCACGAAACCAAGCAACGAATTTTGGCACCCCCACTTCAATCGGTGTATTGGCTTTAAACCCAACATCCCGTTGGAGATCCGTTGTGTCTGCGAATGTTTCTTTCACATCCCCTGGCTGCATCGGAAAGAATTCTTTTTTGGCTTCCTTACCAATTGATAGCTCTAGAAGTTCGATAAACCGCATTAATGCAATCGGCTTATTATTGCCAATATTGTAAATTCGATAGGGAACATTACTTGTTCCAGGTGTCAATTTTTCGCTCGATTCTAGAGGTTTAGGTTGGTGAGACAAGGTCTTGATCACGCCATCAACGATATCTCCCACATAGGTGAAATCGCGTTTCATATCTCCATTATTGAAGACCTTAATAGGTCGTCCTTCAAAAATAGCACTGGCAAATAGAAATGGGGCCATATCAGGGCGTCCCCAGGGTCCATACACCGTAAAAAACCTCAAGCCAGTAATCGGTAAGCCGTAGAGGTGGCTATAGGTATGGGCCATGAGCTCGTTTGACTTTTTTGTCGCTGCATAGAGGCTGACAGGGTGGTCTACATTCTGGTCTACGGTAAATGGCATATCGCGATTTTTGCCATAGACAGAACTCGAAGAAGCAAAGACTAGATGCTCAATTTTTCCATGGCGACACCCCTCTAATATATTGAGAAATCCGACGATGTTGCTATCGACATAGACATGGGGATTTTCAATAGAATAGCGAACACCGGCTTGCGCTCCGAGATGGATAACTTTCTGAAAGTGATGGTCTCTAAATAAACGCTCAATGCTAGGACGATGACCCAGATCAATTTTCTGAAACAGAAATTTTGACGATTTTTTTAGGCGAGAGATGCGAGTTTCTTTGAGTGTTACATCGTAGTATTCATTCAAATTATCTATGCCAACAACTTCTGCCCCCTGCAAAAGAAGTTGTTGGCATAGATGATAACCAATGAACCCTGCGGCTCCTGTTACCAAGATCTTCTCGCTCGCACCCATCATTTCGCCCATGGCTCCAATTGCAGGAGGTTGATCTTAACAGGATATAAGAGCTAGGACCTGAGAGACGATATTTCACCAAGAGAAATCTACGAGAGTAAGGAACATAAAAGCTTTAACAGTTTTGCTGCAGCCACAGCTCCTAGAAACCAATGAGACAAGTCTCGCATTCGTCTCATTGGTTCTCATACTAAGACTTGTTTTGACTTCGTTGAGTCTCTGATGAGACATATTTTTGACCCAAGTTGTTCAAAGATGCTCAGTGATTGTTGGGGTCGCTGAGCGGGTTGCCCTTTTGTAGCCATACCCCAGGCCCAGTAAGGCGAAGAACATGAGGCTGGAAGAGCTTTCCGGCGTTTCGGCGAGTTGTGGGTTCAGGGCGAGTTGCGGATTTAGGTTGACTTGAGCAATGTTGCTGGTCGTTGCAGCAGCGAGGATATCGGCTTCGGATAGCAGTGTGCGCTGTCCCCGTTCAAAAAAGGGGTACGTCGCAGCATTGGGTAAGTCGAGGTGTCCGCCATTGATAGGGGTTATGGGGATTGCGCTGCCGGCGAATGCGAGTCCGCTGGCCACATCGATATCGTCGTCATCTGTCTCAAGCTCAAAGGCTTCATAGTCATTGAGAATGCCAAAGGCATGACCGAGTTCGTGAATGGCAATGCTGAGCAAGTCAAAACGACCTTGAGCTTCCGCATTGGGCGAGCTCAACACGCGACCTGTGTTGAGCTCGCCTGCCCCTAAAGTATCGTCTGTGAATGTCTGAAACAGGCCGAATTCCTCGTTGATTTCTGGGGTGTCATCAAGAAACCAACTGAATAATTGTGTATTGTTATTGAACAGAATTTCGCCTTCTAAAGTACGATTCTCAGTTTGCTCTAAGGGAAAAAATTCTGCCAGAGATGTATCAACAAGATTTTCCCAGCCAAACTCAATCGAGAGCTCTATGTCGTCTAAGATTGCGGCTTCCCAGTAATCTGCTGCAGTATTAAAAATATCAATGAGATTACCCCCGCCACTGACTTCAGAGGGGGCATCACCACCAATAAAATTACGGGTGATTGTAGCGGCTCGAGCCGGGTTCGGGGTGATGACTAGAGATGCGATCGCACCCACCACGAGTGCCTGAAGCTTAAGATGCTGCTTGTAATATCCTGTCTGCAAGACTAAATCCTCCTTCAATCCTGATTTTCAGGACAAATGCTGTGGAGGTAGATGTGGGTTTAGCTAAAACTGTTCTGACTCAATGGGTTCAGCCTGAGAGGTTTGTATGAATCCGCAGAGGGGAAGACAGTGGGGGACTGCTATTTCAACATAGACACATTACGCAGAACAAGACTTACCTTAAAAGATATTTATACGAAATTTATACTGAATAGACAGTGATATCACTTAGCCAAAGCAGTCATCAATTTTTTGCTGCCCGAAAGCTATTTCATAGCTTTCGGGCAGATTTCCATGTTTGGTTTGCTCAAAAATATCAATCTCACATAAGACTATGCAGAATCAATTTAAGTCTTGAAATGCGTCTTATTTGAGACTTTTGAGTATCTCGGCTTTGGGGTGACGTTCGAGCTCAGGAGGTCGCGACATGCTGAGGCGAGTCTTGTTTTGATAGGTGCGTGTAGGTGTTCGTGGCTTATCTTGCCTTCACTGCACTAACTCATCCAAGTCTTTTCAGTCTCTCTTTGAGTCTTGAAATGCATCTTGTTTGAGACTTGTTGTGATGCTATTTTTTCCATCCTAAAATCTCGTCATATAGATTTTCGTAGATTAATCCCACCGAGCGTCCTTCTGTTTTTCTGGGTCTTTTGGCCACTTCGACGGGGTAGCTGGGTTCCATTCCGCTTTTTTGAGGCAAGCTACCCAGGTCAGCTTCGAGGTTGATGAGTAGTAGTCCAACATGTCCAGGAGTCTCGCTGCGGATGGCTTCTTGCAGTGCGATATCTTGTTTTGGGACTGCAAAACAGAAGTAATGGCAAAGGCTCAGGTAGTCGTCCCAATTTTGTTGCTGTTCAAACTCAGCTAGACAACTCTTCGTTACGACGGCAAAGATGTCTTTGGGCTGGGCTAAGCTCCAGCGAGTAATCACAACGGATTCCAGCGTCTGTTCAACTTGGGGAACTTTGAGATTGAAGTGGAATGAGTGATTGCGGGGAATAAAAGGAGCTTTTGTACATTCACGTGTCCAAGTAAGCGCATAGCCCTCAAGAGAATGCTTCAGCGACTTGCTAACCTGCTCTCGACTCAGGGCTGCAGCCTGGGCTTGCTCTTGTTCTTGTTCCTTAGAACTACTGCGCCACTGACCAAGGTGAGCATAATCTCCTTCTGCTCCTTTGATTGGGCGGCCTCGATTGCTCAGTTGATGTCCCGGTCGATATTGACGTTCAACTTGGCGACATTCCAAAACCGTTGCTTTGCCCGCCAGCACTTTGTCGCGCATTGCTTCAAAGACGGGGCGAGGTGCCTGTCGTTCAATCTTTTCAAGACGGTCTAAAGCTTCTGGAGCAGCTTCAATCTCACTAATACGCTCAATATCCTCGCTTTCGATTTGACGAAGATAGTAAACGGCTGCTTTTAAGTAACGCCAAAACAAAGAGGGTTGCCGTCCGGACGCTTCAGCAATACCCTTAATCCATGCGGTAAAGGAACGCAGCCCTCGTTTGAGATAAAGCTTTTCTCGTCTTACAAGAAGGGCTAGCTGAGCTAACTCCTGCCATCGGTATCGATCTTGCTGGAGAAGCTCAACGATCCGGGATTCAATGGTCTGTAGTTCTGCTGTTTTAGACGGCACGGCGGAAACTGGAATAAGTCTAGTTGACTAGACTTTTTGCTCTCTTTGACTGTAGCAGCCTGTCCCTAAGGCTGAACAGAGATGCCTCCACAGCCCCTTTAAATCTTAACGACCCAGAAGAATGACCTTCTGCGTATATGGCAGTAGTTCATCCCATGAAGCTGCCTTATAGAAAGCTTTTTAGGTTTAGCTTAGTCCAGAACAGTTGTTTTTGGACTAAGCTTTAGTCGCTAGGAGTAGAGCTGCATTCAGCGCTCTGGGCCGTTGCCTAGGAGGCTGTTTCAGCCGTTTTAGAGAGGCCACCTTATCCTACAGCGACTAGCCTCTCTAAACACGATGAAGGGCTAGAGCGGCTCTAGTCAGAAATGTGTGCAATGCCCTCGGCGATCGCCACCCGCTTCACGGCTTCAGCAACGGCAGCGGCAACCCGAGCATCAAACACAGAGGGGACGATCTTTTGAGCGTTGAGTTCGGATGAATCAACCAGGTTTGCAATGGCCTCTGCAGCCCCTAAGTACATCGACTGTGTGAATGTTTTAGCCCGACAATCTAATGCCCCACGAAAGACACCAGGAAAGGCCAAAACATTATTAATTTGATTGGGGTAATCACTTCGTCCTGTCGCGATCACAGCTGCTACATCGCGAATCTTTTCAGGCTGAATCTCAGGAATGGGATTAGCCATCGCAAACACAATGGCCTGTTGCGCCATGCTTTGAACCATCTCGGTCGTGACAATGCCCGGTGCGCTAACGCCTAAAAAGACATCGGCTCCTTGCAAAGCATCAGCTAAATCCCCTGCCTCATCAACGGCAAAGACCTGCTTCTCAGCGTTAAGGTCTTGACGCTGACTTGATAAAATCCCCTTAGAATCGCAAATTACGAGTGTATTCGCTCCTGCAGCACGGAGTAATTTGGCGATCGCCATTCCCGCAGCGCCCGCGCCACTAATCACAATGCGAATCTGAGACAGATCCTTGTTTACCAGTTGCAAAGCATTTTTTAGGGCCGCCAATACAACAATCGCTGTTCCATGCTGGTCATCATGGAAGATGAGGATATCTGTCTCAGCCCGTAACCGTGCCTCAATTTCGAAACAACGAGGGGCTGCAATGTCCTCTAGGTTAACCCCGCCAAACACGGGTGCAATGCGTTTGACGGTTTCAACAATCTCATCGGTGTCCTGGGTGGATAAACAGATAGGAAAGGCATCAACACCGGCGAACTCTTTGAACAAAAGTGCTTTGCCTTCCATTACCGGCATTGATGCTTCTGCACCTAAATTACCGAGCCCAAGCACTGCACTGCCATCGCTGACAATGGCGACAGTGTTCCCCTTAATTGTCAATTCATAACTACGGGCAGGGTCTGACGCGATCGCCCGACAAATCCTTCCTACACCGGGGGTGTAGGCCATGGCAAGGTCAGATGCCGTCTCTAGCGGCTGCTGCCCGCCCACGGAAATTTTACCGCCTTGATGCATGCGGAAAGTTCGATCGTAGGCCTCCAATAATTCTACATCTGGAAGCGACTCAACTGCCTTTACAACTGATTGAGCATGCTCTTCGCTATATGCATCAACAACTAACTCTCTGACCGACACCTGTAGCGTTTGCTCAATTAAATCAATGGTACTGAGACTACCGTCAACTTTCGCGATCGCCTCTACAACACTGGCAAGCATCCCCGCCCGATTGGGGCCTTGAATGCGCAACTTAACACTAAAACTTGGATTGGGAGTGAGCTGGACCATTTCGAAAACCTGAATACAAATGCCTTTGATCAGCGGCCCCTAAACACTGGGACGCAGCGAAGACGCAGAAAACTGGGCAACACAATTATCCATCCCACAATCACCCGAAAAAGCATAGTCTCAAATAAGACCAAATAGTCCTTACCTGAGTCTTAACTCACGTCTCAAGTAAAACAAAAGAGACGATCGGAAAGAGCGCAAATCGCTACGCGTTCGCCTTGGATTCACCTGGCACCCTTCGCAGCAGCACCGCACCTCGCAATCATCTGTCTCTCAAGTCTTATAAAAGACTACAAACGAGACTCATATGAGTTCAGTTGAGTCTTGTTTGAGATAAAGGAAATGGGGTCTGATCCGGCTTGATTTGAGGGAGGCTTATCCGTCTTAAAGGGGGAACAATTAGCGCTATTATGTGGACCTCGTATACTCGGGGTCCGCTGTAAACGTTTCGTTTGGCGGATTTGATGCAAGTAGACCTTCGCCAAGGGTCTCTCGGTGTTGTGATGAAACACGGCACTCAGTCGCTCAGAGCAATATGGTCTGGAGAGAGCAAATGTTTAAGACGCGCCGTAAATCCTACTTCTCGTCAAAGTCGTCCTATCGCCCATACGGTAAACGGCGACAGTCTCTGAATCGCTGGCAAATTCTGGCCCTTATCCCTTTGACATTGCTAGGGCTTGAGCTATTGCTGCGTCTTGGTGTTCGCCTTACGGGTCAAACCGAAGCCCTGGCACAACCCGGCGGAGAACAGGCAGAAGTTACTGATTATCGCTTGAAATATGTTGATCCCTCTGGAACGACATATGACAGCATTGCTCGTCAGGGAAGCTTGGTTGTCCGTCGCAGTCCTTTACTGGGCTATGAGCTATTACCTGCCCAGTCGGGCGATCGCTGGAGCATTAATCCACAGGGATTTAGAGGTCGTCCAGTCAGCCTTGATAAGCCTGCTAACGAAATGCGCATCGTCGTCTTGGGGGGGTCAGCAGCTTTCGGGCAACTTAGTTCCAGTGATAAAGCAGCCTTTCCCCAGGCCTTAGAAACAAAGCTCAAGTGGCGAGTGAACAAGCAACAAACAGAGCCCAGTAGCTTTCGTCCTCAACAGCTCCCCTACTATGCCGACGAACAGGCGATCGCCCTCAGTAAGCCCAAACGTATTGAAGAAAAACAATATCGGGTCATTAATGCGGCGGTGCCAGGCTACATCTCCAGCAACGAATTATCTCGTTTCGTCCACGATGTCCTAGCCTATGAGCCCGACATGATTGTGGCGCTCAATGGTTATACCGATCTGCTCATTCCCAGCGATCGGACTGCCGCAGATATTCCCAATCTTGATACTGCCCTGGAAGATTCCTGGGCGCATTTCTCACAAAGTATTCGCAGTCGAGTGAGCCAATTTTTCAACGGATTTTATATTGTAAAAGTGCCTAGCCGTTGGCTCATTCGTTCCCAAGAAAAACCCAGCCTTGAACTACCGCCAAACCTAAGCGGTAAGCTAGCTGAGATTCCGAAAGAGAAAGAACTCCAGCGCCGCGTGGAACGCTATGAGCGTAATCTAAGCGATCTAGCACGCTTAAGTGAAACGGCTCAAATACCACTGATCGTCGCACTCCAGCCAGAAATTGGCGATCGCGCGACCCCCACAGAAGCAGAAGCCGCCATCCTTAAAAGGCTAGGTAAGCAGTATCCGAAACAGATCGACACTGCCTATGGTCAGCTCCGTCAAGCCGTTCAACGAGCGCAGCAGGCTCATCCGAATATCCTGTCTCTCAATCTTGAAGATCTCTACAGCAATACCAAAACAGACGTTTTTCAAGACCCGATTCATTTAACAGATGAAGCCAATCAAATCCTGGCAGAAAAATTATATGGGGCGATCGCTGCACGACTAGAAGTTGAAGCCGCTCCCTATCAGGGAGCCTTAGCTCAATAATCGAGCTCTACAACCACGCTCTAACCCACCATCAGAATCCCCCCAAACAGGACGGAGAGATTTGCCGTATCAAAAGGCGAGGCAAATTCGCCGTAAAATGGCAAAGAAACGTTTTACTCTCTCGGATCATTGGTATGACTAGAGCCATCGTCAAATTTTCATCAGAAGAGTGCGGCGTATGCCACAAAATGTCGTTCTATGACGAGAAAGTCTCCAAAGAACTCGGATTAGAATTTATCAACGTCAAAATGCAGGACCGAGCGGCCTATGGCAAATACCGCAAAATCCTGCTGAGTCAGTACCCCACCAAGGAAGGAATGGGCTGGCCGACTTACATTATTTGTGATGAGCCTGAGGGTGACTTCACCATCATTGGTGAGGTCAAAGGAGGTCATCAAAAAGGCGCATTTCGCACCAAATTGCAGGCCGTTCTCGATTCATGATGCTGCAATCGCTTCAAACTGTTGCCAGCACAGGTACATGGCCCGTGGCACATGAAAACAGCCCTTCCATTTCCCGCCCTTTAAGTTAAGTAGAACATCACCCCGACGGTTTAAATAACCAAACCATTCGCCCTCCGTCGGGTCAGCAAAATGAGACCAGGCATAGTCATGGACTTTCTCGTACCAGTCCCAACAGTCCGAACGGCCTGTCAGGCGATACCCCATGGATAAAGCCACTAAGGTTTCCAGGTGAACCCACCAGAGTTTTTGATCCCATTCCAATTGTTGGGGAGGGTGACCCTCAATATCCAAGAAATAGAAAATACCACCGTAGGTATCGTCCCAACCAAATTTAAGAATATTGATCACGATGTCCATGGCCTGGTTAATCAGCGCCTGATCACCGCTACGTTGGGCAATATCCATAATGAACCACATGGCTTCAATGCCGTGGCCGGGGTTAATCACCCGACCCTCAAAACAGTCCACCGGACTCCCATCGGGCGCAACGCCTTCACGCAATAAGCCGTGTGATAAATCCAAAAAGCTCGTCATTACTTCCTGGACTGTCTCCTGCAAAATTGTGTCGAGTTGAGCACCTGCCAAGAGCCAATCCATTTCCAGCGTTAAATTGGCCAAAATCATAGGCACGGCGAGGGATTTCATCGGGCGGCTCCCCGGATAAACCTTCGTATATTGCCCCTTCGGATTATCCTTGCGTCGCAGCACATTCTCATAGGCCTGAAGAGCGATCGCTTTGGCCGCTTCATCGCCACTGGCTAGAGCGTACTGACTAAATGCCATGGCCGCAAAACAGTCAGAAAAAATATTGTAGGGCTGGATTAAAGGCTGTCCTCTACGATCAAGGGAAAAATACCAGTCACCCGACTGATCTCGTCCATGGGATGCGAGGAAATCAGCGCCATTGCGGGCGATCGCCAACCATCTTTGTCGTGTTTCCTCTGAGACATCTGGATGCGCTTTCAGTTGATTAAACAACGTAGAGAAAGTCCAGACCTGTCGATTTTGTAACCAGATGAATTTGTCAGTATCAAAGACCTGGCCAGTGCGATCAAGGCAGCTAAAGTAGCCTCCCTGCTCCGCGTCAATAGAGTATTTTGCCCAAAAGGGCAGCACGTCTTCCAGCAAAGCCTGCTTATACTGAAGCGCCAAGGCTCCAAAATCGCCTGTCATCTCACCCCTCACCGCTGCAAACACCCCGTACAATAGCGGAAATTTGTTACCGACCCTTCTGCTACCTGTGAAATTCAACAATACGCCGAATTCCCCTGTCATCGTCGAGGGTCAAGAAGTTTGGATCAGCCGCAGTGTGACGGTATTGCCGGTGATAATTTTTCGGATAGGCGATCGCGCCTATGTCCCCCTAGGTCTTCGGGGCAAAGGCTTACCGGACGAAGTGGGCAAATGGGGCCTACCCGGAGGATATCTGGACTATGACGAAACCGCTGGTGATGCCGTGAGGCGAGAATGCTGGGAAGAGCTAGGTCTCAATATTTCTCAGCTCCATCAGCACTATCAGTATGAGGGGACCTTGGAACAGCCTTACTCCGTCTTCAGCGAACCCATTCGGCGCCAAAATGTGACGTTACGCTTCTGGCTAATCTTTCGGGCAGAGCAAGACATTGACTTGCCCCCCTTAAACCCCCAGGTCGGTAAAGAGGAAGTCGAAGAAGCCCGGTGGGTTGAACTCAACGAAGCATTAAGCATGGACCTGGCCTTTGGCCATCATTTGATCATTAAAGAGTTTTTGGAGGAGGTTTATACGGGCAATTTACTGGGCTAAATGTTTCCCCCAGTCAGGAGCTAGCCCAGTAAATTGCCAACACGCTTCTAAAAACAGGTCCGCAAACCGAAATTTTATGGTCTGAGTCTGTAGAAATCTGAGCAGGAAGCAACGTCTCTCCTGTCGTTTTTCCAATGTCAGTTCTCCGACGATTGAATTTCGTGATGATGACTTCTGCAGAGCAATCGCTGTCTCCCTATCAGCAAAAAGCCCTTGAGAAAGCACTCTTGCAATCCCCTCATCGAGAATCGCGAGGGGATAAGAGCAGCCCTTCGCTTAAATGGTTACTGCTCCGTGCTTTTGTCATCTATCAGCGTCACTCTACCCTTCCGGAAGCCGTTTTGCAGCGAGCTCAAATCCGATTTCAGAATCGACTGCGCGATCGCCTCGCTGTAGATTTTCAACCTCAGACCAAAGACAATCCCCAGCATGAATCGGCTCAAACCGTAGAGCTTCCCTATTATCTCTTTAGTTTCTGGCAAGAGGTCTTTGGAGCCCAAGCTGCGATCTCCCTGACCCCATCGGTAAACGCGGTTTTAGACCCACCCAAGCCTGCCTATCTTCTCGCCAAGCAAAACCAACGGTCAACCTACAGTCAAGCTTGGATTTCATTGATTCGAGGATATTTTGCGATCGCCAACCGCAACACTAAAATTTCCCGCCTAAAGCGCTCCCTGGGATGCATCAGCTTGATTCCCATCACAATCGCTAAGCGACACATCCAAGTCCGTGGCGTCTGTATTCATTACCATGATCTATTTCACTTCGAAGTGGCCCAACTTGACCGGATTCGCATGGGAAACGCATGGGTCAGCGGCATCCACGGGATTCGTAAAGGCGTGTTTCACGCCACAGATGTCCCGGAAGAGTACGATAGTTTTCTCGATGAAGCCCGTATTGCCATTCACGAAGCGCTCACACGACCCAGCCCATTTAGCATAATTAAAGCCGGGTGTTGGATGCTGCTATTACTATTACAAGGGATAAATCCATTTGCAGTATGCTTACGGCACTGGCGAACGATGCAGAAAAAGCAGCAAGGGGCGATCGATTTTTTCCAATTAATCCCCCTCAAAGACTAGGCGATCAGCGCCGATAGTCATCTGCAAAAGCGGGTTAAGATAATTCATTACAAGTTTTGTCCCCGCAAAAATAGAAAATCTGGTCTTACTTTCAGGCCTTTAATTCCAACGTAATTTCACCAGAGTGAGCCAAGTTACCATTTTTTTGTTAATGTATATGCATCCTATGAACAAATAGTGGCTACAAACCATTTTTTGTTCTTTTTTCTTGAATGAGCGACTGTGATGGAAGAGTTAACAGGTAAGGACTTACTAAAAAAAGTAAAGGAACTTCAGCAGACGGTTCCAAACCCCGCACGTAGAGAATTGGCTCGCCTTTGCGGTTATTCAAAAACGACGAAAAAAGGTGAAGAGCGCATCAATGTAACGAAGTTCTACGAAGCACTGCTAGAAGCCAAGGGACTCAATGTTGGCTCAGAAGAGCAGTCCAAGAAGCGTCGGGGCCGGGAAGCAACCTTCAAGGTTGTTGTCCAAAAGAACGGACAGATCTTGATCGGTTCAACCTACGCCAAAAGTATGGGATTAGAGCCCGGTGACGAATTTAATATTAAACTGGGCTATAAGCATATTCACCTTGTGAAATGCGATTCTAAAGCTGACGAGGAGTAGTCGCATCAGCGACTTCGGCAGCATTGGGTAACACAAAGGGTGTTTTTCCTTGGACCAAAACATCCCACCACCCAAAGCACATTGCTAACTGGTGGTCAAGCTCAACTGTTGCCGTATTTGCCTTTTCCTGACCAGGTTCAGGAAGACAATAGGCGCTTAGCTCTGCTGCTTCAAGCAAATGTAAAACCCCCTTTGAAAAGCCCTCCCCAGCGTAAGCAATGAGTCCTTGCATGGGGAGGGCTTCTGTATCCTTAAGGGCATAGGGAATCTTTTCATCCACCGTGCCCTGGGAGCCTTGATATTTACATTCGATCGCCATCGCCTGATCGCCCGACTGGGAGAGCACCAAAATATCAATGCGTCGATTCTTGCCGATGATCGATTTACCGACATAGACTTCACGAAAAATCTGCACCCCTCTGGCTCCAAAACGTCGCAGAATGTACTCTGCGATCAAGTTGGCATATTCATGTCCTGTCATGGCGTTTCCTCAGCAAATCCTGCTTGAGACTGTTTTTCAATCTGTTCCTGTAGGCGATCGCGACTGGCCATCACAGCCTCATGGCATTTATCGTTGCCCTCAAATCGCCGCGCAATCTCCAAGGCTGCGACACCAACACTTCCACTGCCCATAAAAGGGTCAATCACCAACTCTCCCGGCTGGGTGCTTTGTTCGATCAAAATTTCTGAAAGTCTCGCGGGCTTTTCCGTGGGATATCCTCGATAAACACGCTTAACGGTTAGAATATCGGGAATACCCAGGTTATTGAGCTTGCGCTTGCCCTTCTCAAAAAAAAGCACAAATTCATAGCGAGCCCGGTAGTGATAGCCCATGCCAATCGCGACTTTGTCCCAGACGATGGGCTTCCAAAACTTGAATCCAGCGGCTTCAGCAATCGGCTTGATGACAAACATGGTCTCGGCATCACAGAAAACATAGCAATGGCGATCGCGCTTCAAAACACGATAGAGCTGCTCAAACAAAGCCCCAAAGCGGTGATTGGGAAAAATCTCAAACCACTGATTGCTGGATGCTTTGGAATTCTTCAGACGCGTTGTTGTACCAATGGCGCGGTGCTTTTCCAGCGATTCGTAGGGGGGATCAGTAATAATCAGATCAACGGAAGCATCCGGCAACGTCTGCAACCAATCCACTGCATCCAGTTCCGAAAGCTGAAAATGAGCCATTAAAGAGAGATGAGGCAAATCAGTGGTGACAGCCACCGACAACATTGGCTGTGGCGAACTCTGAACCTAGCCTAGAGCAAAATTGTTGCAACGGCGCTCTCAATGACATCACCGCAACCCTATAATGGCGGCAATTTGTCTCTAAATTCCCATGGTGAATCGCTCACAAAGACAAAAGCTTGCGATCGCGTGGTCTGTCCTGATTTTGCTGCTCTGCACGCTGCCGAGTAAGTCCTTACCCCAGGCTCCACAGATGGGCTTAGATAAGCTGGTTCACTTCGGCCTATTTGCCATTTTTGGCTGGCTCTGGTTACGCACCTATCCCAAGCAATGGCGAAAGATCTGGGTCGCAGGCTTAGCCTTCGCCGTGTTCACTGAAGTGGCTCAAGCTAGTCTCAGCCAAGTCTTTGGCATCGAACGGTTTGCCGATGTCGCCGACGCCCTGGCTGACGCTTTAGGGGTGACAGTGACGATATTCATCATGATGGTGCGCTCCAAGCAACACCACCTCTGAACGGTATTCACCATGTCCCAACATTGCTGAAAATAAAGACTTATTTCGAGAGTTAAGGAAACCCCTAGGGAACACTCACATTTTTTCGAAATTCCCTTTAGGCTTGTGAGTACCTCTGCACTGTTAAATCAAGCATTTTTACCCACAATTCAGACTTTCAGCGATAAAAGGCACTATGGATAACAACAGAACCTATCGGCTGACTTGCACGCTCACCTTTGGAGATATCTATGGGCAGATCATTATCTGGCTCATTGTTATCTTCCTCAGCTTGGCCGCAGCTCTAGCCCTGATGGGGGCCGGAAGCCCTGTCTATGCGCTGGCAACCGTCGGGCTCATTTTAGTCCTGTCGCTGCCCTTTCTACTCTTTGCCTTTGTCACAACGCTGCTGAACAATGTAGTGGTGGCTCAGTTCGACCCTGAGACTCAGCCCGCTGGACAAAATGCCGCCGTGGCACCTGGTAATCCAGCGAGAATGGCCGGTTAATCCGCTCTGTTTATGACCAGACGTTCATGACCAAACGATCATGAACAGACACTGACATCGTATTCAGGATTCAGTCCAAATCAATAATGTTGGATTGACCTAGGGCTACGCTGCAATTTCGTTACGCGTAGCCCATTTTTTGATCGGCTCCATACATTTACCATTTGGACCTTCGCCATTGGGCTCACCGCGTCCCCATCGCTTTCCCTGGGCAGTTGCATTCTGCTGAAATTCGCCTGTAATATTTCTTATATGCTTTGGATCTATAACTAAGCAATGCACCAACCCACCGTTGCTGTGTTGCTCAGGTCTGATGATTGTCAACTGCCAGCAGATGGGTCGCATATGTTATTAACTGAGCTAGCCGCACAGGCTCCCGCCTCATGCAAGCTCCTCATCTCACGACGCCAATATCGGACATGCCATATCAATGTGCCCGATCTGGAACAACATCTGAGCGCCATCCAAACGGGAAATGACTTCTATAGCTTTTACAAAGTATTTTCTGATCCACAGAAACTCATTCACCTGATTTGTAAGCTGGGCAACCGTGGGGATCGGATGGCCCTAACTCGCTCCCCCAAAGGCTATACATTGTGGGTGAGCGAGCCCGATGCCAAGCTCCTAGTACGCAACAATCAATCCAGCGGCAAAAATCTCCCAGTGGGCGACAATCCGGCCTACTGCAAAATCCTACCGCTCCAGGCTGAATTCTCGCCTTGCATGGTAACCGTCCCCAAAATAGGACAGTGCCTCGCGCTACAGCTGGGCGATCGCTTCTACCGTTTTTTCAAACTGGAAAAAGATTTTGAGGGCGTTCTCAATGTTGCGGGGCGGCTGTCTCGCCAGGGTTCCGAAACGATGATTGTCACAGCTCGGGGAATTTTGGATAAAGTGGCTCAACATCTAGACCCTGCTGTCCTGGAAAGCCTCAAGGGAGGTTACGTGGTTTGCCTACAGGAAGACAATGCCGAACGGGTCGTGCCGAAAACAGCACCCTGACGCGATCGCTGTAATGAAAGTGCAAAGGAAGTGCAAACCATTGGATCACGGGCAGACTGTTGATAGAGGCGAATGACACGCTAAGATCGTCGGGTTTGCTCATTCCACTCTGCGCTGCCTGTGTACGGACTGCTCAATTTACATAAGCCCCTGGGCTGGACCTCCCATGACTGTGTCGCTAAGGTTCGCCGTTTCGTGAATCAGAAGCGAGTCGGCCATGGCGGTACCTTAGATCCCGCAGCCACAGGCGTCCTACCGATCGCGCTGGGGCAGGCAACACGGCTCTTGCAATATTTGCCGGTGGACAAAGCCTATCTGGGACGAGTGCGTCTGGGACTGACGACCACAACCGATGATTTAGAAGGAGAAGTGCTCTCCCAACAAGATGCCTCAGCGGTGACCCGAGAGGCCGTAGAAGCCGCCTTGGATGCATTCATAGGCACCATTGATCAGGTCCCTCCCCGCTACAGCGCCATTCAGGTCGATGGGCAGCGACTGTATGATCGCGCTCGCAAGGGAGAAGCGTTTGAGGTGCCATTACGCACGGTGACAGTCAAATCCATTGAGCTGGTGGACTGGATTCCTGGCTTAGGCGGGCGATCGCCCGAAATTGAACTATCCATCGCCTGTGGCCCCGGCACCTACATTCGCTCCATCGCTCGCGACCTCGGCGCAGCATTAGGCGTTGGCGGTACGCTCGCAAGTCTCGTCCGCACGCAAAGCTGTGGATTGGGTCTTGCTTCAAGTCTGACGTTGGAAGAGCTTGAAACGCACATTAAAACCAACACATTTACCCCTTTAGATCCAGCCCTGGTTCTAGGCCATTTGCCCTCAGTGCAACTGACACCGGAACTAATGCGACGCTGGAATTTTGGTCAACGCTTACCGATGGACGATCGTGAGCCCGATCCCGCCCCGCTACGGGTGGAAGATTCAGCCGGAATGTTGCTCGGTATTGGTGAGTTACGGCTGGGTGAAGGTGTAACCATTCTGGCCCCCAGGCTGGTACTCGGCAAAGGCCAAGGCTAGATTCGGAGCACAACAATACAGTAGTCCGTCCAGTCCGCAATGCCCCCCTGGCCGATGATGGTTGAGGAACATAACAGCATTGTTTCTTATAAAAAGCCAAGTATTGACTCAGGTTCTCCATCCCGTCAGAGGTTGAGTTTGCTTGACTCAACTCATCACTGAAACAACCCGTAAATCAGCGATTCCAAGGGCATCTCAGTAGAAAGGCATGGGTGTATGTTCATATTAAAAAATTTGAAATTCAATCCACGAATTCAGCCATTTAAACCATAGGTAACGTCATTTATAACCATAGAGATTCTTAGGAAATGTAGCGTTTAAGTCATGACTATCGATTCTAAAAACATCGACCATGGCCATTGAAGACCCTAGATTTCCAGGAATTTTGTGTTTCCCTATTGATGGATACGGTCAGGACGATGACATTACAACAGTTCTACGAGCAAAAAATTGCTAAGCACAGCTTTAGGCCCTATTTAGTTCGACGTAACCGGGGCGATCGCTATCTTGCAGCAGGTCTTACAACCATAGTTGGACTCATGGCTGTCCACGGCCTTTGGGCCCAAAATGTCCAGGCTCAAGCCAGCGACGTCATATCGCAGCAAGTCGTATCGCAGCAAGCCCCCCGTGCGGCTCTCCCCCAGGCCATGCATCATGGTGCTCCCCAAGTCGCCAACGGCGTCTATCTATTTGGAGATACCACGACCCCAGGGCAGCTCGGCCATGAGTACATGGTGCTCCAAGTGAAAGGGAGTGATGTGATCGGTGGCTTCTACGAACTTGACAGTTCGTTTAGTTGCTTCAGCGGCACCATCACAGCCCAAGAACTGAGCCTTCAAGTTCAGGATCCCCAACGGCCAGACAGGGGGCTATACCAAGTCCCCATCTACCTCGACAATCAATCCGCCACGTCCCGATTTGTTCTGCCCTATGAAAATTCCTTGGGCCTCCAAGGAACGTATCGAATTGATGGCATGGGGCAGGAGAGCCAGCGCATTTTAGACGTCTGCCGTGCCAGCCAAAGCCTGAGTCAACGCTTTGAGCCAGCGTATCGTTTCCTCAGCCCCGGCTCTATTATTTCCATGACGGCCTCAACCCGTTAGGTGAAAACAGGCGAGCATTCTCGAAATCGCGCTCGATGGAAAAGCATCGCAGCAAAAGTTCTTTCAATTCCCGCTTTGAATTCTCTAAAGTAGGAAGAGACACCCTTGTCTAAGACTGCTGTTGCCTCAGATTGCTCCCTGCCCATGGCCTTTTCGTCCATTGTTCGTGCCCTAAAAACGTCTCCCTTGACCCAAGAGCTATCTAAAAAGCTCGAAGGGCAAGGGATTCTTCGTCTCAGTGGTGCACCGACCCTACCCCAGGGATTTGTAACGACGGCGATCGCCAAAGCTCAAGAT
Organism: uncultured Pseudanabaenaceae cyanobacterium; assembly: GCA_938017515.1. Lineage (GTDB taxonomy): Bacteria > Cyanobacteriota > Cyanobacteriia > PCC-9006 > JAAUQQ01 > JAAUOP01. Next base: position 33,363 of record CALIJJ010000267.1, read on the forward strand.
CGTCCCCTCCTCGTCATCGCCGCAACCCTGGAGGAAGCCGGACGCTGGGCTGCCCAACTGGAAGCCATGGACTGGAAAGCGGTCCATTTCTATCCCACCTCCGAGTCCTCCCCCTACGAACCCTTTGATCCCGAGCAAGAAATGGTCTGGGGACAGATGCAGGTCTTGGCAGAACTCATCCAACGGGAAGATGACTCTCTTCCCGTTGCCATTGTTGCAACTGAACGGGCCCTCCAGCCCCATCTGCCCCCCATCACTGAACTTCAACCCCGGATGCTACTCCTGGAAAAGGGCATGGAGCTGGAGCTAGGTCCCCTTGGAGAAACGCTGACTCGACTGGGTTATCAGCGGGTGAATACTGTGGAGATGGAAGGACAATGGAGTCGGCGAGGCGACATCATTGATATTTTTCCGGTGTCATCGGAGCTGCCGGTTCGCCTAGAGCTCTTTGGGGATGAGCTGGAACGGTTGCGGGAGCTTGATCCAAGCACCCAGCGATCGCTCGATGCCATTGACGCGATGGTCCTGACGCCCACGGGCTACAGTCCCATTGTCCGCGATTTGCTAGAAAACAAGGCCGATTTTGAGCCGTCGGATTACTTCTCAGAAGAAGACAGCGAAAAATTCATTGAAGGTCAGCCTGTCGAAGGGATGCGGCGGCTGACGGGCCTGGTCTTTGAGCCTGTCAGCTTGCTGGATTATTTGCCCGACAATACGCTGGTGGCCATCGATGAGCCGGAGCAATGTGAAGCCCATAGCGATCGCTGGGTCGAGCATGTCCAAGACAACTGGCAGGAACAAACCAGCGACCAGGCTCCGCTGCCCAAAATCCACCGTGCCTTTGCCGAAGCCCAGGCCCAATTGGACCGCTTCAAGCAGATTCATCTCAGCCAGCTGTATGAGACAACCGTCAAAGGGGCAGATGCTTCAGCAACGTCCAGTGCAGCGTTGAATTTGGGTTGTCGCCCCGTGGCAGCGGTACCGCACCAGTTTGGTAAATTGGCCGGGATTATTCAGGAAGAGCGCGATCGCGGCTTTAGCGTCTGGCTCCTCTCTGCCCAGCCTTCCCGCTCCGTTGCCCTATTGCAGGAACACGACTGTCCCGCTCAATTCATCCCCAACCCCCGTGACTATCCGGCGATTGAAAAGCTAGTGCGGGGAAAGACCGCCGTTGGCCTCAAATACTCAGGTCTAGCGGAACTCCAAGGCTTTGTCCTGCCGACCTTTCGCACCGTCATCATCACCGATCGCGAATTCTTCGGTCAGCACAGCCTCGCCACCCCCAGCTACGTACGCAAGCGCCGCCGCGCCACCTCCAAAAAGGTAGACCCCAACAAGCTGCAACCCGGTGATTTCGTGGTCCACCGCAACCACGGCGTCGGTCGCTTCATCAAGCTCGAAGCCATGACCATTGCCCGGGAAACGCGGGAATATCTCGTCATCAAATACGAAGACGGCACCCTGCGCGTCGCTGCGGACCAAGTCGGTGCTCTATCCCGCTTTCGAGGCACCAAGGGCGAAGCCCCCACCCTCAACAAAATGAGTGGCAAAGCCTGGGAAAAGGCCAAAGCCAAGGTGCGCAAAGCCGTCAAAAAAGTGGCGGTGGATCTGCTCAAACTATATGCCGAACGCTCCAAGGACGAAGGCTATGCCTATCCCCCCGACAATCCCTGGCAACAGGAATTAGAAGACTCCTTCCCCTACCAACCCACCCCCGACCAACTGAAGGCGACCCAAGATGTGAAGCGTGACATGGAAAGCCCTCGCCCCATGGACCGCTTGGTCTGTGGCGACGTAGGCTTTGGCAAAACAGAAGTTGCCATTCGCTCCATTTTCAAAGCTGTTACCGCCGGGAAACAGGCCGCTTTACTTGCGCCAACAACCATTCTCACCCAACAGCACTATCACACGCTCAAAGAACGCTTTGCCCCCTACCCCATTAAGCTCGGTTTGCTCAATCGCTTCCGCAGTGCCAGCGAACGCAAGGAAATCATCAAACAGCTCACCACCGGTGAACTGGACGTGGTGATCGGCACCCACCAACTGCTCGGGAAAGCGGTCACCTTCAAAGATTTGGGGCTGCTCACCGTAGACGAAGAGCAGCGTTTTGGAGTTAACCAGAAGGAGAAAATCAAAGCGCTCAAAACCGAAGTGGACGTGCTGACGCTCAGCGCCACCCCCATTCCCCGTACGCTCTACATGGCCCTCTCGGGCGTGCGGGAAATGAGCCTCATCACCACGCCACCCCCTTCTCGTCGTCCGATTATGACTCACCTCTCGCCCTTTGAGGTCGAGACGATGCGGTCGGCCATTTCCCAAGAACTCGATCGCGGTGGCCAGATTTTCTATGTCGTGCCCCGCGTCGAAGGGATCGAAGAAATCGCCGCCCAGGTGCGTGAGCTAATTCCCAGTATTCGGATTGCCATCGCCCACGGTCAAATGCAGGAGGGCGAACTAGAAGCAACAATGCTGGCCTTTAGCAGTGGCGAGGCGGATCTAATGGTTTGCACCACCATCGTCGAATCGGGCTTGGATATTCCCCGCGTCAACACCATCTTGATTCGCGATGCCCAGAAGTTTGGCCTCTCGCAGTTGTATCAGCTCCGGGGTCGTGTCGGCCGTGCTGGCATCCAGGCCCACGCCTGGCTGTTCTATCCCGACAAGGCATCGCTCTCAGAAAAAGCCCGCCGCCGTCTCCGTGCCATCCAGGAATTTACCCAGCTCGGTTCCGGCTACCAGCTCGCCATGCGCGATATGGAAATTCGCGGCGTTGGCAATCTGTTGGGCGTCGAACAATCCGGCCAAATGGAAGCCATCGGCTTCGACCTCTACATGGAAATGCTCCAGGAAGCCCTACAAGAGATTCGCGGCCAGGAAATTCCCCAGGTGGACGATACCCAGGTAGATCTAAAGCTCACGGCCTTTATTCCGGCAGACTACATTCCAGATCTGGACGAGAAAATGAGCGCCTACCGAGGCGTTGCCGCCGCCATCGACAAGAAGGAACTGACCCAAATTGCAGCGGACTGGAGCGATCGCTACGGCCCCATCCCCACCGCAGCCCAACAGCTGGTTCGAGTGATGGAACTGAAGCAGATTGCCAAAAAGCTGGGCTTCTCTCGCATCAAGCCCGAGGGCAAACAACACGTGGTCCTCGAAACGCCCATGGAGGAGCCCGCCTGGAAACTGCTCAAGGAAAACTTGCCCAAGCACCTGCAATCCCGCTTTGTTTGGGGCGGTGGCAAGGTGATTGTGCGGGGTTTAGCCATGCTGGGTGTGGGTCAGCAGCTCGACAACCTGATCGAATGGCTGGGGATGATGCGGGGAGCCTTGCCAGAGCCAACCACCAGTGACAATGGTGGAGAAAAACAAGCAGCCATTCCAGCAGTTGCCGAATGATCGCGTTCCACCCTCTAACCCCTACTTCAGTCCTGCTCTAGCTGTGACAGGATCTGCTGGCGCAGGCTGAGCGCCTGGGTTCGATAAGCTGGGGACATCTCGAGGCTCAGGGCTTGATCGATATCTCGCAGCGCATCTGAGGATTGCCCTAAATAGTCCAGTGCCGCTGCGCGGTTGATCCATCCCACCGCATTCTGTGGTGACTGCTCAATCAGGACGGAAAACAACTGGAGGGCTGCTTCATAGTCTCCCCGTTGAAACTGCTGAGAGGCTTCATTGAGAGACGAGGGACACCGGGTGATCCCCATGAATTGGGGCCGCATTTTTGGGGACAGAAACTGTGGTGGTTTAGCTTGTTTGATTCCTGCGGCTTCAATTTCACAAGCCTGTGCCGGTGAGGGTATCCCAGGTACGATTACGATTCCCAATCCAACAGCAAGACCGAAACCCTGTAGTCTTCGGAATTCTTGCCCAAACAATTTATTGATTCGCCGTTGATTCATGCGATCGCCCCAAAACCAGACCGTCTAGAGATGAAATTCACATTCCAATCCCTCAATTCCTAGGTCTAGCCTGAATTTCACCTCATCCTTACAGTGATTAACATTCACAATTCGACTCGCAAGTCTTATTTATCTAAGCGTTTGTTGTTGCGTTAGTCATTGTCCCGGGAACGATAAAGCCATCCATCAATGTCTGACTGTTTAGGTGCTATGAGCGCAACGCTGCTAACCAAAGAAAAGTATCGATTGGTGACGCGAAGTGACTTCGATGGTCTGGTCTGTGCGGTCCTGCTGAAGGAACGCGACCTGATCGACGAGATTAAGTTTGTCCATCCCAAAGATATGCAGGATGGCAAGGTCGAAGTTAGCGATCGCGACATTACGACCAATCTCCCCTACGTCCCCGGCGTCCATCTGGCCTTCGATCACCATCTCAGCGAAGCCGTACGCAACCAGGTCGATCCCGAGCATCACATCATTACCCCTGATGCTCCCTCTGCCGCCCGCGTTGTTTACGACTATTTCGGTGGCAAAGAGGCATTTCCTGCAATCTCCGACGAGATGATGGATGCAGTGGACAAGGCTGATTCTGCCCAGTTCACCCTTCAGGAGGTTCTCAACCCAACCGGCTGGGTCCTGCTCAACTTCATCATGGATGCGCGCACCGGCCTCGGTCGCTTTAAGGAATTCCGCATCTCCAACTATCAGTTGATGATGGACTTGATTGACTGCTGCCAGAAGCTGTCGATCGACGAGATCCTAGAGCTTCCGGACGTCAAAGAGCGCACAGACCTCTATTTCCAACATCACGAGAACTTCCAGGAGCAGGTGAAACGCTGCTCCGTTGCCTACGAGAACTTTGTGGTGTTGGACCTGCGCTTTGAAGAAACGATCTATGCGGGCAATCGCTTCTTGATCTACGCGCTGTTCCCCGACTGCAACATCTCCGCTCACCTGATGTGGGGCCTCAACAAGCAAAACACGGTCTTTGCTGTGGGCAAGTCGATTCTGAATCGCACTTCTCCGATCAACATCGGCAAACTGATGCTGCTGTATGGTGGCGGTGGCCATGAAAATGCAGGTACCTGTCAGGTGGACAATGACCTGGCAGAAACGGTCAAACTGGAGCTAGTTACTCGGATTAATATCGAAGGCTAGGTCGAGTCAGCAGCCCAGAATCTGCTGGTTTAGACTTCTGGGCCAAAATTCATGGACTTTATCCCTAGGAGCGAACTTTGTTGAAAAGTTCGCTTTTTTGCTGGCTTGCCATGACGAATCCCCAACCACAGCAACCAGCAATGAACCGCAGGTCAGGTCTATATCGCACCCACGGTTACTCCCTTAAATTAACTCCCTTAAGCCAAGTGCTCTCCCATATCAGGCGCAACACTGTTGTAGTCGGCAATCTCAACGCCTTCATCCACAACCTTCAGAGCATGGTATTCGGGCGTATAAAGTGACAGCTGACAAAGGGTTGCAGGCGTAACATCCGACGCATTCATCCCCTGCAACGTCCCCGAGGCTTTCAGCCCAGCGACAACCAACTCTGAACAAAAGAACTTGTCATAGTTTTCGACATTGCAGGTCAAACGCCCTAGAAAGGGAACATTCCGGGCAAAGGCCAGACCTGAGTTAATTGCCTGAATTGGATCGTAGGGCTTACAGTTCTGCTGAATTAAAAATGCCTTTAAACGCTGGGCATCTAGCGTTACGCGCACTTGCTTACTCAGGGGCAACCACCACACATTGCCCGCATGCTCTCGTAGGCGATCGCCCAAATCCCGAATGGCAACCCCATCAAATCCTTCAATGGGGCTCGACTCAATCACCTGGGGATGGGGGCCGTCCTCCTTCATATCAATCTGCATCACAATGCCCACATGGGAAACCGTTGAACGCGTCGCCACCTTCACGACTTCCGACGGCAGACCCTTGCCACAAAAGGCAATCACATCGCCAGGCAAAATACGGTGGCGCAGATTGATATAAGCATCCAAAGCCGATTGAATCGCCAAAGGGTAGATCTCCAAGACGCAGTACTGTCTGAGAGTTTACTCTCTTCCCGGTCTCATCCCCGGACTAAACCTCCAGCCCTACAATCAATGGGCACGATCGCCCTAAAACCAGCCACAACTCAATGCTTCACCCCTTCAGCTTAGATAACTTTACGGCGGGAGGTTTCCCCCCAGAACCCACTCAATCCCCCGCCCATTGGTTCATCTTTTGTGGCAAACAATTACTCATTAAACGAAGTCCGAATCCTCCACTGGCTCAAATCCCTTACTCCCTTGGCCTAGATGATTTGGAACTCAAGGCTGAAAAAATTTTGTTTTTGGGCAAGTCTCAGCAAACCCCTTGCTATGGCGCAATCCTGGCAGCAGGGACTCCACCGCCCCTAGACTGGCTCTTCGTTTCCCTTCGCCAGTTATATGGCCAATTAGACGAACATCTATTTGCCATCGCTGGACGGGCATTTCAGATGATGGAATGGCATCGAACTCACCAGTTCTGTAGCTGTTGTGCCACCCCGCTAGTCTCGTCATCCACCACCGCCAAACACTGCTCCCCGTGCAACCTGCGCTACTATCCCAAGCTGTCGCCTGCCATTATTGTGCGAGTCACTCGGGGGGATGAAATTTTGCTCGCGCGATCGCCTCGGTTTCGCCCCGGCATGTACAGCGTTTTGGCAGGCTTTGTGGAACCAGGGGAATCCCTAGAAGAGACTGTCATGCGAGAAGTTCGAGAAGAAGTTGGCATCGAAGTAAAAAACATTTGCTACTTCGGCTCTCGCCCCTGGCCATTTCCGAATTCTCTCATGCTTGCTTTTAGCGCAGAGTATGCAGGGGGAGATCTCCGACCCGAGCCAGAGGAGATTGAAGCAGTGGCTTGGTTTACCAAAGATGCTCTCCCAGAGGTACCTGGCCCCCTCAGCATTGCCAGAACGCTGATTGATGCTTTTTTGGCAAGCGCTTAATAAATTATTTTTATTCCGGAAATGATATGGAATAAATCTGTAGAAATTCTTAGCAGAATTGTACAAAACTCTTTCTACGGACTATTTTATATACACAGCTCCAATGTTTTTACTGAGAGCAGACGCTATGACGTTCGTTGATACTCACCCCACCGCTGAATCCTCTTACGCAAGAACCCTGATTGCGCGAGGATGCTCAGAATCACTAGCCGTTCTAGCAGCCGAGATATTGGCTCGGGGTGAAACGTCCCAGGACTGGAACTCTGAGGAAGAATTGATTGTTGCCAAAGCCTATGCGCAGCTTCAGTAAGGCAACATCTTTCACCGGCAGGGAGCGTTGTTGAGCACAGCTCAGTCATGAGTCAAGCGGGTCTCCATGGCAGGGGGTGAGAACATCCTCGTCTATCACAAGACCTCGACTAGCTCAAAACACAGTGAATTCATCACTTTGCCATTCACCTGCAAAATGATTTGATGCGGTCCCAATGCCAATCGCCGCGTCGTCATTAGGCGCATGGGATGCCGTTTGGTGAGTGCCACCGTTTCCCCCGCCGCGAGCTGCAACTGTTTCAACTTAAATACTTTTTGTGGCTGTCGCTTGCCATCACTGGCAAATCGCATGAGATAGTCAATCAATAGATTCTGGTCGCTCTGGGCCTGAATCACGAGCGAGAACTCGAAGGCGTCCCCCAGCTTAACGACGGGGGTAGTGGTGGTGAATGTTGTAATCGCAATATCCGGTTCTGCCCCAAACCCAAGCAAGGCTAAGGCGCTGGGGTTTCCCTGTTTGATCAGCGATCGCAGCCCATGTTTCATCACAAAGTCCATCTCCGCCGCATCCTGTTTGTGGCTCACTCGCCAACGCTCCAAGAGGTCAACCACCAAGACCTGATCCAGCTTACTAATGTCATTCAAATGATTGGCCACCGACCGCGTCACAAATCGCGTTTGGTCCGCAAATAATCGTTCCAAAATGGGCAGCGGCTGACGGTAATCAATCCCAAGCTTCTGCGCCCAGGGCAGCTTGGGCCTTGTCCCCTCACTGGCCAATCGCCTTACATGGTAATGATCATCCCCGGCACAGTCCCATAAAAATGCTAAGGTTTGCTCGGGAAATGTATTGAGAAAAAAACGAATTGCATATTCCGCTGAAAATCGTTTTGTGATTTCCTTAATGGCCTCTAGAGATACGGCTAAATATACTTCTTGACAACCATAGGTTGCCACAAACAACGACAGCGGTGCGAAGATAAAATCTCCAAAGTCATCGTCCGTCTTTGCCGGGTCTAACGGTGGCGGCAATGCATCCAGAATCATGCTCAATGCAGCTGGGTAATCATCCGGTAAATATCGATGCAAACAAGCCGTAATATGGGCAATCCGCTGCTTCAATTCCAACTGGGGAAAAGCGGCGACAACATCCCGCTGGAAACCTGATCGATCAAACGCAGGGGATGACTCAGCAAGTAACCCCCCTAAATAATCAACCTTCTCTGCATTGAACAGCTGGTCTTTCAACGAAAAGCTAGATTTTGCCTTCACAAGTTTAGACGCCACCTCAGTGGATGAAGATACTTCGCGGCCATGGGGGGATGAAAAACGGACAGGCTCAATACGCGATCGCTACCCAGGATCAGCACTCTCAGGATCGAGAGTTTCAGCAGGGTAATCACACCCCGCCAACATGATTTCCGCGATCGCCGAATAGGCGGTCGTCCAAGCGTCTGCCACCTCCGGAGTCCAGTCATCCTTTAATGTGGCTGCCATCGCCTTGAGCAGCGTACCCCCAACCATTGGATAGTGAATCGGGAGTACACCATATTTGATATGTCTGGTTCCTAGACCATGGAGAGCATTCGTCAAGATATCGGCCTTGGCTAGGTTGTCCACCACTAAAACCAGGGAAGCAAACAGCTTTTTTGGTTGCTCTGCCATGTCAGTATGGGCAAACAAAGGTTGCACTTGGGGATAATCCGAAAACAGCGTGCGATAGAACAAAGCACTGAATTCATGCTTCTCTGCCTGCAAAAGGGTAAAACTATTCCTCAAAAGATCGACGTTTAAGCTCATGACACATGGGACTCTGCTAGGTTGACAGGACTAGCATGGACGAGCCCGCGCCTCAAAACTATGAGCTAGCTCAAAGAAGGAGTCGCTACCATTGGGGATGATAGGGAGCAGCTTCCATCAGCGACATCACCACGTTACCTGTCACCAAGCTGACGGTGTCAGTCTAATCCATTCACATCGTCGTTTGATCCGAACATCATCGGGACAACTTTTCTTGTGTTGCTGTGACGTTTTTTGGGGTTTTGTAATGGCTTCAGCAGGGAAGACCTCACTTGCTTAGAGAACCACGTTAACCTGGCCAGATATATAGAATAGGCCAGCTTCCATGACCCTCTCGATGCACCAAGCTTCAATTCCCATCCTGAGCCGCACACTCAGCAATTTGATTGCCATTCTCAAAAAAGGCGAAGCCCACGCAGAGGCCAAGGGCTTCGATCCCACCGTCTTGATCAATAGTCGTCTCTATCCCGACATGTTTCCCCTATCCAAACAAATCCAAATTGCTTCGGATGTCTCCCGACGAGGGGTCGCAAGGTTAGCTGGCAGTGAAGCGCCTGCGATGGAAGATACGGAAACGACCTTTCCTGAGCTGATTGACCGCCTCCAAAAGAGCATCGACTATCTCACAGCATTCACGCCAGAGCAGATCAATGGCAGTGAAACCAAAGACGTACAGGTCCCCATTGGTCGCGGGGAAAGCATCACGATGCAGGGGTGGCCCTTTCTACAGTTCTTTGTCTTGCCCAATGTGTATTTCCATGTGACCACAACCTACGACATTCTTCGCCACAACGGCGTCGAAGTTGGCAAACGAGATTTTCTGGGCAACCCGAACTAATCGCGCCCCTTATCAACCCCGAAACATCAACCCGCAACCTATCGAGATGCCTTCTAGTGCGGCATCTCTTTGAGAGCCAGCCATTCCTTGACGACATAGGGGGGAACCACCAACGATCGCATCTCTCCCCCCTCCAGCATCAAATCCAACACCATCGGGGCTGAACGATCGAGCGATCGCATCACCCCAAACAGGTCATACTGTCCCACACTCGAAACCACCGTATTCAACTGACCATCCTGCTCTGTCTCATCAGTTGCCTGCCAAACATCATTCATCCCCTGACGCAGCACAACATCAGCCGGATGGGCCACCGCCACCTGCCCCGGAAATCCCACCAAACGCAGCTTAAAATCGAGCACCTGGCCCTCACGAACCCGCTTAAACACAATCGTTTGCCAAGCCAAGCCCTGATCATCTCGCAAACTCAGACGAGAGCGATACATCATTTGATCGTCGGTTTCTGGATAGGTGTGGATGGCAGCCTGGGCAGGGGAAACCAACAGTCCGCACCACAACAGGCTAGAAACACAAAAGACCGACAGCATTACCCAGAAACGACGTAGAAGCATTGCAGAGGCGGAGTATGGGAAACAGAACGCGTCTCCATTATGACGAATCTTCAGCGGTGGGGGAACGAGCCCAAGGCTTGCCCTAGTTCGCCGACGCTGCATTCGCCGCCGTTTGGCTCCCAGCGTTGCGGGCCATCCGCTTTAACAACGTGGGATGGATCGCCTTGGCAAATTGCCAGGACACCGCTGCTGCTCCATAGCGATTAACATGGCTGGGATCAATAAAGAAATCGTTGCGGTTGGGCCAGAGCTTGCTGAAGTCATAGAAGCTAAAGTTGCGGTCCTTCGCGGCTGCCTTCATGTAGGTGATAAATGCCGCCTCTCGCTTACGACGAATCGGGTCCAAGTAGGTATTGGTCAGCGGCAAACTCAAAAAGACAATGGGCATATTCTGCTGTTGGGACAGCGCCTGAATCCGCTTCAAGGCCCGGTGCTGATCCCCAAAGAGACTGAAATTCTTGTAGTCGCCATCATGGGCACCGGAGATCTTTTTGAACTGCTGGAAATAGAATTGGGGAATGAATTGGCGGGAATTGATCTGAAACCCAGAGGCTTCTAAATAGGTCGTGCTGCTCGGATCTAGGGCTTCCGTCAATGCATTGGCCGATTGGAACGTGGCAGAGCGATCGCAAGGCCCCTGACGATCCGAACACCAATCAATAAAAAAGTTGCGTAGCGGTGAGGACGGTTGCTGCGACATCTGCACACCCAGCTTTTCCTTCAAATCCGCAGGCAATGACGGCGGCGGTGATGCCAAGGCCGCCCGCAGACTACTGAACTGCTGCTTCTCTGCCACCGTCAGGAAAGGACGCTTGCCCTCAGAGAGGGCTCGGTAGCCCGCCGAGAAGCGAATATTTTCGTAGGTGCGATCGCGCCGTCCGCTACTGAAGGAGCGAGATCCATCCGCCCACACCACCAATTGCGGCAACTGGGCAGGGGTCAAAATTTCCCGCAGTAAAACATCCACCACCTGAGCCGTTGCACCATTCACGCCCCAATTGAAGACTTTGATCCCCCCAAAACCCCGCTCTGCCAGGGCCTGTTGCAGGATCAGAGGGTCCACCCCCTGGGTAGCACGGGAACTGCCCACTATAAAGATATCTGCCGGTCCCATCGCCTCCATATAAGTCAGATAGCGACGCAGCTGCGCATCCAAGGGGGCGCTGGAAAAACTGGGATAGGTGCGAGGCTGGACCGTTGGACGACGACTTGGAGCGGCAGAAGCTGGCTGCGAAAAGGCACGCTGCCAGGGATTATCGGGGATCTCCCCATTCACGGTGGACCAACGAGGGGAAGGAGCTGACCCATTGGACGACCCGACGGCGTTGTCTGGAGGCAAGATCGGACGCGGAACCACTGGGGTCTGAGCTTGAACCGTGGGCCAATCAATGACTGGCTCCAAACCAATCATCAGCTCCTTGAGGGAACCAAAGCCATAGGCGATCGCATCGGGCTGGCGGTTGAGGACGCGACTCGGTAGGGATGTATCTGAAGGGATGGGTACGACCGCCACACGAGTATCGACAACCGTCTCAGCCACTGACGGAGCGAGGGTCGAAAAACTGAGTAGACCAAACAGGGATGCGCCAAGCAGAAGCGACATAGGGGTGATGCGATCGCGACGAAGTCGCTCCATAATATACCGACGGCACCCAAAATCACTGAACTATTTTGATACTCAGCTATTTACGTATGTAGGGTAAAAATCGTAACTGATGAGGAGACTCACTCAGAGCAGCGCCATAGGAAGCCGTTAAATAGGGTCGATAATCCGAGCGCTCCGCCACATGAACCTGGACAAAGGCTAGACCCAGGGCATTGACATAGTTTTGAAAGGCTTGGGGTTTGGGTTCAATCAATTTGGACTCGGCAAGGTTCTGGGTCGCAAAGAGCCGATCTAGTCTGACGTTCATGTGCTGCACCGCCTCCACAATCCCCAAATACTTTTCCGTGCTGCCGAGCTGCTCAAAAGCCGGAAGTTGCTGCGTCACCAGGGGCGTCAAAACATCCGCATCGGACCCCCCCCAAAACACCGGCAGCTGAATGGCCGCAAGACCACGGGAACCAAAAATACTGCGGCTCACAGGATCAAGAACAAGGAGTGCAGCCACTCGGCTATCTCGCAAGGGGTAGTCCTGGCGGGGCAGCGCCTTGGCACGGCATTGCAATGCTAAGGACAGATCCGTCGCAAAGGCTCTGGGGTTGCAATCTCGATCCAGCTGCTCAAAATTGAGTTGCCCCCCTGCCAGGGCTAGGGCAGTATAAGCCCCCAAGGAATGACCATAAACTCCCACTCGCTCCAGCTGAAGACGCCCCTCAAAGGCGGATTGATTGCGCTGCTCTAGCACATCCAACAAATAGGACACATCCCGAGGGCGCTCCACAAAGGCACTCACCTC
>CALIJJ010000268.1 GCA_938017515.1 uncultured Pseudanabaenaceae cyanobacterium
CGTCACCTGATCCTGCCCCGGCTGCAAATCCTTCACAAACGACCGATCAATCTTCAACGTATTCACCGGAAACTGATGCAAATAACTCAGCGACGAATACCCCGTGCCAAAATCATCCAAACTCAAATGCACCCCCAACCCGCGCAACGCCTCCAAGCGTGCCTTCAACACCGGCGTCGCCTTAATCAACACCGTCTCCGTCATCTCTAACTTGATGCAACTCGGTGGCAACTGACTCTCCGTCAATAGCTGCGCCACCTGGGCCACAAAATCCGCCTGCAACAACTGTCGCCCCGAGACATTGATACTCATCATCAACGACTCATCCCCCAGTTGCTGATGCCACGCCTTGAGCTGCTCACAGGCCGACCGCATCACCCAACGCCCCAACGGAATAATCAACCCCGTCTCCTCCGCCACCGGAATAAACGCCATCGGCGCAATGCTTCCCTGGATCGAATGTTGCCATCGCAACAATGCCTCAAACCCCACAATCTCCCGAGTCGCCAAACGCACAATCGGTTGATAATACAGCTCCAACGCCTGCACCGCAGGATGCTGACTTCCCGTCATCGTGGCGATGTCCCGAGCCTTCCAAGCCTGCTGAATCGAAAGACGCAACCCCGTCTCCAGGCCATGGCGAGCAATCACACGCTCATGCATGGCCTGATCAAACACCGCGATTTTCTCATTCGAGAGTGTCTGCTTCGCCTGATACATGGCAATATCCGCGTCTCGCAAAATTTCCTCGGGTTCTTGATAGCGATCGCTCCCATAGGCAATCCCCAAACTCGTTGACGTAAACAGAGAGTGATCGCCCAACTCAAACGGTTGCAAGAACTGCTCAACGATACAGTTCAGAATCTCTTGGGCTCCCGATGGCCTGGAATATCCCTCCAGCAAAATGGCGAATTCGTCTCCCCCCAGGCGAGCCAGAACGGCATTGGCGGGCAAACAGCGCTTGAGGCGATCGCCGATTGCCACCAAAAGGCGATCGCCCACACTGTGCCCCCAACTGTCGTTGACCAACTTAAAGTGATCCACATCCAGAAAAATGACCGCAAAGGTGGCTGAATCAGGCAGCTCTGCCTTGGCCTGAATCCTTGCCTGCATTCTTGCCTGAATTTGGGCCTTAATCCGTGACAACAGCATGGCCCGGTTATAGAGCCCCGTCAGTCGGTCACGCTGGGCCTGATGGCGGAGCTGGGCCGCCGAACGACTGCTTTCGGTGGTAATGCTGGCCAAATGGGTCGCGGTTTTAATCAGCTGGTGGTGGAACTGCAACGGCGCACAGGCAGAGCGATGGGACAGAGCCAGCGTGCCCAGGACTTCCCCCGTTTTGGAAAAGAAGGGCGTGGACCAACAGGAGTGGATGTCATGGGCTTGGGCAAAGTCTTTAAAGGGAGCCCAGAGTGGGTCAGTGGCAATGTCCTTGACAAAAACGGGCGTCTTGCGTTGGAGTGCCGTACCGCAAGACGCCACACCCTCACCAATGCTCAATCCATCGATCGCGTCGTTCCACGCCGGGGGGAAGGTCGGTGCGGCCCCGGCTACCATTTTGGTGCCCGACTCATCCAGCAACATGATTGAACAAAGACTGCCGGGAGATTGCGCTTCGATTAACAGGCAAAGGCTGGTGAGGATGTTCTGAAGGGAGTCACCGGCGGCCAATTGTTCTAGAACCTTGCTTTGGGTGGCGAGCAGGGCCTCGGACCGCGATCGCTGAATGGCGGTGGCTAGCAAATGCGCCACGGACTGCAAAAACGGCAGCTCCCCCCGACCCAACTGTGGCTTGGTTCCGTATAACTCAATGACGGCCAACAGCTCTTGCTCCAAGCCACAGATGGGGATGATCACCCCGGTGTTGCAATTTTCCGGTGCTAGAATCGCTGCCCAAGCTTCTGAAGACCGCTGATGCGAGCTCATCAGGGGAAACGGCTGCTTCAGTTGCTTGAGGCGCTCAATCCAGGGAGCCTCGGTTTCACTGAATGAGGTGGGCAGCAATGGGTCTTTGAGGTTGTCGCTCACCGAGATGCATTGGAGCGTGAGATTGTCCGACAGCATCTGCCAGCAGCGGCAGTAGGGCATCTCCAGGACCGTGTTGAGTGTTGTGGTGATCGCCTCAAACAGTGTTGTGATGCCCGTATGACTGAGTGCTTGCTGGGCCAAGAGTTGCAGCGCATCTTGCTGGCGTGCTTGTTCGCTGGGCACAACCGGATCGCCAATGGACTGCAACGTTGTAGATGACATGGTGACTAGAGTCTCGAGAATGGATCTTAAGGCCAATCGTGACTTTGATGGCACAGAGGTTGAGACGAATACGTAACAACAACATTGACAGTTGTGATGTGGCGCATTCGTCTCAGCCGGAGTCAGGTTTCAAATGAATACGAAACTGACTGAGACATCATTTGTCTAACTGAGACATCACTGAGCTAAGTAAGCATTTCTAAGTAAACAATTAGTGAGTACGAAAGAATAATCAGTATTTTATACTAACGTCCTCTTGATCCGCCTTATAGATCGTGAGAATGAGTCGGCTGCGTAAACAGCCAATTCGGTCAGTATAAATGGTTTATCTCTAGAGAGGGATTCTACTCAGGCAAGGTCACAATTTCACACCTTGTTTTCACCTGGTCTGGGGGGATGTAAGGCCCAGACCAGGGGCGCATCTCAACTCAGGCTGCAGTGAGTGGATGCGTCAGAGTCTTTTATTACCGTGGCTTTGGTTTGTAGCGATCGCGAAACCGTTTTAAGACTGCCGAGTTTGGTGACGCATTTCGCAATTTTTTGTCTGCTGTTAGTCCCCTCAAATACCCATCCAGCCAATCCTTAATAGAACCAATTCCTAAATAGAACTAATTCCTAGGATTGGCAACAGCCAAATGTAGTATTGAGGAATAGCATTAGAGATAGACAAAGTGGCATTCAATATCAGTTGAGTCTGAGTCGTTGCTATCAAACAGTGGATATTCTGGCATTAGATATTCTGGCACTAGATATTCTGAAACATAAATCCTAAGCCAAGGAATTGGTTTGAGCTGATATCCAGCTCAGTGGTGGCCCGAAATAAACATAGCCTTTGCCGCTGCTGCTTTCCCTTCGACACAGGCTCAGGAGGACCGGCTCCGTTCAACCAGCGAAACCGTGAGCGCGCCAAGGCCGAGGGCTGAGCGAAGTCGAAGCCCGCTCAGCCCTCGGCCTTGCTATGCCTTGCTATGCTCACTTACCACCGCTGTGGCGGTGTGTCAGACGTCGGGGCTGCGGCAAACTGGCTAGCCACGGGGTTGGCCGTCAACGCCAACCGATCCCTCCTCGGCGCGGAGTGCCTTGGGCTGTCCCTTGCTTCCTGGTCCGACCTTGCCTAGTCCGACCTTGCCTAGTCCGACCTTGCCTTGACCATCAACCTCACTGGCCTCACCAAATCCGAGGATGATGATCGCGCATCAAAACAGGCCCTAAGGACTCGAACGCTGCTGGTTCGTGGGTTTCAATCTTATTCCGTGGGAATGGGGAGTCCAATGGGTCGTCCCCTGGCGGATCAATATTCTCTTGAGGTACTAAACTAAAAAAGACTGTTGTTCTTTGATTCGATATGATCGAACAAAGTCGCCATTGATTCCGTCTAGCCCTCAAGTATCTCCATGAGCTTTAGCACCCCCGACCAGGTTCTCGAATCCCTCCAGTGGCGCTACGCCACCAAAATGTTCGACGCCTCCAAAAAGATCCCCGCCGATACCTGGAAAGCCATTGAAGAAAGCCTCGTCTTGACTCCCTCTTCCTTTGGCATGCAGCCCTGGAAATTTTTCGTTATTACCGATGACGGTATCCGCCAGCAGCTCCTGGAGCACTCCTGGAAGCAAACCCAGGTTGTGGATGCATCCCACGTTGTGGTCCTTGCTATCAAGAAAGAGGTTGGGGAAAGCGAAGTCGATCGCTACATGAAGTCCACCGCCGAAATCCGCCAGGTTGAGCCTGAGTCCCTCGAAGGCTTCGCCAAGGTGATCAAAGGCTTCCTCGCCAACCCCAAGCTCGATATCCCCACCTGGGCTGCTAAGCAGGTCTATATCGCCCTCGGCCAACTGATGACCACCGCCGCGATGCTCGGCGTCGATGCTTGCCCCATGGAAGGCTTTGTTCCACCCAAGTACGACGAAATTCTGGGCCTCGACAAAAAAGGCTATGCCTCCGTCCTGGTTTGCCCCCTCGGCTACCGCTCTGCCGACGACAAATACGCCACCACGCCCAAGGTGCGCTATCCCCTCTCCGAAGTCGTCGAGCACCTGGGATAAAGCGATCGCAGCCAAGATCGCAGAGACGTTCCGCTAAATATCCAGCGCCATCTTAAGGGGGCGAACCCCTGTGTTGGATATTTGGCGCTTTATCCCTGTCCTCATGGGTCATTGGTGAGCCCGTTTTTGGCTCGTTTTGGCCCTATTTTTGAAGCTTTGGTGGAGCTCTGCTGTTGTTCTTTGGGGAGCATGCCTTTGGGAACTTCTTTGGGTTTTGGGAACTTTAGAGATAACAAGTTCCTTTTTGGACGGTGCCATGCAGGCTTTAAGCGATTCTGACCGCAATATGGCAATGGTTTGCCATCTGTCTTCTCTGTCCGGTTTCATTATTCCTTTTGGTAACGTGATTGCTCCTCTGATCATCTGGCTGATGAAGAAGGATGAATCTGAGTTTGTCGATATACACGGCAAAGAAGCGCTCAACTTCCAAATTACGGTCACCCTCGCAGCGGTTGTCTGTGGTGTTTTGATCTTTGCTATCATTGGCCTCCTCCTGTTGCCCATGCTCGGGATTGCAGCCCTTGTGCTGACTATCATGGCTGCGGTTAAAGCGAACGAAGGGAGTCGCTATCGCTATCCCATGACGCTGCGCCTGGTCAAATAGGGAACGCTAGGTTTAGCGGGCGATCGCCTTGCCTAGGCTGCGATTGCAACTCCGGCTCACGAGCCCATCGATCCCGGTGGTTTTTCCAACGGGATGCTTCTCTCGACTTTTAAGCTTCTCAACACAATGCCGATGCAGATTACTGCTGGCTGAGGTAGGCGATCGCCTCCCGAATCCAGTCCTCTGCATCGGCATTTTTCGCCAGACTCGTCTGTTGCCCCACCATATCCAACGCCTGGGTAATTTCCTTGCTGCTATAGCCCAGCGCCAGCAGTGTCATCTCCACATCCTCCTGAATCGTTGCCACCGGTCCTGCCGCCGGAGCCGTCAGTAGCCCCGCCGACTCCCGCCACTCCGCCAGTTTTGCCCGCAACTCTAGCGACAGTCGCTCGGCAGTCTTTTTGCCGACGCCCGGTGCCTGGGACAGCATCCGTACGTTGCTCGAAACAATGGCCTGCACCAGTTCCGTCAGTTCCAGCGTATTCAGCAGGGCAATGCCCGACTGCGCGCCAATGCCGCTGACACTGATTAGCTGTCGAAACAGATCCCGCTCTGCCAGCGAAGAAAAGCCATACAACGTCCATTGGTCATCACGGATTTGTAGGTGGGTGAAGACCTGGCAGTCGTCTCCCGCACTGGGGAGTTGCTGCATCAATCGCGGCACGATTTGAATTTCATAGCCGACACCGCCGACATTGATCAGGAGGATGACGCGGTTATTGAGGCGCTGAACGCCGACAACGGTGCCTTGGAGAAAGCCGATCATGGGGGGAATGGAGAATGAATAATATCTTTGGTCAGGGCAGGTTTAGTCGTCGCATCATCGACTGGACTGAGAGATGGTCAACAAAACCTGCCCCTGTTCTTGTGCTGGCTAATGATCAGCGCTTTAAAGCCAGCGTTAGACCATCGGCGATCGCCACCATACTCAAGCTCACCCGCTCATCGTGATGGAGCTGTGTATTAAAGGCCCGAATTGATTGTGTACGCGGATCATCCACCGATGGATCCGCCACTTGCCCGGACCACAACACATTATCGATCGCAATCAGTCCGCCCACCCGAACCAGTTGCAAACATTGTTCGTAATAGCGGGGGTAGTTGCGTTTGTCCGCATCGATAAACGCAAAATCGAAACTTCCGGACTGGCCATCGGCAATCAGGCTATCCAGCGTATCCAGCGCTGAGCCGAGGCGAAAGTCAATTTTGTCAGCGACGCCAGCGTTTTCCCAGTAGCGTTGGGCGATCGCCCCCGTCTTGGCATCGACATCGCAGGCGACGACTTGGCCGTCCTTCGGCAGCGCCAAAGCCACAACTAAACTGCTATAGCCCGTAAACACGCCCACTTCAATTGTTCGTTTCGCGCCCAAAAGCTGCACCAGCAACGCCATGAATTGCCCTTGCTCTGGCGCAATTTGCATCACGGCTCCGGGCAAGTCCTGGGTTTCCTCGCGGAGCTGTGCCAAAATCTCGGGTTCACGCACCGAGTTCGCTTGTAGGTAGGTGTAGAGTTCGGGACTGAGGCCCAGATTTTTGCCCATGGTCTTCAGCAACAAGACACCCGGTGTCTTTTCAAAGCATTGCAGGATCACCATACCCCCTTGAAGACACCTGCTGTCTGGCCCTAAGCTGAGCTAGGGCATCTGTGGATCAATAGTCCACATCGTTTCGCGTATATATCCGCGCATATATTAAAGGAAGGCTGATGATGGGACGGCGATGGGCAAAACTTTTCAAATCGGCACTAATTCTGGGCTGTGCGCTGTTGTTCCTGACGGGGTGCGGGGCGCGAGGACCGGAAAATAAGATTGTACAGAAGGCGATCGCCCTCGAATTCCAGCAGACGCAGGAGGCGCTTAGTCAGCAGCTCCATACCAAGGTGCCCAAGTTCAAAATTAAGAATATTGTGGTGGCTGAGAAAGAAGCCCTGCGCCTCGGGGGGTTGGTCGCCTATCATCTCCAGGGGCAATACGACGCGGACGTGAAATTCCCCGGTAAACGGTATGCCCAGACGGATTATTCGTTTGACGTGTATTTGCAACAGCTGCCGGACGGCAACCTGTGGCGTTTGGCGGTGCCCCAGGCCCGTGATGACGACAGTGAGACGGTGGGTCCACAGTGGAAGACCTATGCGCTGTATGAAGAAGTACCGGAGGTGGACCCTGTTGTGGATGCTAAGGCCAGTCAGGCTGTGAAGGCGACGAAGGTTGTGAAGGCGAGTGAGTCTGCTAAAACCGTCGCTTCGACGCAGGATAAAGCTGGCTAGGGCGATCGCCAGACTTTGGCCAGTCTCGCAGCAGCATCTGCATAACCCTGCATAACAACGGGATGTCCTCCCTAATAACCGTCATCCCTAGGGCATAGGGCATTGGATAGACCCGACGATTCGTCAACAACGAATCATCGGGTCTTTTTTTATGCTTTTTCCTTGGCATTCTTCTCTTGAAAAAGGCCTTAATTCAGAAAAATAAAAGGCATTTTTGTCAAGGGGTGCATACTCCTGCAGGGTCACTCCTAAGAACAGATGAGCGCAAATTGCAGACAAACAACCGGCAATACACCGCTGCTCATCACAGCATTGCCACCTTGCAATCAGCCGCGCAATCACAGCTAACCGATTTCTTAGGAGACGCCAATCATGGCTAATATCACCGGCACGATCTACAGCGACAACAATAGCTTCAACGGTTTTCCGTTCTTTATTTTCCGCCCGGAGCTGAAGGGCACTGCCGGGAAGGACACCATCAATGCCCTGGCTGGCAACGATATCGTCAAAGCCGGAACGGGTGATGATACGGTCTATGGCGGAACCGGTAATGACGTCATCACAGCGGGACCTAGCTCCGCATTCCCCATTGCATCCCCCACCTCCGTGGTGACTGTACCAACTCCTGGGCTACCGGCTCCCATTCCCCTCAGCTCTCGCCTTTTCTCGTCCACCTTCCCCACACCCTTGGCCAAGCCCGCAATTCCAACCCTGTCACCCCAGCTGACCCTGAAACCGCTGTTCCCTTCGGACAACGATGTGGTCTATGCCGGTGACGGCGACGATACGGTCTATGGTGGCTACGGCAACGACAAGATCTATGGCGAAAACGGCAACGATAATCTCTACGGTCAGTCTGGGAACGACAGCCTTTATGGGGGCACTGGCAATGACTACATGAGTGGCGGCTCCGGCAACGATTACATGGACGGTTGGACCGGCAACGACACCATGTATGGCGGCACCGGCAACGACACCATGCTGGGCTACAGCGGCAACGACAAGATGTACGGTAACTCCGGCGACGACAAGCTGTACGGAGAAAGCGGCAATGACACCATGAACGGTGGGGCTGGCAACGACAAGCTGTATGGCGGTACTGGCAACGATCGCTTCATCGGCAGTGCTGGCAATGACATGGTCTACGGTGGCTCCGGGACTGACACCGCCGACTACGGCAGCTTGGGTCAAGCCGTCACGATCAAGCCCCAGGGTAAGCTCGAAAAGGGTAGCCTCGGCACCGACACCCTGAATGACGTTGAAACCATTATTGGTGCCGTCGGCAAGTCCAACACCATTAACTCCTCCAGCGTGGCTGCGGGGCCGGTGTACATGCAAGTCAATTTGCAGAACGAGACGATGGCCGTCAAGGGCATCCCTGGCGTTCCTGACACAACTTACACGGTCAAGAATTTCCAGCGCGTCTATGGTACCCAGAACAACGACAGCCTGGTGGGCAACAGCAGCAATAACTACCTGTACGGCAATGGTGGCAATGACTACATCAGCGGTGGTCTGGGCAATGATATTGTCAGCGGCGGCAACGGTAACGATAGTGTCTACGGTGGCGGCGGCAATGACAGCGTCTACGGCGGCAATGGCAATGACTACCTGAGCGGTGGTAGCGGCAACGACTACATGAGTGGTGGTGCTGGTGATGACACCCTGTCTGCGAGCAGTGGTAATGACAACCTCTACGGCGGTAGCGGTAAGGATAACCTCTATGGCAGCACTGGCAATGACAAGCTCTACGGCGGTACCAGCACCGATAAGCTTGTTGGCGGCAGCGGCGACGATCGCCTCCAGGGCTTTGGTTACGGTACTGCTGAGTATGACACCCTCTCCGGCGACCAATCCTATTCCAAGCCCGGCAAGAAGGATGCAACTGACGGTAAGGACCTGTTTGTGCTAGGCGATAGCTTCCAAGCCTTCTACAAAGGTGCTGGCTACGCGACGATTACCGACTTCTACTGGGCTGAAGGTGATAAGGTTCAACTCCATGGCAATGCCAGCGACTACAGCCTCAATAAGTTGGGCAGCTGGAGTGGTGATGCAACCAAGAAGGATACACAAATCCTGTACAAGGGTGATTTGGTCGGTGTTGTTCAGGATACGACCAGCTTCTTCCTGAGCTTGGATGCGACGTTTGTCTAAACCATGGGCGAATCGGAGCCGCGACTGGTGTTTATTGCTTGTGTTCACGGCTTGCGTGAATTGTGCCCGTGAACGAACTGATTGGTAAATTGCATCCAGGAGGTGTTGGCTCAACCAACACCTCTTTTTTTGAAGCCAAGTCTTTTGGCCTGGTCAGCAAGATATTTTTCTGTCTTTATAATGCCCTCTCTGACTGAACTTGAGGGATTTTATGTCTCTCTCAAAAAAATCTTTTCTGCAAAACCTGCATATTTTTCTTCGCCCAATCCTAATCAACAACAGCGCAAGAACAAACCATGTTTTTGCAGCTCACAACAGCTTCTCAATCAGGAGAAATCTCATGGCGAATATTACAGGAACCAAC
>CALIJJ010000269.1 GCA_938017515.1 uncultured Pseudanabaenaceae cyanobacterium
TCAATTGAGTTAACAGTTGACGATACAGATAGGGCGTTTCCATGGCTGATGCTCTGAGTGTAGGAACTTGAGCTTCCCATGATTCGCCCTTCCCAACCTATCCTTGTCTCATTGAGAATCTAGCAGTCGCAAAGCTTTCACGACTTCTCTGCACCACTAAGGAGGATCGGCATCGCTTGTCTAGCTCTGGACTGTAGGCTTGTGCCCAGCGTCCTCTACGATCATATGCGAGAGATGAGTATCTTTTCCACAGCACAGCTCAAGGAGGATTTGATAAGTGGGAACAAGGCTTAGTCTCGATTAAGGTCGTTCCAGAAGGAGAATCTAGGAGACAATCAGACCTAATGAACTATTTTTATTCGTTTGTAGGAGTTGTCACAGGAGCGACTAGAATTGATGCAATGATCAATCCTTTGAGTCAGTTTGGAGTTGTGGCCAGTCCAAAATCCCGCGGTCTCTCTGGCTATATCAAACGAGATGGGACAAGAGTCGATCTTCCATGAAACCCTTAAAGCATAGAACTATGCCTTCTTTAACCGAAGAACTCGAATTTATATGGGATTGGCTAGAGAATCTAAACCCTGATCCGGAGCGCTATAACTTTAATTTATATAGCCCTGGCCTTTCCCATGAACAGATAGCTCACCTTTCAAGACGCTTGCCATTTGAACTACCTGATGAACTGTTTCAGCTTTATGGCTGGAGAAATGGTGTAGATCATAGCAATGACCATCCTTCGTACTCACGTAAGTACTTGGGCGATCCTTTTCTCTTTACTAACCCTGTTCCTGGCGGCTCTTCTTCTCTAGAATTTTATTCCTTACAAGATGCAATATACATGTATAGTAAGCTGAAAAGAAACCCAAGGTTTCATAGAGGATTGAATTCTCCTTTCTTGCGTGAAGACTTGCAATCTGGATTCTGGAATAAAGGCTTGTTTCCCATCGCAGGTTTTGAATTTGTTGAGCATTTATACGCAGATATTAGTCAAAATCCTGCACCCGTCATTCAAGTGGACAGAGATGGACCGTTTAATCCTGACAGAACTTATAAAAGTCTAAACACCCTAATTTATACAATAGCAGAATGTTGCAGAATGAGTGTTTACCACATTGTTCCTAGTGTAGGTTATGGCGAAAACTATGTTTGTATAAAAGTTAATAAGAAAAAAATAACTCTCGAGAATGAGATCTTTGAAAAGTACAATGCTTAAAATTTAGTACGTCTCATACTTCAGACTATCCGCTTAATTATTAGAGGTATGATTTGTCGACATACTTCAATCTTGTAGTGCTCTCTACGACCCAGACTTTTACGCTGGAGATGAGATGTGTAAACAACTGTAAAAAAGTCGGAGTAATGCTGAGAAAAAACCCTGATGTTGAGGAAAAAGCCTTTCAGCGATGAATTGTTGCAGGATGAGCGACTTTAGCAGCTCAATGATGTAGCATCAAATATCTTACAAGTCTGTTCTAGCAACGACGCTCTAACGTCCCCCTGCTTCTAGCAGCCATTCAGATTGGGGTCAACCTGAGTCCCTCCACCAGCGGGTTCTGAGCAGCGCAACATCAACATGTAGGGATCATCGACGGGGAGTTCCCGATAAAATTCACTGCGGGTATTGGAGACTGAAACAAATCGCTCAGACACCGACCCTGCCGGTGCAAATTGTAAGGCAACATCATAGCCCCAAAGACGATTGGGAGGACTGTAGTAACCAATGCGTTGACTACCGGTTGGAGCATCACCGGGTTCCCAAGAGTCTTGGTCGGTTTGCCCCGTCGCAGAATTGCTGAAGTTGAGCTGAATGAAAGACCCCGAAATAAACAGGTTATTCCAGTTTTCAATGAAGCGCGGGAAGTTGTGCAAACCACCGGAGGATTGAGCATTACGGGAGGGAATCACACCACTCACCATAATGGCGTTAACCGTACTGTTAGCAGGCGAGTTACCACTCCGGCGCGTTCGATTAAAGCCTTCAAACGAATAGTTGCTGCGGGCAGCGCCTCCCAGAGCACTCAAGACCGTTTCCCGGCCATATTCAAACTGACGGAAGGGGCGATCGCAGCGTTCGGGCAAGGACGAAGCTGGATCAGAGTTAAACCAACTATTGGTCTCCTTACGACAATAAATGGGAAATCCGCGATGGGAAATCTTAATGGGTTGCTCATTGGCCAGCACAAATGAAGCTTCTCCATCCTCACGCACCCAAAACATATTGGTGGTTGAGTTGCGATTCAAACCATTAAAAGAGCCTGGTGCATTGTTGATAATGGCGCGCTCGATTGAGCCCTCTACAAAATTATCAGAGAGGATCGTAATCGCATCTGAAATAATTTCCATACTGCGCCATTGATCATTGCGGCTGGCAAAGTCAGGATTTAGAGTACTGCGCTGATAAAAATTACTCCAGTTGGTGGTGAGTGCCTCTTGGAATTCCTCCTGGGTATGGAGATTAAACGCATTATCGTCCGATTGGATGTAAACGGGATTATCAGTAATAAATGCCACGCCGCGACGCTCTGGTTCTGTCACGGTCCCGATCACAGGATTCCCCCCATTCATCCGCCGCAGGTCTGCACCATTGCGCAGGCGGAAACCGTTGGGACGGCGATCGGGATCGGCGTAGAAATCAACGGATTTAGGACTAATGCCAGTGCGGGGGTTGATGGGTGGATCAGTGGCCAAATCATTGACAGAATCGACAGCCGAATTCCAGTTGGCCTGGCTGATCTGCCCCACCGCATTCATCAGGTAGTTGCTGACACTTCCTGCAGATGCATTGTTGACATAGGTCAGCCAGTTTGCCAACCAGTTCGGGTAGGAATCGGTCACCCGACGGGGGCGAGCGATCGCATCTTCGCGAACATTATCCTCCCGAAAGGCATAGAAAATCGCTCCCGTTCTCGTCGGATCAGCATTGCCCGTCACATCGGGTAGGGGGAGCCAGTAGTCCGTATCAGCCACAGGGGTACCACCAAAGAGATCATTTTGCCCCGCAATCGTGGTACGACGCAGCAAATCAAAATCAACATCGAGGGTACGAACGGCCATCATTTCTCGACCGTTAAAGAATGCCTTGTCCATAAAGGCGGGATAGAGATTACTACCATTGACGGTAATGGTATTGACTCGGTCAGTTGCACTGGTCGCAACGGGGGTTACCCAGGAGCCTGAGGTCATGCGGGGGGCCATGCCTAACTGATTTCGCAATTGGACAAAACCAATTGGCTCAGTACTACTTTCAACGCCATTATTATTGGTATCACCAATGGGGCGAAAGGTATTGTCCTGGCAAACACCGCCAGTGGGACGGCAATTGATCCCCCGAGCATTGGCGCGATCGAAAATATAGGGGTGGTCAGAGGCATTGACGTAGGGCTCGGACGCGGGTTGATCGACCTGGATACCGTTGGACTGAGCGGCGGTAGAAAGACGACCATCAGGGGCGTGTTCTGCGAGGGGGAAAAGATAGTAAAGCGACGGATACTTGGGTTCGGGAACAGACGGACACAGTGCGATGGACAAACCGACTTCTGCCTTTTCACTCAACCCAAATTCGCTTGGATCACATCCTATATTTTCATAGATAACAAGAGCTTCAGCAATTCCTGAAATCGCGTTGCCAAGGCCAGGGCCATCGTCCAAATCATAGGTAAGATTTTGCCAATCATAATTGGTACTGCTTCCGGGAATGCCAACACCTTTCGCAAAACCCAGGGTGCGATCGCGACGGATTTGATTGCGCAATTCGAACGCCTCAAAAATGCGTTCTAGTTTATCCGCATGGTTATTTCGACCTGCTGACCTTAAGGCTTGAACCCATTCGTCGGGGGTGAATTGAGCATAGTAGTTGCGATAATCCTCTGGGTCGCTAGTGTCACCAACCGTATAGGGATTCTGACTGGGACAGCCACCAGAGCCGTTGAAGCTCGTACAAGTATTGCCGGTGTTGGCACCAATTTCGCGATTGCCACTATTGACTCTGCCATCCATTAATTTGAATAGCTGAACCCCGATGGCTTGCAAACTCGGTCCACTACTGTTGATGGCATTGGTGTAGGCAATTTCTTGGTTCTCGAGGCTGTAGGCCAATGCGCCCAAGGTACAGGTTGCCGTCTGAAGCGTGGTTCGATCAGCAGGACTCAGCTCATCATAGGTGTCGATATCACCACCATCTAGGGTGTCATCTTCCAAATACGTCAGGACACGCCGAAGATTGGAGAAATCGCCCCACATGGTGAGCTGCGGATAGGGATGAACCACCCCAGTGGCCTGGGCAGCAGAGAAATTGGCATAGCGGAATGCCGCATTCTCAGTACTGGCGGTGACGGTGTCTTGTTCCGCCGGGAAACCGCCTGCGGGATCGCCTGCAAAGCGAGCAAGATTGGTGAGCGATCGCCGCAGGAAACTATTGGAATTATCGATGTGACCGGCAAAGGTATTTTCTGGATTGGCAGCCCCCGAAAAGGGCGCAGAAAATTCAATCCCATTGGTGCCTTGACCCGTCAGGAAATTGACATCAAGGCGTGAATTATCCTCCGGCAATAAGTCAAATGTGCGGCTGTTATTGCGAGTGCCATCGGTGCCGGGGTGTGTGGTTGAAGCCAGACAAGCCGCCGGATAATCTCCCCCATTGCTGAGGTAGTGATAAACCGCTGTGGTCTGCACCGCAGCCAAATTGTCACGCAGCGTCCGCCACTGTCGCTGTTCGTGGCTTCGAGCCGCCAGCGAGCTGCCTGCAGCGGCCTCTGCCGGGGGAGGATTGAGCGGATCGACATCCCAAAGACGGTTGCCATCGAGATCTTCATCATCATCGACAACATTGTCACCATCCGTATCTTCTTCACGGATCCAGCCAAAGGCATTGCCCAGCTCCAGCCGTTGTCCAACGACGAGGCGAACCCCATGGGCCATGGAGCGGCGCTCCCAGTAGCCATCAAAGCCATATTGGGTTTCATTGCCGACGGGGGCAATCTCTGCGGTTAGTTCTGTGGCACCGTCGTAGGCCGTTGTAATGCGATCGCCGGTCCGATTCACATCTAGGCTGGCACTACCATTGGCGTCTTCCCCCGCTTCTAGGGAGCCATTGTTGTTGGTGTCCTCGTTCATCACGAGGGTTGTCGTGTACTGGGGCTTCGGTCCCCAACGGTTATCAGCCCGGAACGTATCATCCAGGTAGGGGGCGGGCTGCGTATCGTTGTACATACGACGGGTGGTTGCGAGTTCGCGTTGGTCCCAACCGTTGTCCCGAGAGGAGCCAGTATTGTCTGGATCCGTCGTGCTGCGTGAGCGATTGCGATCCTCAGTCAGAAGCAAAACGGGTTCGATCGCGACACTCGTGGGGTTGACGGAGTTGCCTGTCACCGAATCATTGCTAGCACCATAGATCACACTGCTGGGATTTCCACCCCCCAGGTTTTCCGCGAAACGATGAACCGCCAGCGTTTGTCCACTGCTGCTGTTGGTATCGTTGGCGGTTTTGCCCGCCATGAGATGTCCACGAAAGGTCGAACGAGGACTCCCATTCGTCACCGTAATTTCAGAGGCATCTCGGGTGTAAATACAAGAGGAGGGAGAGGAAACCAAATACAGCGTGAGCGGGTTGCTCCAGCGACTCAAAAACATATTGGCTTCGCTGTGCATGGCACCGTTCCAGCGGAATGTTGGGCCAGGGTGCAGCTCCAAATCATAGCGGAACCAAGCCCCCCACTTATTACCAAAGTTGGCCTGACGGTCCTGCTGCATTTCTAAGGTGGCCGTTGCTCCGGTCTCATTATTCTTAGCAAAGGCGTTGACCTGCATCGCCTTGCGCAACGTCGCCGAGTTAATGGGCTGCCACCCCGCCTGGGGAGCCAGGGCTAGATTCGTACAGTTGGGGTTGGCCGCCCCTCCCTGAAGATTGATCGGACCATTGCGAACCACCTGAAATCTCGCCTTCAGCGCATCGCTATTCTCTAGGCTGACATTTTGATTGCCATTGGGCGCATTGGCCAGGGACAAAATCGAGTAGGCAATCGTGACTTCCCGACCATCCGTGCCGGTGGTTGAGTCACCATCAACATCCACATCAAATTGCCAGGCCGGATCAACGGTACTGGCATTACCATCCAAATCTAGGCGGGTTTCGTCAGCCAGATCATAGCGAGCACTCTGAAGCGTGATCTGCAAATCGCGATCGGAGGGCAGCGGTGGCAAGGGTTCGCGACCAAACAAAAACTCCAATTTCGACTGCGCCCGGTGCATGGCCGGCGTTGCTGCGTTATAGAGCTGGCGCTGCTGACGGTTGCCAATAATTTCGGTGTTGCGGCTACCCGTGCGGAAGATCAAAATACCCAACACAAGGGACAGCATCAGCAACAGCAGCATCGTCGTCGGCAGAACAAATCCTGCCTGGGTCTGACGATTGCTCTGACAATTGCTCAGCAGAGAACTGCGCCACAGCCAGTAGAGATCCTGGGCTGTCAGATTGCGATTAAGGCGAGCGATTCTGGATTGAAGCTTCCGAAAAGCGACGCTGGGCTTATTCACGGATCTACCTACGCATACAAGGGCCAACCTGGTAGATGACCTTGCACCAACTCCGATGCCGACTCATGGCAGTAATTCGGAGGACCCTGCGATCTTGAAGCGAGGGATGGTTGCGATAATGGGTAGTAGATGAACTGGACTCAGGAGCTAGAGGGTTCAGCAGTGCTGTAAAACATTAGTCTTCACAACAAACTCTCTCACGAGAGGAGGTCCGCTTAATCCGTCTTGATCAAGCTTTCCCAGGTTCATGAGAGAGAAAACAGGAGATTATTTTTTTCTCGGAGGAAGAGAAGAAATTTTAGCGTTTAGGCGATCGCAAACGTCATTGGATCCTCGCCCCAATTGGCCCAACGCGCCGCCAGACGTGCCGTTCGGAAGCGTGGCGGAACCCGCACTACGTAGCTCATACGGGTCTTTGCGCAAACCATCTTCAGCAAAACCAGTGCTTCCCCCGAGGCCGAATCGAGGCGGAGGAGACAGCATTCTCGCCAACGGTCAATAACTTGCAATGACAACTCCTGGGACAACTCTTGGCATAGGCGACCATAGCCAATGCCTTGAATTAGAGCACGCTGAATCATCGGACTGGGCTCTTCCAGGATCCACTGCGATCGCCATTGATGGGGATGGACTCCACCGTAGTGCTCAGGCAATCGCACATCTCGATGGGCATAGACCGAAAAACCATCCGCAAACCGGACCGCCGCTTCGCCTTCCCCATGGAGTTGACCTTCGCCGTTGAGCTGCAGGTCGCGGGGGCGATCGCAGACAAAACAAACCTGCTCAAACGGCAAAAACCAACCGCAGTGATACACAATCGCCGTGAGCAACTGCCAGGGATGGTAAGCATATTCACAGCCCAAGACCTCGATACAGAAGTCATGGCAGCTTAGGCTTTCAATCCAGGTTTCCGGCGCGATCGCGCCTTGCAATGTCTGGTGTAGACCGGGGTCAACCTGGGAGAGATGCTCCATCAACTGCCAAGTATAGGCGGGGTAGCGCAGGAAGTAGCGCAGTTCCTCTTCAAGATCCATTTGGATCGTCCAGCTGAGTTGGTCATTGAGCTGTTGATCGAGGCGATCGCGCAACGCTTCAATGTTGCCCCGCAGGGGAGCACCCAAGACTTGTTCAAACCGAGGCACAATGCCAAACAGATCGAGCTTTTCTTGGATGCACTCAGCCTGTTGATGGCGAATATCGGCAGGGCTATCGCAAAAACGAATTTCCGGTGGATTGTGGCCCAGATAGTGATAGAGACGATTGATGGTTTGGGTCACCAAGGCTGGGTCAATCCGTGCAGTACTGCGGGCGAGGGTTTCCCACTTGAGACGATATTGGGACAATCGACCGAGTTGTTCACTTGTGAGGTGGTGGTGAAGGGTCGGTCGATGAAGAGAGTAATGGCTGCGCATGGCTTCGGAAAAATATGGAAGGCAGAATGGGGGGCGAGAGACATGGGTTATCCACCGCTCTCGTCGGTCTAGGACATATCCCCACGAGAGCGAGACGACTATTTGCCTTTGTTGGGCATCTTGGCTTGCTCCAAAGCAATCTCTTTCATGGCTTGGAGTGAACTGGCGTTAGCGGCGCCGTCAATCGCCTTCACGGCCAAATCTTGAACTTGCTTCAGCGCATCACTCAGCTGTGTGGAGAGGGTTTGAATGCGATTTTCCTGGTGATGCAGTGTCTCGTTGAGCGATTGCAGACGCAACTCGTAGGCATGGCGCTGGCCTTCCCGCTCCTTAGCGGCGAGGTCAGCACGGACCTTCGCCTGCTGTTGGGCAATGCCTTTACCTTCTTCCTTGGCCCGCTTCACGGCATCCTCCCGCTCCCCAGGCAGGGCTTCTGCTTTGGCCTTCAGTTCTTCAAATGCCGTTTCACGCGCTGCGATTTCCTGCTCTCGGGTCTCCCAGGCTTTTTGCTGCAGCCGATGAGCCTCCGCCAGTTCCTGGTGTAGACGTTTTTCTTCCTGCTCAAACTCTTCCTGGGCCAATTGCCGCTCCAGGGCAATGCGATAGTCGTAATCTTCGCCATCGCGAGCCTGGGCTTTGCGCTGGGCGGCTTGCTCCGTTTGACGGGTGTGATGGTAGTCGGCCTGTTCTTTGGCCCAGGTTGTCTCAGCATCTGTGAGCGATCGCTCCCATTGTTCTTTTTGAGTTTCCAACGCTTCCTGAAAGGCTTTGAAATCATGGTTGTATTGTTCGATGAGGGCATCTAAATCAGTGTCATCAGCCGAGAGGTCGTGCAGGGCTTCGAGCTGGTCGATTTCTTGATCAACGTCCTCTTGCAGCGATTGCAGTTGGGTGGCTTCTTGGGTGAGCTGTTCGGACAAGCCACTGATGGCGCCGCCAAAGCCAATTTGCAAATGCTCCAAGCCCTGGAGAATATCTCCCATGGTGGTGAAAGCAAGACTGGAAGGGATAGGGGTCGCCTTGGGCGCTGCTTCGGATGGGTCTTGGGAAGCGGCTGCCACGGCTGTTTTGGCCTCTGGGGCATGGGAAACTGAAGCCGTTACAACCGGAAGTATGGTCGGGGTCGAACTTGATTGAGCCTGTTTAATTTGGGCTCGCAGTTCCTTTTCTTGCTTGATGAGATCGTTATAGGCCGTCAGAATTTCAGCCTTGGTATTGCGAGTGGTCAGTTTTTTGCTCGATGTATTTTTTGAGGGCATCACAAATCGTTGAACTCCAAAGTATGGATTCAGAAAGTAGGCGATAGAATTGAAAAAACTGGGTGGATTGCAGAAGGGTTTTGAGGGGGCACCGATTCCGCAATGGGCCGAGGGATATACGCTCCCTGGGAGAGGATGGAGAGCTATGCCTGGGCAAGTTGAGTGGAAGAGGTCTCAAAAGCACGCAGTGCTAGGGACTGGGCTTGGGCCATGGCGGCCTGGAGTTGTTCTGACAATGCCTCCATTTGCGCTGCCTGTCGTTCAATCTTTTGTTCGATCGCAGTCAGCTGCAATTCGTAGCCCTGCTGCGTGCCTTCCCATTCCTTATCCGCAAGTTCTGCCTTGGTGCGAGCCTGACGATTGACATCGCGGATACCTTCTTCACGAGCCTCCTGAATCGCGGACTCCAAGGCTTCAGGCTCAGCTTCAACTTGGGCCTGGTAGTCTGCCAATACCGACTGTTGCTCTCTCAACGTCTCTTCTCGCTCTGCCCAATCCCTTTCCCGCGCTTCCCGAGCCTGGGCCAATTCACGCTGCTGCTGACGACGAGTACTGTCATAGTCATCCAGGGCGAGGCGTTGCTCAAGCTCATTGTCATAGACGTAGTCCGCCGCTTGGAGCGATCGCACCTCCGCCCTCCGAGCCGCAGACTCCTCCTGTTCCGCCGCCCAGGCTTCTTCATCTCTCTCCCACTGACGGCGTAGATTCGCCATCTCTTGGTCCAGGGATTCGCGATCGGCTTCGTATTCTGAGGCCAAACGCTGGAGCCGTGCCTGGTGCTCCTGCCGATAGATATGCATTGCATCCGCAACAATGCGTGTTTTGCGCAGCGTGGTGAGGCGATCAGACTGGAAAGCGATCGCCCGCTGCAAGTCCTCTAACTTATTATTTTCCCCTGAAAGCTGGCTAGAAAGGTCCGTCACGGCGGAACCAAACTGAAGCTGAAGGTCCGCCAGCCCCCGCACAATGCTGTCGGTGCTGTAGTTTGACGCAGTGGCAAGGGCGGCTTGATTTTTTTGTTGCTCCGCCTCTTCAGCCTTCGTGGCAACGTTGCTGTTGCTTTCATGGGCTGCCAGAATTTGCTGAAAGGCCTGTAAAATCTGAGCTTGGCTACTTTGAGAGGTCTGGGCGACAAGGGCCGCGATCGCAGCTTCCGAGGGATCCGCTCCCCCCGCCGAATCGCCTTGAAATGCTGCTGGGGATGCCATAAGAACCATACTGACTTTCCACCTGTTATAGTAGGAAGGAAACGCAAACTCTGGTTTGCATTTCTTGAGTATTAAGGTACCACCCAGTGCGACCAAAATGCAACTAAAAACGCCAAAAACTGACAACTGTAGTTAACAAAGCGGTCATAAGTGCCGCCATCGGGCCATGGAAGACTTTGGGATGGACTTTGGTAAGACAATTCGAGAGCGTCGGCGCCAGGAGGGCTTTAGCCAAGAAGCACTGGCCTCTCAGGTGGGCATTTCCCGCAACTATCTCTCCCAAATAGAACGGGGCAAGGCAACTAACCTCTCTTGGCAGCTACGGCAAACGCTGACCTCCCTACTAGGCATTCAAGAGGATGCGGGTCGCAATGCCGATGTCGCCCCCCAGGATTTACCCACGGGGCTGGCGGAGTTTGCAGAGCGGGTAAGTCTGCCAGCGGATGATGTGCTGATGCTGTCTCGACTCAGATATCGAGGTAAGCAGCCCAACACCGCTGACAAGTGGGAGATGCTCTACAACGTCATTAAGGTGACGATTGACCCCCATGCGTAGCTCCCACGCCTAGGCCGTTTTATGCCCTATCAACACCCCGGTCATGCCTTTCTCGCCCACCATGGGCCGCTCCAGCGGGAGGCGGATATGGAAGCCTATGTCAATTTTTTGCTGGGGTCGGTGGGGTTAGAGGCTGCGGGATTAGAGAGTGAACCGGCAGTGGATTTAGAGCGCATTTACGCTCGGTTTGAAATGCCGTCCCCCCGGCGTGCGCCGTTGACGGAGCAGCAGGGGATTTTGGTGGATGGCGATCGCGGTCTCATCCTGATCAAGGCGGATGACCCGCTGGTGCGGCAGCGGTTTACCGAAGGGCATGAGCTGATGGAGCTGTTGTTTGAAGCCCAGGAGCAGCAGCGCACGGGCTGGCAGGTGAAGGGCGATCGCAAGGAGCGGTTGTGCGATCGTGGGGCAGCATCCCTACTCATGCCAGCAGCATCATTTGGTGCGCGGCTGAAAAACTTGGGCTGTTCCATCGGTACCGCGAAGAAACTAGCGGCGGACTATCGCATGTCTCTGCTGGCCACGCTGGTGCGGATGATGCAGCTCGGAGATGGGGCACACTGCTTGGTGGTATGGCGCTTGGGTTGGGCCACCGCGGCGGAGAAGGCACAGGGCAGCGAACCACCGCAGTTGCGGGTATGGTGGCGCATTGCCACAGCAGATTGGTCAGCAGGGTTACCAACAATTAATCGGGTGGTGGGTCCGCAGTCGGTGGTGCAGGTTGCCCACAATATGGATCAGTTTTTGACGGGGACGGAGGGCTGGCGCTCATCGGCTCAGACGTCGGAGCGGCGCTGTAGCTGGGAGGCATTGCCCATGAAGGTGGGCAAGCGGCGCTGTGTGGTATCGCTTCTACATGACTTGAGTGCTTGATCAATCTCAACCGTATCTACGGTGCTATCCAGCAGCACCTGAACAACTGACCAAGGAAGGTTACTGAAGCGGTAAATCCCTTGCAGGCAAAGTAGTTCAGCAGTAAGAAGAGATCGTCAACTTAGGTTGGTGAAAGAAGGCAAGAGAGGTTCGTATGACAGTACGACCTATTCCGGCGAGTCGATTCACTCTGGAAATTCGGGTAATAAAGAAGGGGTCAATTATCCATAGAATAAGGAGAGAAGCCTGCTTTTTACAGTTTACGTTTCTTTCCTAAGTGGCAATCCTCTCAATCACACACATAAGCGTAGTATCACACACATAAGCGAACTAGCCCTCTAAATTCCAATCTATATCGACCGTCCAACTGCCCTCATTCTTCTGGCTAGTATCCAACTAAGTTACACGCTCTTTAAAAAATGTTTTAGCAAGATAGTATCAAATTGGCGCTCGCTTACAATAGCCTGTATTCTCGGTAGCCATTTTGCATCTCTGGTGGTTCGGTAGACCATTTTAGGTTTGGTAGATATTACCGCGTCAACCATAGCCTTGACTGTACCTTCTGGCCCAGGTGCGTCAGCATAACTTTTAGACATCACGGACTTAAATCCGTTAACCAAAGGCATATATTCTCTAGAACATGTAGTGTTATCCATGAGATCAAAGGCAACACTATCAAATCCAGTTTTTACAATGCCAGGTTCAATAAGCACAACTTCAATACCAAGATCTCGGACTTCTTGGCGTAGGGCTTTGGCAACAGCAGCTAGGGCATGTTTGGTGGAAGCATACCAACCAGTACAGGCAGGTGAAATCTGACTAACAACCGAGGCCGTAAAAATAATGCGCCCTTTATGCTGTCTGCGCATGTGTGGCAAAACAGCTTGAATCACTCTAGCCAAGCCGAAAACATTGACATCATATTGTCTCTGAATTGCTTCCATTGAAATGCTTTCGATGGTTCCATAAGCACCATATCCAGCATTGGCAAGAACAACATCGATGTATCCCTGTTCAGCGATAATTTGTTCAATACCGGCACTCACAGAAGCATTGTCGGTAACATCCATAGAAAGAATATGGGCTCCTTTTTTACGAATGTCTTCCATTTTTTCGGTACGACGCGCTGCGGCATAAACAAGGCAACCGGTTGCGAGTAGTTTTTCCACCGTAGCTTTTCCAAAACCTGATGATGCACCAACCACTAAAACAATTTTAATTCGTTCCGACATTGCGCTAGCTCCTCAGCAAATAGCTGGTTTAAAAAAGAATGATTCTAGTCTCCTATAAGTTTATGTGAGAGGAGTTAGACCATAGAACGCTTACGAGGTAAAAGACCATAAATTACTTGAGCGATAGTTGCTGAAGCCCCCCTACGCTTGCATATATAATCCTTGCACTGCCGTATCTAAATGTCATGTTTACGACAGACCATCGACTTAGGAAGTCTGGAAGCATTATTAAGCTAAAGACACTAGATAACGTTTAAGTAATTTTCCCAGAGAGAAGGTGACAAGACCTGATCTCCAGAAGCTTCCATTACTTCCTGACTGACCAAAACAGTGCCTACTCTAAGACGCTATTCATCAGCTCGCATTTTCGGCAATGCAAAAGCACTGTTGCGAATACCAAAAACATTGGTTGGGTCATTAGAGTCCTTGATTTGTGAGAGCATCTCAAGACTTGGAGAGGAAACCATATCTTTCAAGAAATCCTTGCGCAATTTCCCTACACCATGGTGATGTGATATGGAGCCACCATGACTTACTATAGTTTGCCGAAGATGCTGATCAATTCTGTGAAGAATCTCTTCCGAATTTTCAACCCCCTTAGCATAAAAGCCACTCATAAAATAGATGCAAACACCCGTGTGGTAAATCTGTGATATGCGACAAGCTAAGAAGGGTTTTCCAGGGAGATCATATTTTTCATGCTGGGATGAAAGTTCCTGACGAACACTATCAACAACTTCATTAATCCTGCCCCAGGGGACTGTTGTTTCAAATGATTCTCC
>CALIJJ010000270.1 GCA_938017515.1 uncultured Pseudanabaenaceae cyanobacterium
CTTGATTGGCTGGAAGGACAAGCCCGTTGCACTCTCCATCGTTCAGGCCCGTGTGGTTGGCTTGGCGCACTTCTCGGTGGGCTTCGTCTTAACCTACGCTGCCTTCCTAATCGCCTCGACGGCAGGCAAGTTCGGTTAACCTATTCGGTTAGACTGACTCGCCCTTAATTAGGACAAGGCAAAGCCCCTGCGTTAGCGGGGGCTTTGTTTTTTGAGCGCGATCCTAAAAATAGGTATTCTTGGAGAAGAAGCGGAAAGCAACGTGTTCGCTTAGAAAGTAAGGTATTTCCTTGAAAAATACCCTGTGTGTTGATTTTTGGCTGATTCCTAGCTGATTATTGTTGATTTGCTTTTGTTCTGAATTTTTGTCCTGTGTTTTCGAGACGTCAATTGATGCAAATGGCTCTGCTGCTCTGCGGAAGCTTTGGTCTTGTTACCCAAGCCGCGGAGGCAAGACCCCGTGGCCTGAGTGTTAATGGGTGGCTCGAACTCAAAGAAATGAAGGGCCGGGTTGTTTTTCATCGCACTCGTCCCCTCAAAGCGTGGATCGGCATGACGATGGATCGGTCCGGCGATCGCCTCACCACAGGTCCTCGTTCCCATGCTGCCTTTGCGCTGGATTCTGGAGCTGGCATTGTTCGGGTGGCCGAAAACACGAGCTTTTCAATCACGCGACTTCGTCGTTCTGCTGCGGGCGGTCGCATCACTCGTCTCTATGTTTCTCAAGGCCAAGTGCGTCTGAAGCTGCGTTCCTTTACCAATATTGATTCGCGGTTAGAAATTCAAACCCCCGCTGGCATTACCGGCGTGCGAGGGACTGAGTTTGGTGTGAGTGTTCAGCCCAATGGCAAAACGGGCGTAGCGACGCTATCGGGTCGGGTTGACACCATAGCCCTGGCAACAACGGTTGCCGTTGGGCCATCCCTTCAAACGCTTGTCCTGCCCCAAGAACCGCCAGAGCCAGCCGAACCATTGCGGGAAGACACCAGTCTCTCGTTTCAGTTTGCTCGCTGGGAGGCTGGAACGATACGTTTGGTGGGGAGCATTGATAAGGTCAATCTTTTGCTCGTTGAGGGGCGACCTCAAACGACCGATCGAAACGGAGGCTTTGACCTACGTTTTCCCTGGGAGAATGAAGCTTGGTACGGCAAAAAAAATCTGAGTCTAACTGTTACGACTCCTCTGGGTACATATAAGCGTTATGAACTCCCTATACAGTTCTGAGCGTAATGGCGATGCTTCCGACTCTGGGCAGGCTGGTTCATGGCTTAGCTTCCGGACGCTGGCTCCGTTGCTGGGTTGGCCGGTCCGTCGTCGCAAACGCCTGCTCCATCCTCAAGCCTGGGTGGGCCTCTTGGCCTCTGTGGCTAGTTTGGCGCTGGGGCATTTTATTCCCCCTGGATTAAATACAGCGTTGCACCATGGACTTTTTGCCCTTCGCGGAGAACGCTCGTGGGATGAACGTTTGGTTCTGATCAAGATTGACCAAGCGAGTGTGGATGTTGAAGGCTGGTTGCCCTGGGAGCGCGATCGCTACGGAGCTCTGCTGGATGTTCTGACTGAGGCAGGTAGCAATGTGGTGGCGTTTGATTTGCTGTTTTCTGAGCCAGCCGCCCTAGACCCAGTCTTTGCGGCAGCGATGCAGCGCCATGGCCAAGTCGTTCTGAGCGGTGCTTGGAGCTACGATGGCACCCCCCTGGCTGCCAATGACCAGCTGGCCCAAGAGGCCCTTGCCATTGGGCACATTACTCAATTGGCGCCTCGCCGTGACGGTTATCCCGAAGTCCATCCACTGATTCTGGGGACACCTGCTTTGGCGATCGCGACCCTTCAAGCCTATGCGTTGATCCAGGATGTTCCCTTGCTTCCGCTTTCAGAAGGGCGCTCCTCAGATCCGAGTCTCTCGGAGTTATCCACGTCGCCCCCAACGCTACTGGTCAATTGGCCTGCGGCCCAGGAACGTTTGACGCAGTATTCCTTTCGGGATGTGGTTGCGGGCCGTGTTGAGCTAGAACAGTTTGAGAACAAAATTGTTTTAATCGGGGCGACGTTGCCGGGGCTGGATGACCTCTCGATGCCCTTCAAGGGAGGCGACCAGGCCAGCGGTGTTCATCTCCACGCAGCACTCATTCAGAATTTGTTGCAACAGAAGACGTTGCGCGCTCCGTTGCTTTCCGGCCCTAATCTCCTGTGGCTGTTGGGAGCCGGACTGTTACTCGGCTGTGGCGTAAAACGCTGGGCGAAGCCGGGCTGGTTTCTAACCGTCGTGGCGTTGGCCTGGCTGGTGTTATGTTGGTTCGCCTTAGCGATCTTTGATTTGTTGTTGCCGATGCTGGTGCCTTTGGGGGCAATTTTCTTGACGGGGCTTGGGACATTATTGCTGGAGCAACAGCAGTTACGGGTGCTGAATCGTCGTCTGACTGCCCAGGCGATTACTGATCCCTTGACCCAGCTCAAAAACCGTCGGTTTTTAGAGGATGCTCTGGCGCTGTTGTGGGAGAAGCTGAGCCGTGAGTCGACGGAAATTTCCCTC
Source organism: uncultured Pseudanabaenaceae cyanobacterium (assembly GCA_938017515.1). Taxonomy (GTDB): domain Bacteria; phylum Cyanobacteriota; class Cyanobacteriia; order PCC-9006; family JAAUQQ01; genus JAAUOP01. The sequence goes on from CALIJJ010000270.1 coordinate 2,534, forward strand.
GTGATTTGCGATGTTGATTATTTCAAGCGATACAACGATACCTATGGCCATCCGGCGGGCGATCGCTGTTTACAGCTGGTTGCCCAAGCGATTGAACAGGCGTTAAGCGCCAATCTCTCACATTCGGAGAGTCTCAATTTTGCGCGTTCAGCCCATTCAGAAGCGATAGATGTTGATCCGTTCGTGCTTCCCGCCGATTGCTTTGTGGCGCGCTATGGCGGAGAGGAGTTTGTTATGGTGCTGCCGAAAACGCCCGTTGCGATCGCCATTCGGTACGTTGAGCGGGTTCAGGCCAACCTCACTCAGCTTCAGCTGCCCCATCGTGCATCACCCCTCGGACGAGTCACCTTGAGTTTGGGGGTGGCTTGGGCGATCGCCGATGACTCCTTTACTCCCCAAGCATTGCTTTCCCAGGCCGATCAGTTACTCTATGCCGCGAAACAAAAAGGGCGCAATGACTATTGCGTGGCACGCGATCGCTAGATCAGATAGTTCGGGCCATCCTCTTTTCAGTAATGCTCTTTTAAGCAATGGTCTTTTAAGCAATGGTTTGTCGTCATTAGACCTCTTGCACGAAACCCAAAGCCGCACCCATCCCGTAACCCCTTACCCCCAATTCTGGGGGAAGGGGAGCTTGAAAGTCCCTCTCCCACTCTTGGGAGAGGGATTTAGGGAGAGGGCCAGCAGAGTGATGAAAGAGGTCTATTGTATTGATCACAACATAACCGCGAACTCAAAGCACTATAGGCACAAACGCCGAAATTTCGCCGTGAACAGAAGCGAATAGATGCCGCGATTTATGCTGACTAGGAAATCCCTTTAACTAGGCTTCGTTGCCCATCATCTGGAGCGCTTGTGTTTGGACAATCCTGTTGAGTCAGCGTTTGTTCTATTCCGTCATTGTGTATCTCCCTGACATGTCTTTTCTCTCTTTCTCGCGAAGACACTTTTTAACCCTGTTTGCTGCATCTACGGTGTCTGTTGTTGCAGCATCAGTGGGAAGCACTTCCTCCGCTGTTGCTGTTACGGGAGAGCGACAGCGATGCTTAGAAGTTAAAGCTTTGTCCGGGACGGTGACGTTGCAATCCCGAGGGCAGATTCCTCTAAAGGCTTGGTCAGGTGCCCGCCTAGAGCGTGTGGACGATGTTTTTGAGACTGGATTGAATGCCACCGCGATGCTCCAGGTGGATACAGGTATAGGCCAGATCTATGTGGCCGAAAATTCTAAATTTCGCGTCAAAGCGCTGCTGCTAACGGAACAAGGCGGGCGTGTGACGGAATTGGAAGTGCTCAAAGGTCAGGTTCGCCTCTCGCTACGACCGTTTACCAACCCAGAGTCTCGGTTTGCGCTTTACATGGCTGCGGGGGTCACCGAAGTGACCGGGACCGAGTTTGGCGTCAGTGTTCAGCCCGACGGCAAAATGGGAGTTGCGACGGAATCGGGCAGTGTCGAAGTGACTGCGGAAGGGGAAAGTGTGACCGTGGAGGATCAGATGCAAACCCTTGTGATTCCTGGTCAGTCTCCCCGACCCGCCTCTCCCCTGCTCGATGATCCCGAACTACAAATGAATCGAGCTGAATTCTTGGACGGGAATCTGAAACTCTCAGGTCAGACCGATCCGGTGAATTTGCTATCGGTCGATGATGTCTCTCAACTGCTCGGCCCCTCGGGAGAGTTTGACCTCGTGATTCCAGTGACGGGCAAAATGTCCATTAATTTACTGGTGACGACACCGCTCGGGAAACAGCGCAGATATGAGATTCCTCTCAGTCTTGAGCGAGAGCCTGGCTTGATTGTTATTCCCGAAGAACGCGTCGATGAGACCCTTTTGAAGCAGCCTTCGGTCCAGCCCTAGCCGGTTAACAATCCCGTTCTGGGTCAATCTCCCGGATGCAGTAACCGTTGGGCGGGTTATTTTGGGCGATCGCCAGGTTATCACTGCGGCATATAATGGGGAACTTGCAGACACTAAAGCCGCCATGACTGTCACTCCGATTCAGCCCTCCTCAGAATCTTCTGCCTCTGGTCAAGCTTCTCCTTCAATTCCTGAGGCGATCGCAACCCTCGGTGCTCGTCCGGATCCCCTGGGGCGGTTTGGTCAATTCGGCGGTAAGTACGTTCCAGAAACGTTGATGCCTGCGCTGAGCGAGCTTGAGGCAGCCTTCCATCGCTATTACAAGGACGAAGCTTTCCAAGCCGAATTCCAGGATCTGCTGCGAGATTACGTCGGTCGTCCCAATCCGCTGTATTTTGCAGAGCGCCTGACCGAACACTATGCCCGTCCCGATGGCAGCGGCCCTCAAATCTATCTCAAGCGTGAGGATCTGAACCATACCGGCGCCCACAAAATCAATAATGCCCTGGGCCAGGTCCTCCTGGCGAAGCGCATGGGGAAGAAGCGCGTCATTGCTGAAACCGGTGCAGGACAACATGGCGTTGCTACGGCAACTGTTTGTGCTCGCTTCGGAATTGCCTGCGTGATTTACATGGGCGTCCACGACATGGAGCGTCAGGCCCTAAACGTGTTTCGGATGCGATTGATGGGGGCTGAAGTTCGCGGTGTTGCTGCGGGCAGTGGCACGCTGAAAGATGCCACCTCTGAAGCCATTCGAGACTGGGTGACCAACGTTGAAACAACGCACTACATCCTGGGCTCCGTTGCCGGGCCTCACCCCTATCCCATGATTGTGCGTGAGTTCCATGCTGTGATTGGTCAGGAAACCCGCCGTCAGTCTCAGGAGAAGTGGGGCGGTCTACCGGATATTTTGATTGCCTGTGTCGGCGGTGGCTCCAATGCCATGGGTCTTTTCCATGAGTTCATTAACGAGCCGACGATTCGCATTATTGGTGTTGAAGCGGCGGGGGAAGGGGTGACCACGTCCAAGCATGCCGCAACCCTAACGAAAGGGCGAGTGGGTGTCCTCCACGGCGCCATGAGCTACCTCCTCCAGGATGAAGATGGCCAAATTATTGAGCCCCATTCTGTCAGTGCCGGTTTGGACTACCCCGGTGTGGGTCCTGAGCACAGCTACTTAATGGAGCGAGGCCGGGCTGAATATTACAGTGTCACCGATGCTGAGGCCCTGCAGGCGTTCCAGGATGTTTCTCGCCTGGAAGGCATTATTCCGGCCCTAGAGACATCCCATGCGTTTGCTTATTTGGACAAGCTCTGCCCTCAGCTAGACGGCAGCCCTCGCATCGTGCTCAACTGTTCTGGCCGGGGCGACAAGGATGTGCAAACTGTGGCAAAGCGGTTGAATCTGACCTAGGCGCTCTGACCTAGGCGCTCTGACCTAGGCCCTCTGACCTAGGTTCCCTCCTCTAGGCGCCAAGTGCTCTCGTTCAGTTCAGTTCTATTGCTGCTTTAGTTTAATCGGGTCGTGCATTCTAGGAGCAAGACCCGATTGATTTGGGCATGGGGCTGAACTTCTAGGGCTTGGTGGAAGGCGCGAATGGCTTCGCCATATTCTCCAACGGCGGCATAGCAAAGTCCCATGCCATGGAGCGCACCAAAGTGGTACGGCACGAGGCGTAGGACAGTGCGACAGTCCATGATCGCGTGCTTGTAGCGCTCTTGGGTATAGCGCAAAACGGCGCGGCGGTTCCAGGCTTCGGAGAAATCTGGCTGAGCCGCAATCAGCTCATTGAGTACCGATTCAGCGGTGGAAAAATCTTCTTGATCCATCAGGCGTTGAGCCCGTTGCAATTGCTCTAGACCTGTGATGCCTTTTTGGTGGAACCATCGCTGCCACAGGGCTTGGGTGGCGCGATCGCGCCGTTCCTCCTCTGAACTCTTGAGGTCTTCCAACAGAGGCTGCACAGAAGGGTCCATGGAGAGGCCGAAACTCCGAGAAGCAAATACTCCTCTATCGTAGCGGCCCCTGGTTGGATATGTCGTTGGATGTGCGTTCTATCGGTTGTCGCTGGTTGGGTTGTTGTTGGTTCGGTTGCTGTTGCTTTGGTTACCGTTTGTTCGGAGATGCCTTCTAGCGACGCTTCCGACTGCGTGCTTCATCACTTTTTTTCACGCTCTCTTCCACATCATAGAGAGTCCAGTCGTCCGCTAGGCGGCGGCGATAGGTTTTGAGACCGCTGGAGTCGATGTCTCGCTTCAGGAGACGTCGATAGATATCGTTGAGGCGATCGCGCGCTTCGTCGCTATTGGCTAAGTCCTTGCGAACGCGGCTGACGCTCCAACCATTTTCTAGCCGTCGCCCGTAGGTCTTCAGACCACTGCGATCGACACTGCGGCCCAGGATGTCCTGATAGAGGGTGTTGAGTGTATTGCGAATGCGGTAGTCATCATTGCGATCGTATCTGTCGTCGTAATCGCGATTGTCGTAGTTGCGATCGTCCCCCTGCCCATAGATACCTCGGTTATTGCCAAAGCGACCATTGCCCCGATTGGCCCGACGAATTTCATCGCGAGACGCGGGACGTCCACAGTAGACCTCGCCACCATTCTCATCCACGATGCAGATGTGCTGTTGAGCCGAGGCAGGCTGAGCAAAGGTGACCGCCAACAGGGGACTGCAAGCCACCAGGGTGGCAATGGCTGCGGACTGAAAAACTTTTGATTGAAAAACACTCATAGGGAAGACCAAAATCATCAATCCTGCTTGAACTTAAGGGAGCCTAAACGGGAAATGCCCGCAGGAGAGGGGGAGTTGTGTAACGGAGGATTGTGCTTTCCCTGCTCAGGATTGGGGCTGATAAATATGCCGCTCCATCTCCCTGATGAACTACAACGACTGATGCGGTATTACCGGAGTTCCCGAATTATTTCCTTGTCTTAGCGGAAAGGCCTTAGCGGAAAGGCCTTAGTGGAAAGACCTTAGTGGAAAGTTTGGCCCAGAGAAGAGACTCTAAAAATTAAGCGCAAAAATATCAGCGCAAAAACATCGGCGCAAAAATAGCAGTCCTTAGGGAGCTTATGGGCAGGAGGGCGCTTCACAGAAAGTGGAACCTGTCCCAGCGATCGGAGCAAAACTAGCGCAACAGGTCGGAAATATAGTCTGCGGTGGCTTCGACGGCGGCGATCGCATTTTCATAGGCCATGCGCGTGGGGCCCAGCACGCCGACACTGCCAACGGGTTCATCACCCCTGTGATAGCAGGCAGAAATGAGCGTGCAAGCTTGCATCGGCTCCAAGGGATTTTCGGCTCCGATGCGAATACTGGCTCGGGGCGGACCGGCCTCAGGGCTTGATTCATCCGGATCTTCGAAAATCACGGGCCACAACAGTTCTTGTTCGTCTTCCAGAAGGTGAATCAGGGTTTGGAATTGCTGGAGTTCGTTGAACTCTGGCTGTCGCAGAATTTCTGAGACACCACTCATCAGGATCTGAGTTAAATGGGGAACTTTGTAGCTATCGCTCAGGGCTAATAAAATCGAACAAATCTGACTGCTGTAATGTTCGAATTCGTTGCCCAATTCGCGCCAGTCGAGCTGGCTCAAATCCATTAGGGTGCGGCTACGTAAGTGATGATTGAGAAAATTAGAGAGAAGTTCTAACTCCCGCTGAATTTGCTCTGGGTCGGGGCCATCCTCAGTATCCGAGTCAGCCGCTGAGGGAATATCAAAAATGCCAGAGTGGGTGTGGTAGCTGTCGGTGACAACGATTAACATTGCTCGTCCAGGCTCAACCTGCACCAGCTGAACATGGTGTAGTCGTGCCGTACTTTTGCGGGGAAGTGTGACGAGGGTAATGTAGCCGCTGATGCTGGAAAGGATGTTGGCGGCTCCCCGTAGGACTGCCTCAATACTCCAATCCTCCGCTGCCCGGAGTCGCCCCGTGAGCTCTTGCTCGACGCGACGGGACTCCGCATCGGAGGGGGTGATTAACTGGTCAACATAGAGGCGATAGCCAGAGTCCGAAGGGATACGCCCAGCGGAGGTGTGAGGCTGATAGAGAAGCCCGACACGTTCCAAGGAGCCCATCGCATTACGAATCGTTGCGGGGCTGACTCGCAGGTTGTATCCGGTTGCAAGGACTTTTGAACCAACGGGTTCAGCGGTGGCGATGTAGCGCTGAATCGTGGCCTGTAGAACCTGCTGTTGTCGCTGGGTGAGATCAGCAAAAATGGTCATGAAAACAGCATCGTCCGACCTTCGATCTTGTGCCTCTAACGATAGCAGATGGGCTCGGGATCAGTAGCGGGGAATGGACGAATCGACGAGAACGGCGTAGGCCTCAATGCCACCCTGAATGTTGTGGACCTGGGTAAATCCCTGGGCCATCAGCCACTGGCACATCTGGGCCGACCGCATGCCGTGGTGACAGAGAACGTAGGTTTCCTTGTGGAGATCGAGCTGGGTTGGGACCGTTTGAGTCCATTCGTCGGATTGACTTAGGGGGAGCAGGGTAAAGCCGGGTAGGTGGGCGATCGCCGCTTCCTGGGGTTCCCGTACATCAATGAGCTGAATCTCATTGGGGGTTGCATTGGCCATACGCTGGGCAAAGGCTTCGGTGGTGACCTGCTGAATAGCTTGGGGGGCGTTCATAGGAGCAAATCTGATGCGTCAAGGATTTGCCCATTGTCACAAATCTTGGCTGACAAATCCTGTTTCTCCCATGCCCAGCACCCGCCAAAGGACCACGATGGCGGTTGGCTGCGTCATGGTCTGCACCATGCTTACTGGCCGATTGTGCTGCTGAAGTCCGTTTGAGGCGTGAACTCCTCGTCTGTGCCGGGTTCAGACTCAGCATTTTCTGCCGTGGAAGCCTCTGGCTTTGGCTCTTCCGTTGGTGTTGCAGCTTTCGGAGCCTGTTTGGCCTTGATGAAGGGGGTGACGAGCTGTAGGCCCAAACCCATCACTGCCACGATGCTCGTGACCACAAGCCAGTTCTGTAGGATGCGGCTGCGGCGCTCGCCGTTACGTACCGCTGTTCTCATGGCACGAACCTGGGTGTCTAACTTTTCCAGCTTGTCCAGGTGTGCCGGGGTCGTCCCAGACTGATCCAGTTGGCTGAGAGCGCCGCGTAATTCTGTCCGCAGGCGATTCTCCATATTGTCGAGGTAGATCTCGACGGCCTCACGGGGATTTTCCCAATCTTGCTGAAGTGTTCCAAAGGAAGCCTGAACGGTTTTCAGTGATTTTTCAAGATCATCGAGCCGTTGCTCGGCATCGATCTTAAAGACTTCGAGATTCTGATTTTTTTGCTTAACCTTGTTGCTGTAGGTTTTGAAGGACTCGTAGGTCTGGGCGAGATCTTCAAACTGGATCTGAATTGCAGAGAGATTATCCAATACGCTGCTGGACTGAGCAATTTGCTGACTAAAGCCAGCCAGTTTCTGCTCAATCTTTTCGATGTCTTCAATCGGTTTCTGTATTGCCATAGCGCCTCCTTTCGGTGCTCCTACCATTTAAGATTCCCGACGTCAAACCTTAAGTATCATCAGGGTTTTAGGCGTTCTAGCTGGTTTTGTCGCATGCAAAAAATGTTTGCTCTTTTGGCTGGAATAGAGCAAATCTATTGTTGTCTAAATCAATTAGAAAGCGAGAAAAAGTGGTTTATTGATGTTTGATTTCCCTAGAACCCTTCGGCAAAGCCAATGGATTCTAAATAGACTTTGAGTGTTCTTCCCCGTTGCAAAATCGGGCGAATTCGAGGCTGGAGAGATTTGACTCGAAGATCGACTTCCTGGATCGCCTTCATACAGTTGAGGAATCGATCCGTCTGCTGTTTGCGTTGGGCTGCATCGGATTGTTGCGCTTGGGCTTTGGACGCTACGGGGGCTGAGTTTGTGGCGGCGGATTCTGCCATGAGCTTTTCGATCAAACCGGGGCTGACCTGGCTGTAGCCCTTTTTGACGGCTCGAATGGCGTAGATCAGATCCTCTGCCGGGGTTGTCTTGAGCAAATATCCTTTGGCTCCTGCCTGGAGGGCCCGCTGCAGATAGGCTTGGTCATCCTGACCCGTCAGCATCAGGACTTTGATCTGGCTGCCGTAGCGATCGTTGATAATTTGGGCGGTTTCGATGCCGTCAATGCCCGGCATCTCGATGTCTACGAGCACAATGTCGGGGGCTAGGTCTTCGATGGCCTGAATGCCAGACTCACCATCGGGAGAGCCCCCCACGATTTCAAAACCGGGTTCTCGCTCCAGAAGCATTTGAAGCGCTTGCCGGATTGTTGTTTGATCGTCAATGAGAAGGATGCGGATGGCGTGTGTCATGAAGGGTGTTGCAGGACCAGGAACTAGTGGAGCGATAGCTTGAGACCAATCGATAATGCTGCACCCACTTCTTTTCTCTAGGCCGACGTGTGAAATCCGATAGCTCTTGCGAAAAAATAATTAATTGTGCTTATGTTCTGGTTCTTGATTACACCCAGTATGGTCAGTCTTTCTGGCTTCTTTCCAGCGATGCCCCTTGCCCAAACCCCCCAGCCCCAGGAGATTGTTCGCCCCCAACAGGTCCGACCACTGCCGGGGGCTCTGGATGCGGTTCCGGTCTTCAATAGCAACAGCCCAGAATTGGTGAAGTCTGAAGGGATACTGCTGTCTACGTTTTCACCGGAGGGCAAGTCGTCGCCAGAAGCCCATCTCGATTTTGAGTTCCAGGGTCGCTTTGATCTGTTTGCCCACCATGTGGCCAAGGCCGATCCACCGGAGGATTTGCGATCGCTCCACGTCGGTGTCATTGCTTACAACCCCAGCGACGCCCCCGTGACCATCGATGTTTTCCAGGGTGCTAGCTATCTCAGCCAACCCGATGCGCCGTTTATTGACCTGCCCAGCGTTGTGGAAAATCCCAAGGGTGATGTCTTTGCGGGACCGGGGAGCCGCGCCATGAGCGATGTGATGCGAGGGCGGCGGCAGGATATTTTGCCGGAGTCCCTGACGATTCCGCCGGGGGAAATGCGGATGCTGCTGAACCTGCCGATTCCGGTGCGGCCTTTGGAACCCCCGATTAATGGGCGCTCCACGCTGATGCGAATGCGGAGTGATGGGCCGGTGCGGTTGGCGAGTTTGGCTCTGTTTGCCAAGCCGGTGGCGGTGACGAGTGCCGAGGGTGGCGAGGTTGGAGCTGACGCGGAGGCGGTGGAGCGGGCTCCCAATTTGGCGGAGTGGCGATCGCTCCTGGAAAGTGGTTCGCTCTCCAGCCCCCGCGACAAAGTCCCCACCCCCATCGGTGAACCCGGCAATGTCATCTACAGCCGCGTGGCCGGGGTGGCTGAGGGCTCCCGTTGGAAGACAACGCTGACGGATACGGCGGACTACCATCTCTCGGTGCCCGAAGCAGGCCAAGCGTTTTCCTACGGTCTCAGCACGCTCTACAAGGGCCGCATGGGGACGGGCCAAAATCAGTCGGCGGAGATGCTGCGGCGCTACCCTGATACGGCCTATCAGGCCCACGGCAACTACGGCATTGAGTACGATGTGTCGTTGCCGCTGATCAACAATACGGGCGAGACCCAGACGGTTGCGGTGGCGCTGGAGACGGCGATTAAGGAGGATGTGCTCTCGAAGAATGGTCTACGCTTTTTTGAGCCGTTGCCGAAGCAGACGTTTTTCCGGGGAACGGTGCGGGTGCGTTATGTGGATGAACTCAATTTGCCGCGCACGCGCTTTGTGCATTTGGTCCATAAGCGGGGGCAGCAGGGGGAGCCGCTGGTGGAGCTGAAGCTGGAGCCGGGTGCGCATCGGCTGGTGCGGGTGGATTTCCTCTATCCACCGGATTCCACGCCACCGCAGGTGCTTACGGTGCGGAGTGAGTAAATCAGTGCTTAGGCTCTGCTGGTTTCGGCTACGCTCAACCAGCGGGGCTTTGCTTGAGTGGTGATATCGCGATTGCCATGTGGTCGAGGGCTGAGCGAAGTCGAAGCCCGGTCAGCAAGAAAGTTAGGTGTCTGATTACTTCAAATATGATCCATCTCTCGAAATTCCGAAGATGACAGCAACCACATTTTCTAGGAAGCAGTCTCTGGCTGAAGTCCACCGAATGCTGGGCTTTGAGCGGCGATATTCATCGGGCTTTGAGGGACTCCTAGAACTGGAGCCGCTCACGGAAGCAGAACGGCAGGAAGTGTCGCAAATCCGTGAAGATTTTGACCAATACCTCGTTGAGGGGCAGGTACTGGAGGGGATGGTTAAAATCCTGAGCCTTCTGCCCTTGCTGCGCTTGGCGGGGTTTTATCGTCATCCGCTGAAGCTGCATCTGGAAGAACGTGTGAGCCAAATTGAGGTTGAGGACGAGGAGAAGGTCATCAAGGGGCGGCTGGATTGACTGGCGGTGAGTCAGACGGTTCGGACTCGTGACGATTCACCGTTTTGGGTGCTGCTGATTGAGGCGAAGAATAGCGAAATCGCGACTTCTGCCGGTCTGGCACAGCTCTTGGTTTATGCCCATGAGGCGTTGCAGCGGCAGGAGCTGGTTTGGGGATTGGTGACGAATGGGGTGGATTATCAATTTGTTCGGCTAGTGATGGAGGGTCAGCCGAGGTATGAGCTGTTGCCACAACTACATTTTATAGATCAGCAACCGGGAGCGGAGGTTCTGAAGGTTTTGAAGGCAATTAAGCGCGACCTATGACTGAAAGTTCTATTGTTTTTTACGAGGGAGATGACTCCGAAATCGTTGCCGCTGCTGCGAATGCTCGCGCTACATTTCGTTACTTCTGGAATCAAGTCTCACTAGATTTCAATCGGATCGTCCCGGCACTCGAATTAGCATGTGTAAAAGTCCCGTTCTCCGATGATGACTCGGATACCGAATTGCCAGTTGAACAGATGTGGGTCAGCCAAATCAACTTTGATGGCGTTCAAGTCTCCGGTTTACTGATCAATGAACCGAATCATCTGAAGTCAGTTTCGGAGGAGGATGAAGTATCGTTCCCTGTCTCGCGTATTTCGGACTGGCTATGCGTCCTAAATGGTCAAGTATACGGTGGCTACTCAATTCAGGTGCTGCGATCGCGAATGCTGGAAGCGGAGCGAGCAGCGCACGATGAAGCATGGGGACTAGATTTTTCGTTCCCCGATACGGTTCAAGTGCCAGAGCACGACGATAAGTTCGAAGAAGTTCTTGCATCCCTATTGGCTGAGCAAATTGCAAAGGATCCATCAACTGTGGCTACCACTTTTGAGCAAGGACGCACAATCCTGCATCTGGAAGCTCTCTACGGGCGTGCGCCTTCAGTGAGGGTGCTCCTTCAGCATGGGGCCGACGCTTCTGTTTGTTGCGATCGCGGGTGGTCAGTTCATGACTATGCAGAATCCTTGGATTGGGAACACATCATCAGGTTGCTCGATAATTTTTCGTAGGAAAACTGATGATAGCTGATGAGAGCTGGGATAGTGCTTTAGACCCGATCGTAATTGCTACTGAAGCTGTAGCTGAAAAGCGCCAAGACATCCTGCGGGTTGTCCATCAAGAGGGTCATGGTGGTTGGCAAGTTTATGATGATGTGGAACCGCTTACATCTCCAGTGGTAATTCTCAAAGAAGAGATTTTGAAACTTGACTCGACGCTGAAAGAAGTTACAGAAATTAAAGTTGGCTATGAGGCCTACCGAAGCGATCGAGTATCCGCATGGAAAATCAGAAGAATCGCAAGGTGAAATTGCAATAATTTATGCTCAGTTTACCGAATCGGTATGCCTAGAATTGAGGCTGACATCGCAAAAGCGGAGAGCTGCTATGAGCAGGCTGAGAAGCGGGGCTTTCCTCACAAACCTGACAAATTCTGATGCACTGGAATCCGACGCTTAGCGATTGAGTGATGGATCCACATTTTCCAGATGATCTCTCAAGACCTTATGAGCTGTTTTGTGGTCTCCCTGTGGTGTCATGTCACATGCAAACCATAGAAATTGGCTCTGATAGCATCTTGGCTGGTCGGTCGCTACTAGCCGTCCCAAATGCTCACAATTCCAGCCTGTAAACGTGTAGTCCCACTCCCCGAAAACACGAATTGCATGTTGGAGTCGTTGGATAGTCTGTTCTGGTGTAAATGCAATGTCATCAATCCCTAGGACAGCATTTGCATGTCTCCTTTTAAAGGCTTGTAGACCTTGCCCCGTATCAAAAATATGGGTATCCGAGAGGCCAATGCCATAGTGCCAGAAAGGATCTGGTGAGTTTTGCCAATTTAGTAACCGACCGTATCTTTGGCTTGTGGGGTCGCTCCATCGGGCGATCGCCATCACAGATTGATTGATATCGTCTTCGGAATGAGTCATTCTTTCGTTTTCGTGCTCGCGTTGAGTGCTATGTGATGGAATCACTATGGCGAGCTAAAAATCCAGGCATTTTTATTTTCGGTTTTCAAGGCGTAGTATTGGAAATCACCTGAGCCGTCGCTCATGAGTTTTGGGTGCTTGAACAACCGATTGCCTAGGCTGAACGGTCTCATCTAAATTAACGATATCTATCTGCCCCAATTCTCTATTCTGCGAGTTGGCGATCGCAAGCTGAAAAAATCCGATTCAAATCATTAGAAAGTGGGTCCAACTCCTGAATACCATCGCTGACAATATTGCGCGTCAATACAGTGCGTCAACACAGCCTCCGCAAGATGGCTAAACTGCCAGCGATCGCCCTCTCCAAAAGTCCCGTGATGATTCACGGGACTTAATTCACCATCCCTAGCGAGGTGTGCCAAAGACTTGAACGTAGTAATGGCGGTTGCCGTCGGTGGCATAGCCCAAGCCGATGTCAGTGAATTGGCGATTGAGCATATTTTCCCGATGTCCCTGGCTCTTGAGCCAGCTTTCGATCGCCCCCTCAGGGTCATCGGACGGTCCACGGTAAGCGATATTTTCTGCTACCCGTCGGAAGCGATAATTTTCTGCCTTGATGCGATCGCCCATGCTCGACCCATTGGAGCCTGTGTGGGAAAACTTACCGTTTTGAGCCATATCATCTGCATGCTTCTGAGCCGCTGCATTGAGCTGACTGGAAGCATTCAGCGTGCCAAGCCCAGCCCTGCCTCGTGCCTGGTTTGTCAGGGCAAGCAGACGAGCCGCAGTTGAGCTTTGCTCCTGGGCTGGGGGGACAAGTATTTGAGAGGAGATTGTTTGAACCGGAGCGCTTTGGGCAACGCTACTGCTGGGACGAACGGCGGCGGCGGCATTGAGCGGACGGCCAAAGACCTGAACATAATAGTGACGTCCTCCAGCGCTGGCGTAGCCCAAGCCAATTTCGGTGAACTGACCATTGAGGATATTCTCGCGGTGGCCGTCACTCTCCATCCAGCCCTTTACGGCCACCGCGGGTTGATTGCGAGGTGCCTGCATGAAGAGATTTTCGCCCACCGTGCGATAGCGATAGTTGGTGGCACGGATGCGATCGCCCATGGTCGAACCATTGGACCCCCGGTGAGAAAACTTTCCGCTGCGTGCCATGTCGTCTGCATGACGCTGGGCTGCTTTGGATAGCTCACTGTTGAGGCTCAGATTGCCCAAACGGGCTCGACTGCGTTCCTGGTTGGTGAGTTGTAGCAGGCTGTCGATGGTGGAGGGCTGGACTGCAATCAGCGAAGTTGGAGTTTGGCGGGCGAAAGAGCCATCTTCCACGGCCTGGATAGGAAAGGCATTCGCAGCAGTTGCGCCGAGGCTCGCCATGATGGCGAGGGAAATCCATTGGAGTGACAGTCGGTTGGTGAAATATCCCATAGTGAAGCAACTGCTTGAGCAGCGAGGTGTTCTTTCTAGACGTACGTTGGATAAAGGCAGACCATGCAGGGAAAGTCAGCCAAGAGAACACGACAGGAGGACCCAAAAAGAAAGCATAGGTGAGAGCACAAAAATTGCTCCATCCCTTGCGACCCTCTCAAAGGTCATTGAAAATTGAAGACGCGATCGTCACAACGGTAGTTCCGCCCAAGTGATGTCAGCACGCCCTAGACTTGAGCCTATGAGTACTACCTGGCAAGCCGATCTCTCCCGCCGTCCCTTCACTGACCAGGGCGGTTCTCCCATCTGGGCGCTACTGATTTGTAGTGCAGATGGGTCTTGGCAATTTAGTGCCCAGGCTCCCCAGGCCGAAATCGATGGCAAATGGGTGAATATGCAGTTGGCGATCGCCCTAGCGGATTCTCCTGACAATGACCCGCCCAGGACCATTCAGGTGTTTCGTCCCCAGAGCTTTAGCTTGATTGCAGCTGGAGCAGAGCCCCTGGGTCTCAAGGCTGAGCCGACGCGGCAAACGCCTGCGATTAAAAAGCTTTTGCAGGGGCTGACGCGAATATCTGATCAGCCGGATTGGGATCCTGTTGCCATTCAGGAGATGCCGCCTCAGCCCCTTCCGGAGCGGTTGCAGGGCGATCGCTGGCGCTTCGCAGCACTGCCCGCAGGAGAAATCGAAGCGGCGTTTCAGAATCGTCCCATTCCCGTTATTGAGATGCCGGAGATGCGATCGCCCCTACGCCTTGGCATCAAGTCCACCACCCCCATTCCTGGGGTGATTATTGAAGGGGGCCGAGCCTCCATGCAGCTAGCGCGATGGATCTTGAGCATTCGTCCCTTCGCGCTTCACTATATTCCGGGGTCCCCCGACGGTGTGATTCTCCAAGCGGGGCTAGCGGAGCGCTGGGTCCTGGCAACGTTTGAGGATGAAGAAATCGCCATTGCGGCGCGGCGCTTCCAACGACGACAGCTCAAAGCCCAGGGTCTACATTTCTTGCTGGTACAACCTGATGATTCAGGCATGACCTATAGCGGAATCTGGCTGTTGCAGCGGGATTAGGCGTTTGAAACTAGGCGTTTGGAATTAGGTGTTTGGAATTAGGCTGAAGGGCGTTCAAAATCAGATTTTTTCAGCGGTGTGGAGAGGACGATCGCAGTCGCAGTCTGCCCAAACTGACTGAGTTGCTCAATCACCTGTTCCAAATGGAGCATGGACGTGGCGATCGCCTCCACCCGAAATGAGCCCTGACCCGTGACATGGTGACAGCTACGAATTTCAGGCATCGCTTCTAGCTGCCTCAGCACCTCAGGATACTGCTGGGGAGTCGTTGTCAGGTCCATTAAGGCCCGTAAGCCAAAGCCTAACTTGGCTGGATCGACGATAGCCCGATAGCCCATAATGACCCCCGCTTCTTCCAAACGCCGAACCCGTTCTGCCACCGCTGGAGCGGATAGGTTCACCCGTCGCCCGAGTTGTGCGTAGGACAATCTGGCGTCAGTTTGGAGCGCTTGGAGAATGGCCCAGGCGGTGTCGTCGAGATGAATTTTAGAATCGAAGGTCATTGTGCTCATGGACGAGCGATTCCTTGCTGAATCGTTCGATTTGGCTTTGATTTCCCATGGATTGCTTCAGCTTAACTTCCTAA
>CALIJJ010000271.1 GCA_938017515.1 uncultured Pseudanabaenaceae cyanobacterium
GACCCGAACTCCCCTCTCCCAAAATTGGGAGAGGGGTCGGGGGAGAGGGCCGATTCTGACTCCCCTCGCCCAGGATTGGGAGAGGGACCGGGGGAGAGGGCGATCGGCTTCGTCTGGAAAACCGGCGTCATCCTCCGCCACGGCAACGCCCGCGCCGAAGTCATCGAAAACTACAACAAAAGCGAACTCACCATCCGCGTCTCCGGTGCCCAACAAAAGACCCTGCTCGACTGGATCCGCCGCGAAATCTACAAGATCCACAGCACCTACCCCCGCATCCAAGTCGAAGAATTCATCCCCTGCAATTGCCCCGAATGCGACGGCAGCCAAACCCCTCACCTTTACAAACTCAGCGACCTCGAACGCCGCATCAGCCGCAAACGCTACGAAGTGGAGTGCGAACTGAGTTACGAGAGCGTCAACGTTCAGCGGTTGCTGTTCAACATTAGCGAGGGCAGTCGCTTTGATCGTGAGGGCGGCCCAGAACCCCCCTTCCGTGGCAACCAATTCAACCTATCCCTCAACCTTCCCAACCAAACCTACCAAGAGGCACCTGAAAAAATGGCTAACTTCACCCAAAACAACTACGGTGGCAATAATTCTCAGAACGAGATCACAGGCGGCACTGTCTACCAGGGAACCAACTACGTCACCAACAACCCCGAACCCAAGAAACCCGCCGAAGCTGCCGAAGAAATCAAGGACTTGCTGATTCAACTTGCCAAAGATAATCCTCTCGCCACCGAAGACGAAAAAGCCGACCACATCCGCAAAGCTCTGCCACCCACCCGCCTACAGCGCATCGTCGAGCTGACCCAAACCGCAGGCGAAGCCGCCATCGAAGAAATCCCCGGCGGCAAAATCGTCACCGCCGTCCTCAAAAAGGTCCGCGAACAAGAAGAAACCCAACGCAATACCCAACAACCGTAGGGACGAACGCGGTTCGTCCCTACAGGGGTATCCGGCGTCTATTTCAATGGCCACCAGGCCACCTTGTCCCGTGTGGCACCATAGACCTCCTTCAAGCCCTCCGGATCAACCACCGTAATCCGATCGCAATCACTCCCCTTCACCTTCTCAATCAGCCCCACCTTGCCCATCCCCTTCAGCACCTGCTCCACCGTACGATGGTTGAGCTGACAGGCTCGGGCAATCAGATCCACCGGCAAATCGAACTGAAACGCCGATCCCGCCTTGGGCTTCGGACTCGGCTGCATCCCCAACGATCGCTCCTGGTACACCAACGCCCGCAACAACGCCGCCACCGCCTGGGGTGGATACGTACTGCAATTGAGCAAGTGGTATTGAAACTTATCCCGTAGCTCAAAAAGAAGAGCATAGCGATCGCGGAACGCCCCATCCGCCCGATACAGCGCCTCCACCACCGCCACCGGAATCTTGAGAATATCCGTCGTCTTATAGGCCTCCACCTGACTCGGGAACCCCCGGTCCACCGCCCCATGACTGAAGGCCAAATTTTGCATCCCAAAACAGCCCCCCGGATACGTCATCGCAATCACCCGGTCCAGCGGCGTACTGCGCACCACCACCGGCCCCCCCGAGACAATCGCATAGAGATAGTCCAACGACATCCCCGGACGAAACGCCGTGTAAATGGGGCGACTGGAATAGAGCTTCTCCCGAATCAATCCTTCTGAAGCACCCAGATCCGTCGGCTCCGATTCCGCCGACTCCAACGCCGCCGACACTGATCCCACGGAGACATCCGTAACCTCCGCCAACACCTCATCCAACAACGCCGCATCCAGACCTCGAAATAGAAAATTATGCTCCAACAGGAGAGTTCGCATCGTTTCCAGCACCTTCAAATCCTGCACCTTCCAACCTCCGCATGCCATCTCGTTAGCCATACTTATCGCGCAGAGAGTGAAAATTTATACTTGCTTTAAAGATCAACGGGAAAACACGGTATCTACGTAAATCCTACCTGTATTTCAATTCAAGCAAGATACAATTTTGATTGCGTCTGCTCTTTATGGCTCCAAGAGGCCATCGTCCATGCAAGACCTGAAGTCTGCTCAATCTTTCCCCCACCCAGAATCCAAGCCTCCATCCGCCACAGCTCCGGTTATGCAACCGTCAGCGGAGACGTTACCCAAACGACGTCGGCCGTTCGGCTCAAAGCAAAAGCAGGCATTCGCCACACAGGAGCCCCGCTTCCGCAAAAATGCCTTCCGTAAAACGACCCCCCGATCGATATCCTGGGGGTTAGCACTGGGAGGAATTTTGGTCGCGATCGCAGCAGTCGCAGGCAGCATGAGTTTTGGCTGGCAGGGGGGGGTGGCGATCGCCGTCTCCCTCCTTGCCCTAGCGCTGAACGCCTTCACCCGGCTTCCCACCGAAGCCGTCTTCCTTGGGGGCCTCGCCGTTCTCCTCGTCAGCGGCGTCCTCAGCACCGAAGAAGCCCTGGCCGGATTCAGCAACCCCGGCATGGTCACGATCGCCGTTCTCTACGTCGTGATCGCCGGGGTCCAGCAAACCGGGGGCCTGATCTGGATTTCTCAATACCTCTTAGGTCTACCCAAGGGACTCACCGCCGCCATGGTGCGGCTGATTTTCCCCGTCGTCGGCATGAGCGCCTTTTTGAACAACACTCCCGTGGTGGCCATGTTCGTCCCCGTCGTCAGCGACTGGGCCAGAAAACTGCGCATCAGCCCCTCCAAACTCATGATCCCGCTCAGCTACGCGGCGATCTTCGGGGGCGTCTGCACGCTCATCGGCACCAGCACCAACCTCGTCGTCAACGGCTTGTTGATTGAGCACACGGGCGGAGCCGGTCTCTCCATGTTCGACATCACGCGGGTGAGCTTTCCCTGCGCCGTCGTAGGCTGTATCTATCTGCTAACGGCGGGGCGCTGGCTGTTGCCCAGCCGCAAAGGGGCCATCAGCGAGCAGGACGACGTTCGCCAATACACCGTCGAAATGGTCGTGGCCTCCGGCAGCCCCCTCTCGGGCAAAACCATTCAGCAGGCCGGGTTGCGTAATTTGCCAGGGCTTTACCTGGGTAAGATTATTCGCGATGGTCGGGTGTTCCCCGCCGTTGGTCCCCAGGAACGCCTGCGAGAAGCGGATCAACTCGTCTTCATGGGCATGGTGGATTCCATCGTGGACCTGAAGAAAATGCGCGGTTTGCAGCCCGCCACAGACCAAATTTTCAAATTAGAAGTAGACCCCACCGAGCGTTGCCTCGTGGAAGCCGTGGTCTCCAACACCTGCCCGATTCGCGGACAAACCATCCGCGCCGGTCGCTTCCGCAAACGTTACAGCGCCGTGGTGCTGGCCGTAGCCCGCAACGGTGAGCGTCTCCAGGGCAAGATTGGTGATATCCGCTTGCAGGCGGGTGACTCGCTGCTGCTGGAAGCGCACCCCTCCTTTCTCGATACCCAACGGGACTCACGCGATTTCTACTTGATTAGTGGTGTACCCAACTCCGAACCCCTGCGTCACCAAAAGGCTCCCCTAGCTCTGGGCATTTTGGTTGCCATGGTGGGCCTCGTGACCCTGACGCCGTTGAGCATGCTCCATGCGGCGGTGCTCGCTGCATTACTGATGGTGGTGACCCAGTGCTGCGCGGTGGATCGGGCCTTGCGGGGGATTGAATGGCCGGTCCTGCTGGTAATTGCGGCGGCTCTAAGCATGGGCAAGGCACTGGAGGTGACCGGGGCAGCCAGCGGCATGGCGGAGCTCATGATGGGCTTTGCCGGAACGAATCCCTGGCTGGCGTTGGCGCTGATCTATGGTGTGACGATGGTGCTGACGGAGGCGATTACGAACAATGCGGCGGCGGCATTGGTGTTTCCGATCGCGTTGGCGGTGTCGCAGAATTTGGGGGTGGATTTCATGCCGTTTGCGATCGCCATCATGATTGCGGCGTCGGCTAGCTTTGCCACGCCGATTGGCTATCAAACCAATCTGATGGTCTACGGACCCGGTGGCTACCGCTTTAGCGATTTCATTCGGGTGGGTCTGCCATTGAATATGATCTTCTGGTTGATTACGGTACTGCTAACCCCGAAGGTTTTCCCGTTTTAATCACTCGTTCTGATTGACGTTGAGAGCTGATTTCTACTGCTAATCGCTGTATAGAACTGACACCCTCAGCAAAACTGATTTTTTCTAATTTGTATCTTTTCTTGATATCGCAACCATTTATTTGGGTCTTGGATACTATGGGAAATCAAGGCTTTTGAGCGATTTCGTATCACTATATGACCATGATTCAAGGCTACGCTTGCCCAGCAAAAGGCGAACCACTGGAGCCCTTTGAATACGATCCCGGCCAGCTCGGTGCTGATCAGGTCGAAGTCGAAGTCGAATACTGCGGCATCTGTCATAGCGACATTTCCATGATCGATAACGAGTGGGGAATGTCGAGCTATCCCTTTGTTCCAGGGCATGAAGCGATTGGCAAGATTGTCGCCGTGGGCTCGCAGGTCTCAGGCGATCGCATCGGTCAGCGCGTCGGTGTCGGTTGGCAGTCAGGGTCATGCGACCACTGCAAAAACTGCGGCGTCGGCAAAGAGCACCTTTGCCTCAATGCCGGTGAGGTCGAGCAAACCATCATCGGGCGCAACGGTTGCTGGGCCGAGCGCGTCAGGGCCAATGCCAACTGGGCTGTCCCTATTCCAGACAACCTCGATGCTTCCCTTGCAGGCCCCCTCATGTGTGCAGGCACAACGGTTTGGTCTCCCATTCGTCATTACGGTGTGCGCGCCGGGATGGAGACCGCAGTCCTAGGCGTCGGCGGTCTCGGCCACCTAGCCGTACAGTTCCTTGCCAAAATGGGAACACAGGTTACCGGCCTGAGCACGACGCGATCTAAGGAAACACAAACCCGCGAACTCGGTGCAACGGATTTCATTGCCACCAAAGAATCCCCCGAAGCCCTGAGCCAAGCAGCAGGCCGTTTTGACGTGATTATTTCCACCGTCTCAGCGGACGTCAACTGGAACGACTACATCAATGCCCTGGCCCCGGAAGGCACATTGATTATCTGCGGCATTCCAGACAGCCAGATTCAAGTCATGCCGTTTCCGCTGATTGTGAGCGAAAAGCGCGTCGTCGGTGGCCGAGCTGGTTCGCCCTCTGACACAGCGGAGATGCTGGCCTTCTGCGCAGCTCACAAGATTACGCCGATGTGTGAGCAGTTCAAGGCGACAGAGATCAATCAAGCCTTGCAGCATGTGCGTGACAACAAAGCGCGCTACCGTGCCGTGGTGGCTTTCTAAGCGTCAATAGACCTCTTGCACGAAACCCAAAGCCGCCCCCATCCCACGCTTGGGAGAGGGATTTTAGGGAGAGGGCCAGCAGAGTCATGCAAGAGGTCTAATCAACGATGCCCTGTGAATGGTGATCTGTTGAGATTTCAACACTGAAACAAAGATCGGGGTTCTTCAGCTACACTAGCCCGATGAGATATCTGCGGCGATACTGGTTTTCCCTCAGCCTTGGGTCATTATTCCTAGTGGCCTTAGCGCTACGGCTATGGGGCCTCGATCGCTTCAACTTCCTCATCTTTGATGAAATCTACTACGCCGAATACGCG
>CALIJJ010000272.1 GCA_938017515.1 uncultured Pseudanabaenaceae cyanobacterium
CGTCGGCGAACACGGCCCCGGCATGGTCCCCCTCTGGAGCAGCGTCAAAATCCACGGCATGACCCCCGACGAACTGCGCTACGCCCGCAAACGACTCCAGCAAGGCCGCTCCATCAGCAGCTTCCCCGAGGCCGTTGCCGAAGAAAAGCAGGCCGTCATGGCCCACATCCAGCAGGGCGATATCCCCCGCGCCTACCGCTACGTGGACAGCCTGCCGCCGGACCTGCGCGTCGTGCTCAAGCCCTTCGTCACCCACCTCTCCGGTGCCAAAACCATCTCCGCCACGGCCAACGTCACCGTCGATCTGCTGCAAACCCTGCTAGAAGGCCGCGAGTCCGTGGTCTCCGGCCAGGTTCAGCTCGATGGCGAATTCTACGGCCTACGCACGCCCTTCGGCGTCCCCATTGTCGTCTCTCCCTTTGGCTGGAAGCAAGTGGTGCCACTGCAACTCTGGGCCGAAGAAGCCGACCTGATGGAGCGGATGGCCACGCAACTGAACATGCGCCTGAAGGAGGAGCTGAGCCATGGCTGATTCAACGCGAGATCAGAGCTGGAGCGATACCCCAGGCGACACCCAAAACAGTCAGCGCTGGGTCTTCGTGGTTCGTGCCCTGGATCAACCCGGCACCCTCACCGCAGCAGCAGCCGTGTTTTCCAATCGCGGCGTCTCCCTCGAAGGGGCCCTGGGCAGCGGCATCGATGCCAGCTCGCCCGACAAGGGTCGCCTCATCCTCAGCTTCCACGCCACCGAAGCCAAGCAGGCGTTGTTGCTGCGGACGTTGGAGCGCTTGTCCTGTGTCTCTGGGGTGGATGCGTACCACTTTGAAGATGAGCGGCTGCGGGCGATCGCCGTGGCCAAACTCCCCCCCGATGCCCCGATGCCCGATGGAACCGATAACTACAGCCTGGAAACCATTGCCGAGAGCGATCGCGAACGGGTCATCATGCTGACAGGAAAACCACCTGTGATTGAGGAGGCGATCGCCCAGTTCCGCGAACGCGACCAGCTCCACGATGTCGTTGTCTCCTACGTGGCGGTGTGAGTCTGGAAGCAGACTCGGGTGGCATGCTCTAGTGACATGAGACGATCACCGTATTTAGAATCAATCAATGTCCATGTTAAATAAGTTTGCTGAAATTAACGTTTCTTAGATGGCTGTTAATCCTGCCAGGGATAATGGGAAATATACGCAGCTTAATTGCCTGCTGAGTCAACGCATTGCTGATCCGCAGGGTGATGAATGCAGCTTGTCCCTATTTGAGTCTCTGGGTAGCAACTTCCATTATGGGCATCTCCCTCTTTCGTTCCATTGAGAGCCAGTATGACAATTTGAGGCGCCTCAATAGTGTGCCAATGATGAACGTCATCAGTCATCAAATTGAGGATCAGGTGATTCAGCATCGGTTACCGGCAGACTTCTTTGCTGGCTTCCAGCGTTTCTCCCACTTTCCCGAGCAGCTCAGACGTTACAGTCGCCTAGGCGCGATCTGTCGCCGAGTGTACGTGTTTGGAATTGCTGACTGCGAACCCCCGAGCATTCCAGGGATTGAGTTCATTGAACTATCGCCCACATCCCCCCTCGCCTTGGAATGGTTTCTCTTGGTCGATACCCCCGATTTTTGGGCGACACTGATTGCCCGAGAAGAGCCAGGACAACAGGATGCCCTGACCAAAGGGCGGCGCTTCGATGCGATTTGGTCCTACGATGCCGCCGTGATTGAGCGCATTTCACTGCTGATGTCTCAAGTGATGGAGAGACCCTTTCAGCCCCTTGCCCAGCGCAACTATGCCCAACAAAACATGCACATCAGCGAAATGAGCTGTCGCATGGTGGACTTACTGGAAGCCTCCAAGGTTCAGGGACAGCGACGCTGGAGTCAGTTGCACGCTTTACAGTCTCTCTCCCAGCTCTCTGCCGGGAGCCTGATGTTGTTGCTGCAAGAAAATGCGCAGATTCTGCTGGATATCTTTGGGGCGACCAGCGTGGTGATTGCGCTCAAGGTACGGTCGTCTTCCTACAAGGTGGTGGTGGCTGCAGGGGATGCGGTGGGGAAAGGTTGGAAGCTCGACGCCGGTGAAGGGCTTTGTGGCCGAGCGATGGAAGAAGGCCGCGACATTCGGGTCAGTGACACGGCGCAGAGCCGCCAACACGAACCCCTGATGCCAGGGGCGAAGTCTTTGATTGCAGCTCCGATCGCCCATCGAAAAATTCATGGTGCCTTACTGGTGGGCCATGCCGAGGCTCAAGTTTGGCGTGAGGAAGACGCTGATACGATCGCGGCTGCGGCCAGTTTCTTGGCAGTACAGGTCGAGCACAAATTGACCCAGGCGGCCACAAAATCCAACTTGTCCAATAAAAAATCTGGGGCTTACGGCAAAGCTCAAATCAGTCAGGCCGTCGTCTCCTCTTAAAATGGCAGGGCACTCGTTAGAATGGCAAGACACTGGCGCTTGTAACTTTCCTCCATGGCCCCCACTCCGGTTCAAACCTCCGATTCTCGTCCCTCCACGGCCCCCAAGCCCCTGCCGTCCAAAAATGCGAAGAAGCTGGAGGCCAAACTGCGGGGAAATGTGGGCCGTGCCATTGAAGATTACGGGATGATTGAAGAGGGCGATCGCGTCATGGTCTGCCTCTCCGGCGGCAAAGACTCCTACACGATGCTGGCGCTGCTGATGTCGCTACAACGAAAAGCGCCCGTCCACTTCGACATCCTCGCCGTCAATCTGGACCAAAAGCAGCCCGGTTTCCCCGAGCATGTCCTACCAGCCTATTTCGAATCCGTCGGCGTTCCCTACCGCATCGTCGAGCAAGACACCTACAGCACCGTCACCCGCGTCATCCCTGAAGGCAAAACCATGTGCGGCCTCTGTTCCCGCATGCGCCGAGGTGTGCTCTATCGCGTTGCTGCTGAAGAAGGCGCCACCAAAATTGCCCTGGGCCACCACCGGGACGATATGGTGGAAACGCTCTTCCTCAACATGTTCCACGGTGGCAGGCTCAAGGCCATGCCGCCGAAATTACGCACCGATGACGGCCAGCACGTCGTTATCCGTCCCCTGGCCTACTGCGCCGAAAAGGACATCGCCCGCTACGCCCGCTACCGCGAGTTTCCCATCATTCCATGCAATCTCTGTGGCTCTCAGAAAACGGCGAGAGTCAGCATCAAGGAAATGCTGGCCCAATGGGAATTGCAGGACCCTGGCAGGACTGAGCAGATATTCCGGTCCATTCAAAACGTGGACCCGAGCCAGCTGGCGGATGTCCGATGGATGGATGTAATGGCGCCTAATCCCCACCCGTAAGCCTGCTGGTGAAATCGGGGGACGATGGCCGAAAAGCCCAGAGACAAAAGCCCAGAGACAACAGTCCAGAGACAACAGCCCAGAGACAACAGCCCAGAGGCTAGGTCGTTGCACCCATAAATGTCATCGGACCAACAATGCCTTGGTCATTGGACTCCGAGCGCCGCGCTTGCAATTCCACCACAGCCCGATGGGTCATGGGCCCAAAGTCACCGTCGATCGCGCCCCGATAAAGGCTATGAGCCTTGAGTCCACGCTGC
The DNA here is from genome assembly GCA_938017515.1 of uncultured Pseudanabaenaceae cyanobacterium. Taxonomy (GTDB): domain Bacteria; phylum Cyanobacteriota; class Cyanobacteriia; order PCC-9006; family JAAUQQ01; genus JAAUOP01. Next base: position 3,565 of record CALIJJ010000272.1, read on the forward strand.
AAACGCCGCACGTTTTCACCCTGATGCCCCCGACTCATAAACTGTCCCGCAATTTGATGGGGCCACTCTCGTGCGCTGGCCAGTGCTTCCCAGGTTTGCTGATCGACGACACCGTCCCTGCGCGTCTCTTGATGCTCCTGAAAGCGTTTCACTTCCGCCCGCGTGCGCTCACCGAAGATGCCATCAACTGGTCCCATATCAACGATGTGAGCCCCTCCGCGTGCCAGGAGCAGATGCTGTAAATCGGTCACTTCGGCACCGCGTGAGCCGAGTTTTAAGATCGTAATGGTGGTAACCGCGACATTTCCTTCTGCCATGATTGTTTCGCTCCGAGGGAGCGCTCCTGAGGGATAGAATAATGGACGAGATAACGGCGGGCTAGAAATCTGAGCGGGTTGCCAACAACGACAAACTTCGGCCCGAACACTCTTTTAGTGTGGCGACTCCACCAGCATTTCTCCAATACCCGCGCGGGTACTGTTTATAAATCAGAAATAATCTCAATCTGCGGCAATAGAAACAGCGTGAGCCAGTCATTGCGCCAAGCCAGCCCCATTACAGGCTAAATTTGAAGCGAATGGGTATGTGCGAATGACCCGAATTCCATCACCTTTCCCCAGACCTATGCTGACTTCCTCAGGCTTCTTTTTGGTATCGTTCCGTCGGTTTTCTCCTTGGGCGATCGCCACCACCGCCGCTCTATCTCTTGCCTCCTGCGCGAGCCCTCCTGCGGACAATCAAGATTTGGTGCTCAAGCTCATGCAGCAGCGCGAATGTCTTGACTGTGACCTAACCAATAGCAGTTTGGCCGATACGGATCTGTCCGGTGTCAAGCTCAGCCGTAGTAACCTCTCTGGCTCGAATTTCCAGGGCTCAAATTTCCAGGGCGCATCGCTCGACGGGGTTGACTTAACCGGTGCAGATCTCAGCGGTGCCGTGATGACCGATGTCACGCTGACCAATGCCAATTTGACCGATGCTAACCTCTCCGGAGCCACGATGACGGGCTCATCCTTGACGGGGGCTGTGATTGCGGGGGCGGATCTCAGCAATGTCGATTTGGAAGGGGCAGACATTACTGCTGTCGATTTGACCCAGGCGAACACGGAAGGTGCCAACTTGCCAAAGTCGCCCTAGGAGCGTCGTCACCCTAGGAGCGTCGTCCATTGTCTGAGTTTGGAAACTCTGGCTCGTCCGTGGCATCATCGTCTCTGCTTTTGTCTGGTGCCTGGTCCTCCTCGGTTTCGTTATTGCGTTCTAGAGTCTTTGCTTCTGGAGTCGCTGCATCTGGTCCTGGAGTCGGCTCATCCGTCGGCGTCGGCGCTGTTGATGGGGGATTGAGGGAGGCGAGATCCGCAGCCTCTAATTCCTGGGCCAACAGCTCTAGGAGGGCTGGACAGTCTTCGATATCCACCGCTTCCTCCGGTGCATTGACAATGGCTCGGGCCACCTGCGCTAGGAGGGGCTCTAGCTGGAGACGACGAGAAAGTAGATGGGTGGCTTGGGCTTTGCCCTCTGTCAAACTAAACTGATGCAGCAAAAACAAGCTCATGGCCTGGATTTGCGGATTGGGTTCACGGAAGAGGCTATTGAGGTGGCTACGGATGTCATCTGGGGCAGGCAGCTGCGATCGCCCCGGCACCTGGGCCACCAACTTCAATAACATGCAAAAACGCGGTTGAGTCTGCCACTGCTGCGTTACGTTTTGGGTCAGCGCACATTGCTCTAGGGCATTTAGATAGCGTAGAGCAATGCCCAACTCTTCTGCACTGCCGTTGCTGGGAATTTGGGCCGCAGCATCCATCAGCTCGATCAGCACTGCAAATTGCTGTTCTCCCAGTTTGCGCGCTAGACAATCCGCGACCCAACGGTGAGCCCGGAGCCGAGGATGCTTCAGACTCCAGCGGTGGGCGCTCCATCGTCGAAACTGTGCCAAGTGATCGAGGGTGGCTTGAACGGGAGCAGACGGGGCTGCTCCCGTTGCCCAAATTTGAGTCAGCCAGTCAAGTTGTAAGAGCACTTGACGACTGAGAGGCGGAGTGTTGTTGAGGTCTTGCGACATGGACAGAGAAGAGGCCTGAGTTGAGATGCCAATGCGAGTGCTGCGGAATAGTTGTCTTAGCAAGTATTGCCAAGGCAAGCGTAACCAAGATTGAAATATCAATCCGGTTGGCAGGTGGGTTTTGAGAACGGATCCGATGCAAATCCGTATAATTGCCCCCTCGCTCTAACCAGTTCTGTAGATTTACGGTGTAACCGGAAATACAATTTTGGAAGGATTTCACGATTGCTAAAGCTTATGTAAAGCACCGAGGCGGAGGAATATGTCCTCCCCCGTCCCGTGATGACAGTCTCTTCAATTCAGGCGATGGCTTGGCAGTCTATGGCTTGCACCGCAGCCCAGCCCATGGTCCAGCTCCATCGAGTCCTACTGCGCGGCTTCCATCTCAAAGCGAGCCATCATCTTCACACTAAATCGCCTTATTTGAACTCGTTTGATGGGTCCTGATTGCCTCAAAAATGCCTACAAAAATGCCGAAATCTGGCAATGAATGTGTTCTTTAATACTTGGCTATGGTCTTTAATACTTGACCTTGATTCAGACCAGAAATAGCCTTGCCCGCTTCTTTACCTTTTATCTCTAAATTTGAACTATTCCAAACTCAGGAATGTTCACGTCGAGGATGTTTAACCGATGAAAAAACAAAGCCAACTGGTGCTCACAACGCTTCTGATTACGTTTTTTGGGGGCAGCATGGCTGTGGCAGGGCAGCTGCGAGAGGGGGCAGAACCGAACGGGGTCCTGGCTGCCGAGGAGTCTGCCAAAGATGCCCTGCCTTTGGAGGAACCCTCGCTCGAAATTCCCTCTCTAGACGATTCAGTGCTGAATGATGTCCTGCCTACGGATGTCTTGCCCACGGATGTCTTGCCCACTGATGACTTACCCAAGGCATCGGATCTAGAGCCTGTTATGGACTCTGACGATTCCGTGACCGCTGAAGATCCCATGGATGCTGCCGAGTCCGATGCTGAAGATGCGATGGATGCAGAAGAGCCCGTGGATGCTGAGGAGCCCATGGATGCTGAGGAGTCTGATCTGGGTGAGGCTGATCTGGGTGAATCAGGTACAGAGTCAGATATAGAGTCAGCTACAGGGGAAGAGGAGCAAGCGCCAGAACAGGGAGATGCAGTTGAAGATGATGCTGCTGTTGCCCCAGACCCCGCTGATGATCAAGCCATTGATGCTGCGACGATGAAGCTTCAGCAGGCCGCGCAGGTCAGTCTCAGCGATGCTCTGGAGCAGGTGGGTGAAGTGTCTGAGGATGTTGAACAGGCCCGCAGCATTACCTTCTTTGGGGATGTTGAGAAGCCCTTGATTGGTATCGAAATTGGGACTCGGGCGATCGCCATCAATGCCCTAGATGGCGCCATTGTCGGTACCCAAGAGATTACTGACCTACCGAATCCCGACCAACGGGCTGCCCTAGAAGCCGCTGCCATGCTCAAAACCTTTGCGACGGCAAGCTTGCAAGAGGCGATCGCCGCTGCTGAAACCTATGCAGGAGAAGCACCTCACCGAGTCATCTTGGAAGTGGACGACGGTAATTTGATTTACAAAGCAAGCGTGGCGGAAGAGGACGTCTTTGTTGATGCAGGGGATGCCAAAGTGCTCTACACCGCCAGTCAGCAGACCGTGCCTGCAACCGCTGAGAAGCCTCGGAGCACCATTCAAATCTCCGACCTGTTGGACAACCCCATTCCGTAGGAAACTGTCTAGCCAGAAGCCAATTTGAGTCAGTCTCCTGGGTGAGCAACAGGGTTTCATCCCGTGACTGGTGCGAGCCAGGTGACCGGTTTAAGCAAGCTCAGGAGCGTACGCCCAGATAGCGATAGCTACAGAGACTCACCAGTGCCACGACGGGCAGTAAAAAGAGTCCGGGCTGCTGGGCGATGACATAGGCAATCAGAAAAGGGGCCAGCAAACAGAGCATGACCAGTAAGCTCATGCCCAGGATTGTGAAATACCAGCGCAGGGAAAAGCGATTGCGATGCCGTCGCATTCCCCGCGTTTGGCCCCATGCTCGCGTTTGGTTCCATGATGGATGACTTCGAACAGAGGGGGGGGATGCTTGGGCGGTGCGACCGTCGGTTGCGGGGCCTGGGGAACTGGCCTTGGCACTGAAGCCAGAATATTCCGGGCCGGAATAACCGTGACCAGAGCAATTCAGGCGATCGCGTTGTTCCAAAATGGGCTTCAACGTGTCGTAGGCATGATTCAGCTCGGTCATTTTGACCTGAGCCTTGGCCTGGAGACGGGGATTATGGGAGAAGCGATCGGGGTGCCAGACCTGAACCAGGTCTTTGTAGGCTTGTCGCAACTCTATGAGCGAAATACCAGGCTGTAACTCAAGAACCTGGTAGCAAAGGCGAGTCTCCATCGGGGCGCTGAAATGATGAGGGTAGATGCAGTGGGTCGCCGATAACTCCATTCGTTGATCCGACTCTGGAATAAGCTGATGGGCTTAGGAATCGGTGAATTGGAGCCTAGGCTCGCGCCTTTTCATCATCGCGCAATTGGCCCTAGAACCCAAGACAATCGACGGCAAACTTATACTTTTCCAAGAGTTTTTTCGAGTGTTGGGGACGATACATTTTGCTTTACAAAGACAAGGGTAGGTTAGATGCTATTCATGAAGAAAAGATAAGAAATAAGCTAAACCATTGAGCGGATTGCGGTGGAATAGCCGCTGTCCCAACGTTTCATGACTTATCTTCCCTCAGTGTCAAGATTCTGCGATAGGTATAGAAACAATTGAAGCCCGTATGGGGCGTGAGGACGCAAATGTATCTTCTACTCGTTTCAATTGGGCTTGGGATCATCTGGATTGCATTGCGGCAGTCCGATGATATTCCGGTGATTGCAGCCCTAGCGGCAGGTTTCTTGCTGTTGCTTGGTGGCTTTGTGACGATGCCTACTTCATTTCAAATTGGGCTTGAACTGGTCGGTGCTGCGGTTATTCTATTGCCCCTGAGGATTTGGGGACGCTTGCTGAGCTAAAGCTGGATTTTGCTCGGAACCGAGAATTAATCCACACCGTATTGATCATGCGGGCTAGATTTTGGCCGCCTCACTCCAGCGGGATCATTGCCCAGGCGAGCCTTGGAAAATAAAACACCAAAGGAGATGTCTCGCAAAGAGCATCTCCTTTAGTGTTTGTAGGGCAAGACTGTTTGTGGGACAGGACTTTGTAGGGCAAGGTTTTGTGGAGGAAGGCACTGTCTATCTCCGCGATCGCCTAGCCCCCAGGTAAGTCCAGTCTGTGATTCCAGTCTGTGAGTTAAGGTTTTAGGCTCTCTTGGAGTGCGGGGACCAGCAACTGGCTTAGGGTCCAAGCATCCACCCCGAATACCGAGCGTTGCTTCTCGCCGTAGATGCCTGCCTGGGCATGCCACCACACTGCTGTTTTGACCACCGTTTCAGGATCTTGCATCTGGGCAGCGGCGATCGCCATCAGTCCCGTCATTAACCCTGTCAGCACATCCCCACTGCCACCCCGAGCCAGGGCTGGTGAGCTATCTGAATTGACCCAGGATGGACCCTGGGGCCTCGACACCACCATGCGGGCTCCCTTGAGGGCAATGATCGCCCCACACATCTCAGCCACCTTCCGCGCCAGGGAATAGGCCGGTGCGCCGGTTTCGACTTCATCGGGAAACAGTCGTTCAAATTCGCCGGGATGGGGCGTGAGGACGGTCAAAGCTTTGCGCGCCCGTAGGGTTTTGACGGCATTGCGTCGTGCCAAAAGATTGAGGCCGTCGGCATCCAAAACCAGGGGACGTCGCGTTTTGAGCACCTGGTCCATCACCGACACGGGCTCCAGGCTGAGGCCTGGGCCGCAGGCCACGGCCTGGAAACTATCGGGATTGACATCGTCGGGTAAGCGTTCGATCGCCCCCAGCGTTGTCTCCGGGCAGCTCAAAATGATCGCTTCAGGCACCTGGGCCGACACCTCCACGGCCATGGACTCGGGCACGGCAATGGAGAGCATGCCGACGCCGCTAGCCCGGGCACCCATGGCCGCCAGCAGTACCGCTCCCCGGTATTTGTGGGAGCCCGCAATCAGCAGCATATGCCCACGGCGATATTTGTGGGTGGAGAGGGTGGTGGGGTAGGGCAGGGTTTTGATGGCGCTGGCCTTGCTCAGTCGTCGCACGGCGGGCTCGTCCCCCAGGACTGCTTCAATGTCTGCCTTGGGAATATCAAAGGGGATCAGTTCCACATGGCCCACATGTTCGAGGGCAATGTCCTGGATCAGTCCCAGCTTCCAGAGGCCGAGGCAGAGGGTGCGTTCAGCCCGCAGGGCGGTGCCCATGACGATGCCGGTGTCCGTGTGGATGCCCGAGGGCAAGTCGATGCTGATGACCGGGCGATTGCTGCGGTTGATCCACTCAATGCCCCCGGCAACAGCACCTTTGATGTTTTGGGTCAGGCCAAAGCCAAACAGACCATCGATCCACAGATCTGGGGGGGTGAATTCGGCAATTTCTTCAATCCAGTGAACTCCAAGACTTTTGACGTAGTTCGCATGGGAGGCGGTCAGTTCTTTTTGCTTGTGGGCCAGCGGAGACCACACTGCCACCTGATAGCCCTGAAGCGATAATTCCCGCGCCACCACCAGGGCATCGCCACCGTTGTGACCGGGGCCCACCAACACCCCCATGCGGGGACACTGAGCCTGGGGGTAGAGGCTCTGAATTCGGCGGGCAATGCGTCCGGCGACCTTTTCCATGAGGGCTGCCACGGGCATCCCTGCCTCGAAGATGCGATTTTCGATCGCTTGCATTTGATCGGCGGTGACGACGATTTCTGAGATCGCATCCTGATCCGCTGCGGCGGGGTTGATTGCTGTTGGTTCTGCTACTTTGTCGCTTGCGCCCATCTCAATCCCTGACTGGTTCTGTTGCTATGTTGTGCACCGATTGGTCTTGCCCCTAGGGGATGCAGAAGTTGGCTGCATAAGTAGCTTTTACTACTTTTGTACTGACATCGCTTGGATTTTACCTTCTGCCGCAAAAAATCATAACGTGGTGTTTCTGAACCTATGAGGGGTGATAACCCCTTCACCGAGCAGGGGCAGGCCCCTTTTGGGTTTTGCTGCAACGTTCCGTGCTGCAACGTTCCGTATTGAGAGCTGGGCTATACTGAACAGCGTTCTGCGCCCCGGTTTTGATGCCCCGGTTTTGATATGGTTTCGTCCAATGCTGCCGCTAGCCCTGTTGTTCCGCTGATTCTGGTGGATGCGGCACAGCTCCAACAGGACTATGGCGCTCGCCAGGCCTGGTTTGAAGCCTGTCAGTTCACCGCCAAACCCGGCAGTCATTGCTTACTCCCTGGAGAGAAGGGAGAGCTGGATGCGGTTTTGATCGGTCAGCCCAAGGTTTTGGATACCTGGACATTGGCGGGCCTTGCCCAAAGCTTACCGCCATGTGCCTACGCTTTGCCCGAGGGATTGAATGCTCAGCAGGCGACGGCTCTGAGTTTAGGGTGGCAGCTGGGACAATATCGTTTTGATCGCTACAAGCAAAAGGATTCGGATGAGGATACAGCCAAGCCAACGTTGGTGATGGCCGCAGGGTCCGATGCCACTGCCGATGCCACCTATGTGGAAGCAGCCACGGCGGCAACGTTTTTGGTGCGGGATCTGATCAATACGCCCGTGAATGACATGGGGCCAGCGGAGCTGGAGGCGGCGGCGCGATCGCTCGCGGCGGACCACGGCATGGAGATTAACACCATTGTTGGTGATGACCTGCTAACCCAGAACTACCCCATGATCCACGCCGTGGGTCGGGCCTCGGCCAGTGCCCCTCGGCTGATTGATATGAGCTGGGGGCCTGAAGATGCTCCCAAGGTGACGTTGGTGGGCAAGGGGGTTTGCTTCGATACGGGCGGGCTCAATATGAAGAGCGGTGCGGGTATGAAGCTGATGAAAAAGGACATGGGCGGTGCGGCCCAGGTGCTGGGAGCTGCCAAGCTGATTGCGATGCTGAATTTGCCCGTGCGACTGCGCGTCCTCGTGGGTGCCGTCGAAAACAGTATTGATGGCAACGCCATGCGCCCGTCAGATGTGATGACAACCCGTAAGGGCATCACGGTGGAAAACAATAACACCGATGCCGAGGGCCGTTTGGTCTTGGGTGATGCATTGTGGGAAGGTAGCAGCAATCAGCCGGATCTCTTGATCGATTGCGCCACGTTGACCGGTGCTGCTCGGGTGGCCCTGGGGACTGAGCTACCGGCCTTTTTCTGTAATGATCCAGACACCGCCGCTGCCCTGAAGACAGCAGGTCTAAGCGTGGATGACCCCTTTTGGGAGTTGCCACTGCACCAGCCCTACCGTTCGATGCTGGATGGCAAAATCGCGGATCTGTCCAATATCTCCAGTGGCTCCTACGGTGGTGCGATTACGGCGGGACTCTTTTTGCAAGAGTTTGTCCAGCCGGATGTGACCTGGATTCACGTTGATTTCATGGCTTGGAATCTGCGCAGTCTTCCCGGGCGGCCCGAGGGCGGTGAGGCCATGGGAATGCGAGCCCTGGTGCAGTTGATTCAGGATCGTATTGTTCAGTAGCGTATTAGACCTCTTGCATCAATCTTCTGGCCCTCACCCCAACCCCTCTCCCAAGCTTGGGAGAGGGGCCTTTTGACTCCCCTTCCCCCAGCATTGGGGGCAAGGGGTCGGGGGATGGGGGCGGCTGTCAGATTCGTGCAAGAGCT
>CALIJJ010000273.1 GCA_938017515.1 uncultured Pseudanabaenaceae cyanobacterium
GGTCAGCCCCTCTGAAGTTTGTTCGGCTGAGATTAGCTTCAATTAGATTTGCTGCGTTGAAATAAGCCCCAGTCAGATTGGAGTAGCTGAGGTTTGCATAACTCAAGTTCGCTTCAATTAGATTTGCTCCACTCAGGTTAACCTTGCTTAAGTCAGCTCTAGCCAAATTAATACGAATAGTCGGATTGTTTGTCCGCCAAAGAGTCCAGCTATCAGTTCCAGAGAGCAGTACCTCTAATTGCTTTTCATCAGCAACAATGTCCTTGGCTCCACATGACAAAAGCTCTAATTGTTTGTCTTTCATCAGCCACAATTTCTCCTCTCAACTAATCACAGGCTTTCCCAAGGACTCTCTGTCCCAACATCCGAACGAATTTCTTGGAGACTGGGAAAATCGGCCCAGGTTCCAGCAAGCGACTGAACAAGCTCAGGCCAGGCTTTTTGAGGATACGCTACAGCTTTTTGTGCTTGAGGTCGCGTACTTAAATTTTTTCCGTCATTCCCCGTCAAAAAACTACCTAGACTCTTGATCAGCAACTCAATGATTCGGAGCTTATCTTTCGGAGGAAGCTGAAGGAGCTGTTTCTCTAAATCAGAAGTTGTCATAGAGATGAGTCAAAGGCTGGCTCCCCCAAGATTAGCGCATCCGCCAACACAAAAGCCCCCGATGCAATCATCGAGGGCTTTTCAGAATCAAACTCTAACGCTTAGTAATGGTTACCCACCTTGCGATGGTGCACCGCCGTCAACCCATCCAGACTCGACACCCGGCCACTATCCACCGAGCTATACACAATCCAGTGGTCATCCCCCTCCATCCGCGTCACCACCTGACACTCAATGTAGGCCAACGCCTCCGTCAAAATCGGAGACCCATTCTGCGCAGGCTGCGTCTCCACCCCCTCAAAACGATCCTGCCCCGGCTTAAACCGCTTCAGGAAATGGCGCATCAAATGCTGATAATTTCCCTCTTCTAAGACATTCAGCACAAACCGATCGCCCACATGCATAAACGACTCGATCGCCCGGTCCTTCGCCACCGCGATCGTAATCCCCAACGGCTCCACACTCGCCTGGGCCACCCAAGACGCCAACATCGCACTCGACGCATCCCCCTTACTCGCCGTGATGATATACAAACCACCACTCAAACGACCCATCGCCTTATCCAGGTCGCCGTCTAGGGACTTCATCTTCGCGATCGCCTTCTTCCGCGTCAGCACCTGACCCAAGTCCGTCCCCGACTCATCACAGAGCTGATACGTGCTCTCCGTCGGCGCATCCTCAATTTCAATGGGCGGAAATGCTTCCTTTAGACCCGCCTCCTGCAACGTGGCGCGGATGGGATAAACCGCCTCGTCCTCATCCCCCCCCGTCTCAAACAAACCAAAGGCTTGCTTCTTCCCCGCAGAGGCCAAAATCGTACTCAGAGGCGCCTGGGTCAACTCCTTCATCGAGCGCGGCGGCATACCAATCACAATGCCCGAAGCCAACTCCGTCAAGACACGCACTTCCGACAAATCTGACACGCGTAGGTCCATCGTCTCCACAACCACCCCCGTCTTGCCAATGCCCTGGGCGATCGCCTTCGCCAACCGCTCACTGTCCGCATAGTCAGACACATAGAACAAAGCAACCGTCTTCTCAGCCTTAGCCTTGTTCTTGCTCCACTCCTCATAACGACCCACCAACTCAGTCAGATTGTGCTGAATCAGCGGCCCATGACCCGTGGCAATCTGCTTCACCTCCGGCAGCTTGCCCACACGCTTCAGCGCAGACAGCACCGAGCGGGCATTGGGCTCCATCAGGCACTTGTAATAGATCAGATAGTCTTCGTTCAGCAGCTCCAGGTCTTCGTCGTAGGTGCAGTCGTCACAAAAGTGCATGCCAAAGGCATCGCAGGTGTAGAGAATCTGCGTCTTGTGATCGTAAGTAAATATCGTGTCGGGCCAATGTAGGTTCGGTGCCGAAACAAACTCCAACTCATGGCCATTGCCGAGGTCAAGCTTTTGGCCACTCTTCACAATTTCCTTGTTGTAGGGGCGATGGACCAGCTCATCCAGAAACTGGAGGGCCACCTTGGCACCGACAACGATGATGTTCGGATTCATCTCCAGAATGTCCGCCACCAGACCACTGTGATCCGGCTCCGTGTGGCTAATGATCAGGTAATCGATTTGCTGAATATCGATTTCCCCCTGGAGCGCCTTGAGATAAACCTGTTTGAATTTGGCGTGGGAAGAGTCAACGAGGGCAGTCTTCTCACCGCGAATAATGAAGGAATTGTAGGTTGTGCCGTTTTTGAGACCAAACTCGATGTCGAAGCGATCGCGATCCCAATCCAAAGACCGCAACACCGTTGTGTTTTCAGCGATCTCAGCAATATCCATCGTCAGGCGAGTGGTCACCTGGATCGTCTTGGGCTTTGCTACAACCATGCCTTCACCTCAACGTGATCACAAACCAAGTAAGCACCAATGCCTACCCTTTACCTTTCTTTATATTGACTCATATTCCCAAAGTTTGGCAGCGTAATCCCCAGGAACTCCTTATGTTTGAGATTAGGACATGGTGAAACGAGGCAACTGGGTGGGTTTGATCGCGGGCAACTCGCGACTGCATTGGGCTCGCTTCCAGGGTGACCACCTGCTGGAAACTTGGGATAGCGAGCATTTGCGATCGCCCCTCACCATTCAGCCTGCCTCCGCATCCTCCCCCTCAAGCCCCCACATCGACGGCAAACTCTACTTTGCCTCCGTCGTACCGACCCAAAATGCCTACATCCTGGCCTATCCCGACGCCCAAGAAATCACCCTCGCTGATATCCCCATCAACAACCTCTATCCCAGCCTGGGTATCGATCGCGCCCTCGCCCTTCTGGGTGCAGGCATTCGGGGGGGCTGGCCCAGCCTCGTCATTGATGGGGGAACAGCGTTGACACTCACCGCCGCCGATGGACAGGCCAGTCTGGTGGGCGGCGCAATTTTGCCGGGCGTCCAACTGCAATTCGATAGTTTAGGCCTAGGCACAGCGGCGCTGCCCCAGCTAAACAGCGGCGAAGATCTGCCAACGCCAGAACGGTGGGCCAGAAGCACGGAAGGGGCGATCGCCAGCGGCGTACTCCACAGCTTAGCCAGCAGCCTCAAAGACTATATCCAGGACTGGAAACAGCAACATCCCACCAGTTCCCTGTTCCTTACTGGGGGAGCTGGGACACGGCTTGCAGCATGGCTGCCGCCGGAGCCGCAGCGGGGCTGGTCGAAACCGATACCGGTCGAGCCGTCCTTGGCTGCATGGGGACTACAGGCTGCAACGGCGAGCTATCGGGAATCAGCTCATCGGGCGTAGCGGGCTTCGTCGGCGACACTTCTTCCGCCGGAGCTGCTTCTACCGGAGTTGCTTCAACAGTGGACACATCCGCCAGAGAAGCATCCATTGCAGCCACTGCAAGGGCAACAGCAACGTCCACCTGAGGACGCTCCGCCGCAGGGAGCCGCTTCTGCTCGGCGCGCGTTGCCTTCTGATAAGGCATATCCACATCCATAAAGGATTGAATCCGATGGAGCAAAATCTGCCCCTGCGCCTCATCTGCCTCCGAGGGCAACAACGCCACCTCAGCCGTATAGCAAAGTGCGGCGTACCGCTCTGCGACAACTTTCTGACGAGAATCAGCACTGGTCCGACCTAGGATCAGCGTTGGAACAAAGAGCTTATGCAAATCATCATCCAGGAAGTCCTGGGACATCTCCTTCATCGACCTGGCGTACATCAACTTGCCGGACATGGGAGAAGCAATGATCTGACGCCGCATCTCTAACAAGGTCTTGATGCGGCTCAGCGGGCCAGAAAGGCCCCCTAAAGGTGCCACGGTCTCCAAGAGTCCAGCCCAGAGGGACGTATGAACACTCAAACGACGCCCCCAACGACACATCCACTTCTGATCTGGGGTACTAACCCCCTCAGGCTCCACCAGCACCAACCGGTGCACGGCATAGGGAAAGCGCAGAGCGTAGCTGGCGGCGACCCAGGCTCCCAAACCATGACCCACAATGGAGACACGCTTCAGGTTGAGCGATTCCAAATATTGAATAAACGATTCCACCAGCGTCGTGACGGCGACGGGCTGATCAGACCAGAGCATCGAATCGCCGAAACCAGGCAAATCCGGGATGTAACATCGATAAGACTGGGAGAGTTCTGACACCAGTGCCTGCCATTCTCGTCCATCGCTCCAACCACCATGGAGCAAGACCAAAGCAGGACCCTGGCCCACTTCACGCCAATAGACCTTACCTTGATCAACTGTCAGACGAGACCGATATCCAATACTTACCATGGGACCCCACTCCTTTATCCGTCAACGCCGTATCCGCTAACGTCACTGACGCTGCTCACGCCAGTTTTGCCCCCCACTGGCCGTTACTTTAAGCCAATGTGGTCAAACCCGAAAAGTAATCACTGAGGTGGTGGCAATGGTCATGGGCCAATGCATCCATCGGAATCGCCTCCCGAGGGAAGGCGCGAACCGCCTCAATCTCCAAGACATCTTGAACGTCAAACGTCCCATTTACCTTGGCTTCTACCGCAACACACACCGAATGAATTCGAGGATCGCGTTCTAGGGAAGAGTAAACTCCCACCAAACGCCCAATGGATTCAACGTCCAACCCCGTTTCTTCCTTCAGCTCTCGCACAACGGCTTGTTTAAGATCTTCACCCCAATCCACGAAGCCTCCTGGTAAAGACCACAAACCGTTATCTTTACGCTTCACAAGAACGATTTGACCATTCGCCAGCACAGGAATCACGCTGGTACCTACCAGAGGACGGCGAAACAGCAGTCCTAGGATAGTTTTGATAATCCGCACCCCCTGACGGGGGTCAAGGCGAGGGTCTAAAAAGTCCAGGGTCTAGTCCTCCGATGGGGATGCCAAATCTTGAAGAATTTGCGCCGCATGTTCCGCAGGCTTCACCTTGCGATAGATCTGCTCGATCCTACCGTCAGGAGCAATGACAAACGTTTGACGCTTAATGCCCATGTACTCCTTCCCCATGAACTTCTTCAGGCCATAACTCTCGTAGGCCGTTGCCACGGAAGCATCGGTGTCACAGAGCAATGGAAAGGGTAGGTCGTATTTTTCGGTGAACTTTTGGTGCTTCTTTGCGTCATCAGTACTGACGCCCAGTACAACCATATCTTTCCCTTGAAAGGAAGAATATTCATCACGAAACGCACAAGCTTCTTTTGTGCAGCCCGGGGTGTTGTCGCGCGGGTAGAAGTAAAGCACCACCCGTTTGCCCCTAAGGTCGGCAAGCTTGATCGTATTTCCGGCCCCGTCAAGCAGGCTAAAATCCGGCGCTGGGTCTCCGAGTTGCAGACTCATAATGATAGACAACCACCCTGATTTTTATCCGATAGCATTCACCCTAAATGGTTGCAACGGAATCCGTCAACGGCAGACTGGCGTAGGATTACGGGATATATACGAAGTGCTGAAACAGCAGAAAAATTTTCGTATTTTCGTGACTCAACTCACTTACAGGTCAGCCACAAGGGTTGTTGATCAATGAAAGTGTGGTGAATTTAAGAACGGGCCGGTCGGCGATCCAGGCCGAGCTTAATCCAGCTCAAACATTCCGGCTCTGAAATAAACAGTTTGGGAGCCGCAATATTCCGCAGTTCATGGGGGGCATAGTGGTCATAGAAGTACTTGCCCCGCAGTTCCCCTACGATTAGCAAATGTCCACGATAGACATAGCGCTGGCGAAAAGCATCGCTCGCTCTGGCATGAGAGGCTTGGGAGCGATCGCACACCCTGTTGGCCAAGTGCTCCTGGGCAATGTCCAAAATTCCGGACAAGCTGCTGCTGTAGAGTGCCGCAGGATTCACGGCCTGGTGCCATGTGCCCCGGTGACCCCGAGCAGAGAGCAGTGCATAGGAGTAAATCGGATAGCCGCCAGCCTGGCCATACTGAAACGGGATAATGAGATGGTCTTGGGCCGACAGGGCTTGTTCGTAAAGGAACGGACTTTCCATACTTGTATGACGTACACCAACATTAGAACGTGAACACAGACGTTAAGGACAACGGTGAGTGAGCCAATTTGGGAACCAGTTTGTGAACCAGTCAACCCTGCCCCCCCGTCCCACCCCAATTCAGTGGAACCGTTTAGACCGCTCTCCAACGGAACCAAGAACATCGCCAGGGATGCCAATGGGACTGAACGCTGAGGAGACACACCTTTGGTTTACAGACCTTGATCAGCAGGTTCAGGACGAGACGGTAGATTTTCTCTTGACGCTGCTAGATGCCCAAGAACGCGCCAGGGCGCTAAGATTCCGTCGAGCAGAGCTGACAAACCGCTTTGTGACGGCCCACGGGCGGTTGCGGCAGGTGTTGGGGTACTACCTGGGGCAAGCACCCGATACAGTGCAATTCTGCTATGGCGATCGCGGCAAACCGGCTCTAGAGACAATTCTCAATCCATCCCTGAGTCCCTGCCTCGAAATGGGTTCCGAAACGGGAACAAGAATGGACTCGGGCTTGCCTCCCCTGCAATTCAACCTGAGCCATAGCGATCGCTATGCCCTGATTGCCATCAGTCACTACCCGGTTGGCGTTGACCTGGAGGTTGTAAAACCCTTCCCTAGTGCCTCTTCTCTAGCAAAACGCTTCTTTTCAGCGAAAGAATTTGAGGCTTTACAATTGCTTAATGATTTAGAGCCCCAGATACAGCCCACATCCCAGATGCTTAACGCCCAAAAAGACGCTGACCCAAATAACGCTGGCCAGAATAGCGTTAACCCGATAACCGTTCCCGATGAATCATCCCTGGCCCGTTCCATTGGTTTTCTGCGCCATTGGGTCTGCAAGGAAGCCTACGTCAAAGCAACAGGGCGAGGGTTGGTTGACCAGCTCAATCAGGTGGTGCTCGGCTTTCAGCCCCAAGCCCATTTCACAACCCTGCCTGGAACACCCGCATCTGGGTCATCAGCCTCCCTCCTCAGCTCCAACCCATTGCCCTGGCAGGTGATGGAGTTCACCCCATCGGCTTCAACCCTAGCAGCCCTGGTACTCCCCCAAGACGCACCGTTGCGTTGTCAATACTGGCAACTCTAACGGGCTGCTCCAACAACATTCAAGCCTCAACATTAGACCTCTTGCATGACTCTGCTGGGCCTCTCCCTAAATCCCTCTCCCAAGCATGGGAGAGGGACTTTCAAGCTCCCCTTCCCCCAGAATTGGGGGTAAGGGGTTGGGGGATGGGGGCGGCTTTGGGTTTCGTGCAAGAGGTCTATTACCAATCTCAAACAACAAATCTCAAAAAAGAACGTGGCTTGATTAAGCCACGTCCGAATAATCTGCCCTCAAACAAAGCCGCCCTCAAACAAAGCCGCCCTCAAACAAGGCGACTTGAATCAACGCCTAGAAAAGCGTGGGTGCATTTTCTAAACCGATGCCGAGGCGACCCGCCAGGGCGGGAGACAAGGGAACCAAGACCACCAGCGTCAAAAACAGCAGCAGCAGGCAAAGCGCTGCACGAGTATCATCGGGCTCCGTCAATTCATTTTGGCTCGGGCGTTCTGGCTGACGCTGGAGGAATAAAACCAACACCGCCCAGTAGAGCGCGACGGGATTGGCTAGGGCAAAAATTGCCAGCAGAACCAGACTAATGAAGGTGGTTCGACCCGCCATTTTGCGGCCATAGATAGCCTGGATCATTCGTCCACCATCCAATTGACCGGCAGGCAACACATTAAGGGCTGTGATCACCAGCCCTAACCACCCCACGATGACAAAGGGATGAATCTGGACCGTGGCTTCCTGAAGCGTCGCCCCCAGGAATGTTCGGGCAAGTGTCCCGACCAAAAGAGACCCCTGGAGAATTTCGGCGGGCAGGGCCAAGCTGCCAAATTGAGGCGACAGGCCAAGACCCAGCAGCAAAAAGACGAAGGCCAACAGCCCCCCGGCAGCCGGTCCAGCAAAAGCCACATCAAACAAGACACTGCGATTGGGCAACACGGACTCAATACGCGTCAGACCACCAAAGGAACCGAGCTGCCAGGCTGGCAGGAGGAACGACGGACCAAGACGGACGCTGTGGCGGCGGGCCATAAACCAATGACCCGCTTCGTGGGCCACCAAAATTGACATGAGGCTCAACCCCATGAGCAAGGTCTCGCTCCAGCGCTGGGGCTCAGAGAAGATATCAAAGCCGTACTGCAACCCCGCTCGCTCTAAACAGGTGATGAGGGTCGCCACAGCCAGGGCAACAGCCAGGATCCACTGTCCTTTGCTCGCCGGTTTGGGCTCCGTGCGGGTCGGCAGCACAATCACAACCGGACGTTCCTCCGGGCCCGTGATTAGGTAAACCCGGTAGCGATCGCCCAACCCCTCACTCAACCGCTTTTCCAAGCGCTCTAACGTCGCAACCGGCTCTCCGCGCAAATTGCCCTTAAAAATCGCGCCTTCCTGGTAGGGAATCGTTTCCGTGGCAAAAAACGTATCGATCCCAAAGATCCCCTTAATCGCAGCCAAATCCTCGGCAGGAATCGGGTTCATCATCCTGCTGGCTTGGCTAGAATCTGAAGCCTTCGCTGCATCCTCTGAGGTGCTTTGGCCCTCAGCTCCATCGGAACGCTGAGCGGTCGGCTCCCCTTCAGCAGCCTTCTCCGCTTCAGACGTCTCCAACATGCGCTCTAGACGCTCGCGAATCAGCTCATTTTGGCCGAGGGCCCGCATCTGGCGGCCGATATAGATGTAGGCCACCGTTGCCAGAACAAATAGCAATAGGACCGCAACAACGTTGAGGTAAATGCCCAGGGAAAACAGTCCGAAGAACAACAGCCAAGGAGCCATGAGTAGCACCGACTGCAGCCATGCCAAAATACCAAGCTTCCCGAAGGCTCGGCCTCGGATGTAGCCCCAAACAATCGCTCCCAGGGCGACAAGGCTAATTAAAAGCGTCGTTGCGTTCTCTGCCGCCATAGTGAATTAAAAAGCGTATGGATTAAAGCGTATGTGGAAAAGAAAGAGTGAGGGGCCGAATGAATGGCCCAAATTGACGAGCAAGAGAAGACAGCCACAAATCCATCAGAGAGAATCGTTCTCTCTCAACAGGTCTCTCTACCCAACAATTTTAACGTGGGCCATCCAGCACGTTTTGCAGGAATGGCGTTTCAGGAGAATCAATCCAGACCCCTTGGCCTGGGACAGATCCCGTGAAAGATCGATGAAGAGGCCTAGGCCGCTGCAACCGCGTCTCGCAAAATACCTTGATTCTGGTCAAGCAAGGACTGACTCTGGATTTTGTCGAGGCCAGTCCAATGCATCATTAGGGCAAGCTTGACCGAGCGATCGCTTTTCTCAAGCAGCGCAGCAGCATCTTCCCGACTCAGATCAGCCAAGTCCCCCAAAATTCGTAGGGCCCGGTCCTCCAGCTTGAGATTGGTAACTGCCACATCAACCATGCGGTTGCCATAGACCTTACCGAGACGCACCATCACCCCCGTCGAGAGGATATTGAGCGCCAGCTTAGTAACAGTACCTGCCTTGAGCCGCGTAGAACCGGCCAACACCTCCGGACCCGTGATCAAGCGAATATCCACATCAACCGCCGCGGGGACCTGATCCGCAGGTACGCAGGCGATGAAAACCGTCTTGGCACCTCGCTCCCGCGCCGCTGCCAGTGCTCCATGGACATAGGGCGTCGTTCCGCCCGCCGTGATCCCCACAACCACATCGTTCTCGCCAATGCCGTGGCTCACCATGGCCGCCGCTCCGTCCTCGGGCAGATCCTCCAGTCCCTCAGAGCTTTTGATCAATGCCGAAGCCCCGCCAGCCAAAATCCCCTGAACCAATTCAGGAGGGGTGCAAAAGGTGGGCGGGCACTCCGCAGCGTCCAACACGCCCAGTCTTCCGCTGGTTCCTGCCCCGATATAGAAGAGACGCCCGCCATCGCGTAGCGCATTGGCTGTGAGGTCAATGGCCAGGGCCAGGGGTTGCTTGGCCTGGGCGATCGCCGCCACGGTCTTGGCATCTTCCTGATTGAAAATTTCAACAATTTCCAGCGCGGAACATTGATCCAAATTCTGGCTCGCTGGATTACTTTGCTCCGTCAGCAGATGCCCCCGATTCACCAAGCTCATAGCAACCCCTCCAAACGCCGCCGGATATCATCCAAATCGCTCCCTGCATCACTAGCAGGCTGCGAAGGCTCATCCTGCGGAGACCCCGACTCCGGGGCAGAACGCTCAGGGTCTTGCTCCTCATCCCAATTGGTCTGCTCCAAATTCCGCTGGGGTGGCGCAATCAACAGTCGGTCAAACTCATCTTCAGGCACAAACCCCTTGGGCACCAGGCGAGATTCATAGTTGGCACTGGAGCAAAACTCTTCCACTTCTTCTCGGTCAATAGATTCAACGCTGGGCGTCATAAAATCCTGTGCTTCTAGGAGCAAGGAATAGCGGGTCGCATCATCCTCTTCCTCAAACATCAGGACAATATTTTGTTCCCCGATATTGAGCGTATGGATGCCCTCGTTCTCCGTTCCAGAATTAAACAGCAGCACAAAAACTTGCATGGCCCTACCCCTTAGCAAATGCCGGATGATTCATCAGGGCGTCCATCACCCGAACACCGCGAAGCTGATTAAACAGCGGCAGATGTCCCTTGGGTGCAGAAAGATCCCAAGTAAATGCGCCGGGATAGCGAGTCCATTTATTGCCGTCCTTCCAGCCAATCTTAGGCCAGAGCTGCTCCCAGTTTTGGCCCACACCGAGCCACAGCTCCCGCTGGGCTGAAAAACCAAAATTGCCTTCAGAGTAGACATTCCAGAGCAAGTCCAGCGTCTGCAAGTCAGTCACCGGGAAGTCAGGTACATCGGAGAAATAAACCCACTTACGCTTCTCGGCCACAGGTCCCGCCAATTCACAGAGCTTGAGATTAGTCAGGCGATCGGCTTCTTGATAATTCTTCGCCAGGAGCAGAGTGTACAACTCCGAATAATCAACCCCCAGCTCCGACTTCAGCGGCACAACCCCCTTCGGGAAATGTTCGGCCAGGAATGACTGTATTGCAGGATCCTCCTGGGTCTCAAGGCGCTCCTTCAAGGCAACATAAATGCTGCCAGACAACCAGGTGAGAGAACCTTGGGCCTCCTTCAGAAGCGTCTCCTGAAGAACTTCAAGGCCAGCCTCTCCCTGCTCCAGCAGAGACTGTAATGCCGCTTTTCGAGTCTTGGGAAAACGAGAACCTAATTGTTCACGCAGCTTCTTGAACGCGCTATCCGCACGTTTACCAGAAGAACCACTTTGGGTACCGCTATTACCTTGGGCTGGGGTTGGAGGAGACTGAGTCATCAGTGAAACGAGAGAAGAAACGCGAAGCGATAAAACGACGAAGCTGTAAAACGACTCGGAACGCGGTTGAAGCCACGTCCTCGAGCAACACGCAAATCGAAACCTCGCATTGCCGATGAGAGTTCAGAACGAATCCCTCAGAAAACGGCTGGTCGAAGGCCCAGCGCTTCAATACTATCGGATGATGCCTTCCGAATGAAACCTGGGCAGGGCACAGCGCCCACGCTAAGATCCTTCTCCCAGGGAAGCAGAAGCTGGGGGCTTATAGCCATTCTCGTAGGCGTAGCGCACGAGCTGGGCTCGGTTGTCTAGGGTGAGCTTGCTGAGAATGTTACTGAGATGGGTTTGTACGGTGCGAGGGCTGATGAAGAGGCGATCGCCAATTTGACGATTGGTATAGCCCTGAACCACCTCCCAGAAGACCTTCTCCTCCGCAGGGGTCAGGGGCAACGGCTCCGGATTCATCGGCGTTGCCGCCGCACTGCTTTTTTCAATCAGGCGCTGAAGCTCGTCATGGATACGACGAGAGCGCTCTAGCTGCCCCTCGATTTTGGCCAATAGTTCACGGGGCTCGAAGGGCTTAATGAGGTAATCATCCGCGCCCATGGAATGGCCCTGAATACGATCTTCAATGTCGCCACGGCTGGACAGAAAAATGAACGGTACCAGCTTCCCATCCGGGGCAGACCGCAACTGCCGGCAAAACTCCAAACCATCCATACCGGGCATAATAATGTCAGAAACCACGAGATCAGGCATGGATGCCCGGAACTTCTCCAGCCCCTCTTCCCCTGAGCCTGCATCATCAACGGTGTACTGTCGATTCACTAAATAGCGGGAAAGTGCCGCTCTTAGCGTAATATCATCGTCTACAACTAGTATCTTGCTCATGGTCTTCCAGGTACTAACAGTCCACCCAAGAAACAGCGACTATCTCCAGGGAAGATTGCGCTTTAAAACTGCTGTTTCAAGTTGACAGCTCAGAATCTACAATTGCAGTCTGCACATCTCGCACTGCGAATCGATGTGTTCATTCCCCTCGGTTCGTCGGTTCCCTAGGCCAACTCCCCCGTGAGGCAATGCGCTCGGTGAACTAGTGTAAGGCCCGGATGTCTCTTACGCACTTTATTGTGGGAACAATAAACAAAGTTGCTCGCAAGTTGCTCACTCACTTCATCACCTAGCTGCACATTTGCCCATGCTGCAGCCAGTCATCGAACAGTGAAAGCTGGAGCGTCAGAAACATTGGTGCGTCGCAATCCCAAGGGCGATGCAGACGCATGAGTCCGTGGAGGCGTTGCTCTGCTTGTGGATTTTGCCCTTTAGATTACCCGTTGTGACACCTAGCGCTTGTGACTCCTGGCGTTTGGGTTCATAACAATTGTTCCTGTCTTGAATCGATAGAGGAAGACTGTCGTGGATGCCGAAAAACAAAGAGTTTTAGGGTTTTTCATCGAGGGCGCGCGGGAGCACCTGGATACGATCGAACGGGGATTACTCAATCTCCAAGCAGCCCTGGATGATCCAGAACAGGTCAACGAGCTTTTCCGGGCCGCCCACTCGGTTAAGGGCGATGCAGCGATGCTTAATCTCAACAGCATCCATAAGGTCGCCCACCGCTTGGAGGACTGCTTCAAATTATTGCAAGACAACTCCATCCGTGTAGACCAACAGGTCGAATCGATGTTTCTGCGGGGGTTTGACTCGCTCCACGAGCTACTCGAAAAACTACAAGGTCCCTCGGGTCTGGAAGAGGCTGAGGCCCAGAAAACGGTTCAGGAAGTGGAGCCTGTTTTCACGCAACTTCAGGACTACTTGTCCCAGCTAGCGGGCGGTGGCAGCTCGATTCCACCTCGCTTCGCAGCCCAGGTCAATGCCACGCTGAAGCAAATGCTCCAGCTATTCCGCCAGCCGGATGGCCCTGAGGGACGCAAAAAGCTTCAGACCTACTGTGAGCAGTTGGCCCAGCTGGACCCTGGCGTGGATGCCTGGCGTCAATTGTTGACGGTCACTCGCCAAGCCCTGGGCAACAGCAAGGCCAGTTATCGGGAGCTTGCTCCGGTTGTTATTAAGGAAATCAAAGAAGCGAGCAACCTAATCGTCGGCAACAAGGGGCATTCCGTGGTTCCCTCGGCCAAGTTAACGCGCCTTGCGGGGGAGCCGAGCCCAGCGCCAACCACCGCTGCGACTCCATCGATCGCCGCCGCCCCATCTGCCGCTTCTTTGCCGAAGGAGCCCAAGGCGATCGCCAAACTGCTCATCGAAACCCTCGATCGCAAGCAGTTGGTCCAGTTGGCGCAAATGCTGGTGGGTTACATCAAGAAAGGTTCCTAGGAAGAAGAAGGATTTCTAGGAAGCACGATTCCCTCAAAACGAGGAACAACAAAGGTTTCGTTTCATCCCCCTTCATTCCACACAGGAATTCCGCGCAGGGAATCCATAAAGAAGACTGAGGCCAGAGTGATCTGGCCTTATTTTTTTGCTTGCTATTCAATTCGGGAAAGTCTGGCCTGTCGGGAGAGTCTGGCCTGGACGTTTAGAGCATCAGCTTTTCGAGACAGAGGGTAATACACCTTCAGTGCTAAGACCCTCAGGACTCTCTCCCCTTAAGAGGCTTCTGGGCTTTACCCTTTGTAATTTTTTGAGAGGATTTACCCTTAAATATGGAAAATTGGAACCGCGATCGCCGATAATTTCTCTATGCAAAAGACGGGAATAATAAGTCTAGAGCAAGGTTTCAAGACAAAGTTAGTCAGGTTAAGTGAGTCAGCGCTGCATCAGCGTCAAAGCTTTTCTAAGCTAGGGGTCTAATCTCAAAGATCCGTCTGAATCTTTCCAGGCTCGATTCACGATTATCAGTGCGGTGCATGTTTCGATTCATTCAAAAAACCTCACAGAGGACGTGGCTGAATCTCAGCAGCTACACGGCCATGCGACCCGATTTTCGGCTCCGCAGCCAAATCAACCGAACGTTCCTCAGCCAGCGACAGCCCATGACAGCCGAGGACTGGTTTGAGCGGTTCTGGCGTCAACGCGGCATGACAAGGCAGGTGGTTCGATTCGTTTACGCCCATCTCGCCGAATATTCTGGGCTGTGGTGGGACAGGATTTTACCAAGCGATCGCCTCAACGAAGACTTGCACCTACCCCTAGTGTGCTGGTTCGACTGGGAGATGTCTCTACTGGACGATCTCAGACAAGAACTGGGCATTGCCCTTGAGGATCCTGAGGTACTAACGGAAGCCGTTACCGTGGAAGACTTTTTATCGCTCCTGAACCAACACTTTGTTCAAGCGATCTAGGGACTTCGGTACCAGGGACTTCAAAATCAGTGAAATAATAAGAGGCGCTAGGACAGAAGTTCTGGCGCTTTTTGTTCGCTTTTTGGCGCGGCTTCCCCGTTGTCTTCTCCCATGGCTTCCGCTGTTCCCCTTGACGCATTTTTCCAGGCTCCGGGTCCGATTCTGGATGTGCGAAGCCCTGGTGAGTACGACAAAGGGCATATCCCCGGAGCCATTAACTTCCCCCTATTTTCCAATGACGAACGGGCAGAGGTGGGCACCTGCTATAAGCAGCAGGGACGGGATGCAGCGGTGGAACTCGGCTTGGAATTTACCGGCCCCAAAATGGCTGGATTTGTCAAACAAGCCAAGGCGCTGACCGCCGACGGAACGTTGCGAATTCACTGTTGGCGCGGGGGCATGCGCAGCGGCAGCCTGGGTTGGCTCATGGAAACGGCGGGGCTGAGCGTGACCTTGCTCGACGGGGGCTATAAGGCATTTCGTCGCGACGTTCGCCAAGTCCTGACCCGGCCCCAGCCCATTTGGATTGTGGGTGGCATGACCGGCACTGGCAAAACGCTAATTTTGGAAGCGCTCCATGAACTGGGGGAACAGGTCCTAGATCTAGAAGGATTGGCCAATCACCGGGGCAGCAGTTACGGCAGTCTTTGTCTGCCGCCCCAGCCCAGCACCGAACACTTCGAAAATTTGATTGCCAGCGCCTGGCCCCACTACGACCCCCTGCGTCCGGTTTGGATCGAGGCGGAGAGTGTCCAAGTCGGACGCTGCCGTGTCCCCCCCGAAGTGTTTGAGCAAATGGAGCGATCGCCCGTGCTCGAAATCCAGCGCCCCCTGACGGAACGGGTCGCCATTCTCGAAGTCATCTACGGCGAAGCAGAGCCCACGGGACTGATCGAAGCCACCCAGCGCATTGGCCGTCGTCTCGGGCCCCAACGCACCCAAGCGGCCGTGGACTGGATTCACCAGGGCAAACTAGGACCCGCCATCGAAATTGTGCTGGAGTACTACGACAAAGCCTATCGCTATGACCTTGAACGCCGTGATGTGCCCCGTCACAGCGTCGACATGACAGGGCTTGATGCTGAAGCCGCAGCCCAAGCCCTCCTCAACACCGCCCAACAATACCCCCTACCGACGCCGGGACTGCCCCACAATCACCAACACAACGCCAAGCAATAGCACCACCGCCGCCAACGCAACCCGCCCTCCGGGCCGTTCGCCAAATGCCCAATAGCCCAGCACACTGGCAAGCAAGGGTTCCGCCAAAATCACCAGGGAGACCACCGTCGGCGAAACCCAGCGCATCGCCCAATTGAGACTGCTGTGCCCAATCAGTTGCGGCCCGAGGGCCAGGGCCAACAATCCGCCGTAGACCGCTGGGCCATGGCCGAGGTAGCTCACCCCAAAGAAGAGAGGAAGCGGCAGCAACACCAAGGCCGCCGACCCATAGGCAATCAGCACATAATGCCCGGTCGAAAGGCCCTGACGCTGGGCGGCCTGCCCCAGAAGCAAATATAAACTGACCCCGATTGCTCCCAATAATGCCAGGCCGTTTCCGAGGAGTGGCGCACTGCCCACGGCAGCGATCGCCCCTCCGTCGGTCAAACCTCCAGCGGTGGGCTCAATCATCAGCACACCCCCGAGGCAGGCGATCGCAATACCAGCGCCCCCCAAAGCGGCTGGCTTTTCTCCAAACCACAGCCAAGACAACAGCGCCACCCACAGGGGATTCGTCGTCACCAAAACCGTAGACGCAGCAATGGAGGTATAGCTCAAAGAGGTGATCCAGGCTCCAAAATGAAGCGCAAGACAGAGGCCCGCTGCGAGAGCATAGGCGATCGATCGCCGAGAATACCCCTGGTTCCAGATCCCCCGCCCCTGGGGCAACAGCAGAAGCGAAGCCATTGTTAGGCGTGAAGCCGCAATCAGCAAGCTCATCCCGGAAGCGGAAACATCACCCCCCAGGCCCGCTGTTGCCTGGAAAATAGAACGGATCAGGAGTGAGGCAGAGGATGCCGTAACAATGCCCAACAGCAAAATGCCACCCAGCCGTTTGCGGCTGGGTGGCAGATCAGGCGGCGTTTCATCTCGCAAAACGCGACACCAATCACCAGAAATCAAACTACTGCTCTAGCCAAGCCCGCTGACGATTAAAGCGCCACCCCGTCACAGCTTCTAAATCCGCCTCTAAACTGCGGATTTCCTGGCGATTCCCCACGGCATAGGCCAACTGAAGACGGCGCTCAATGTCGTAGCGCTCACTTTCGGGACGCTCGGACAATTCTCCCGAGAATCCAGATGAAGAGAGGGATGCACCGTAGGATTTGGAGAACGTCATGGTGGGACTCAGGGGAAAAAGCGTTTGACTCGCCAGGGAACGAAGGATAGAAATTGCGTGACTCGACGCAACCGTCGTAAAACTAGCGACCCGCCTGAGGAAAGTCCCCGCAACAGATTCACGCCTCGCGCGCGAAGCAGGGAAATAGCTAGACTTCAGTCCAGCAAGCGACTCAGAGGGGTGCAAATAAGCGGCACCGCGATAGGAAAGATGCATAAGCAGATGCTGACCTTCAACAACAGGGGCCCGGTCTTTGTCGGAAAACACAGAGGAATAAGCTGGTCCATCCCCTTCGAGGCACAGACGTCCTTATTCCCACGGTAATAGAAATACTGGATCGTTCTAGTCAAAACAACGGGGGAACATGCCTGAGGGGCAAGACCCCTTAAGATTTTCTACATGTTTACATGTAGCTCTACAAGGCCTTGACCTTTGCACTTATTGCGTATATACACGGTCTAATTGAGTCCTTAGCATGAATTTAAAGTATAAAAAAGGCCTCCTTCTTGGAGGCCTTCGGTCAATTTCGGACCAGGTTGCGTTATGGAGCTTAGAAAAAAAACATTTCTCGAAGCAATATCACGAAGCAAGAACGCAAGAACGTTTATTCTTCTTGGAACTGATAGGCCTCGGAACGCAGCGATCGCCATCCCGCCCCTGTCGTACCCAGTTCCAACACCGTGCGATGGTAGTCCCGCAGGCTAGGACGATGACCCACGCTGATATATAGGATCTCCAACGTTTGAAGCAGCCCATACAGCCGTCGTTCGTTGGGCACGTCTAAGGCACTGGTGGCCTCGTCCAACATGACGTATTTGGGTTGGTTGAGCAGGATGCGGGCAAAAGCTAGGCGCTGCTGCTCTCCGAGGGAAAGGACAGAGGTCCAGTCTTTCTCAGCGCTGAGTCCTCCCACGCGCTCAGGTAACTCTTCTAGATTGACCAGTTCGAGCGCTTCGTCGATTTCGCGATCGGACACGTTGGTGCGCATGTTGGGATAAACCAACTGCTCCCGTAGAGTACCCAACAGCATGTAGGGCTGCTGGGGAAGGAAGAGGATCTCGCTATTGTCAGGTCGCTCAATCGTGCCACGGCCATTTTTCCAGAGTCCGGCGAGGGCGCGCATGAATGAACTCTTGCCACAGCCACTGGGACCGACAATCAGTAAGGACTCGTCAGACTCCAGCGTTAGTGAGAGATCTTCAAACAGGGTCTGTTCCTGATTCGGCGTACTGAGGGACAAACCATTGATGCGAAATTGGGTTGCCAAATGCGTCTGAATCTTCTGACGCATTTGCTCAGCTCCCCTTGCCCCCCCGGTATGGGAATCAAAATGTTCAGAGAGGTTGCCAACCCGCTCAATGCTGGCCGCAAACGCAGAAATTTCTTGAATTCGGTTCGTAATCAACGACAGAGCACTGAGCACCATATTGAAGGCAAAAATGCCTTGGCTGATCACACCAAACTCAACCTCTCCAGCAAAAAATAGAGGTGCCACAATGGCATAGGGAACCAGTCGAGCAAAGTAGTTATAAGCTCGCTGGAAGACACCTAAAAAGGCCAACCAAACAATCTTCAGATCAAAGTTACGGATTGCCCGTTGGAGTCGCCCACTAACCTGCTGGTTCTCCAGTTCTTCGCCTCGATAGAACGCAATCGATTCGGCATTGTCACGAACGTGAACCATGCCATATCGCAGGTCGGCTTCTAGGCGAAGTTGATCAAAGTTGATCTTAATCAGTCGGGTTCCGATGAAAACAGCCAAGAGCGTACCGATCGAGACATAGCCAACTAGACCAATGGTGAGCCGCTTGGAAATCTCGTAGAGGATACCGGTAAACGCAATGAGATCGAGGACTGAACCAAGAATGTCCAGGAGCAGATCGAGAACGGTTACCGTAAACGCCTTGATGTCTTCGGTGATGCGCTGATCCGGATTGTCAATGCTGGTATTGGCAGCATTAGAGTCCAGTTCGTAATAAGCGCGATCGCTAAAATACTGGGTCAAAAACTTCTCAGTCAGCCATTTTCGCCAAAACAAACCTAATTTTTGGCGTAGATAGACATAGCCAATAATGATAGGAATGGCTGCGAGAAGGACAATGCCATACACGCCCAAAATCTGCCAAAAGTCTGCCGTTGCCGTTGCTTGCCCTGCGACATCTTCCCCAGCTTGAGCAAAGTTCAGCAAGGAGTTATCAATGAAGCGGAAGACATAGCTTAGGACAACATTAAGGCCACTGACGACGAACGCCAGAAAGAGGAGAACCCCCAACAAAAACCACTGAATCCAGCGATCGCGGAGTCGTTTACGGGAGACATAAAAAGCCCCAACACCGAGCAGAACAGCAGCCAGTGCAATGTAAAAAACGGAACTTTGGAGAAGTCCCCCAATGATTTCTCCCGAGAGGGCCTGCCCCGAAAGATCGGTAAGGTCAGCGAGTCTAAAGTCATCATTTCCTGTGGGGTTGGAAACAAATCCCTTAAGAAATTTTAGGAAATTGACATCGTCAATCATCCGCTTAAAAAAGTCAGCGGAAACTTGCAATCCCAACAGAGCAAGGCCAACCACCATAAAGAAGGTCAGCCCCATCACAAGGACGAGTTGTAGAGCAAGTAAGACTAGAAAGCGTCGGGTGCTGTAGCGCTCAACAGGATAAAAGTAGGGCTGAGCAACTTCAATAAATTGCCGCCAGAGTTTTTTATCAAAACGGAACTTCTTCGGCTTAGAGCCCTCTGGCTTTGGTGCGATCGCAGTCATTAATCCTACGCAGATAACACTTAAGCCCACACCATAACAGAGTGATTAGGCTTGAGTCGTCCGAAGCTTAACCGTTTTTGGAGCCAGCCATTCGGGCTAGTCCTCCAACAACGTCACCCTCCCCTGGGCTCCATTCAATCTGACCCGTTGACCATCCCGTAGTTTTTGGGTCGCTTGGGCCACATCCATGATGGCAGGAATGCCATACTCGCGGGCTACGATCGCGCCGTGGGACAACCGCCCCCCCACCTCAGCAATCACGCCTGATGCCTGAGCCAACAACGGTGCCCAGCCAGAATCGGTGTAGGGAACCACAATGATCGTATTGGGTTCAATTTCTTCACTGCCGTTGACATTACGAAAAACTCGCACCGTCCCCACAATTTCTCCGGCACTGGCACCAATGCCCTGGAGCTGTTGCGATGAGGTCGCCAAGCGAGGCTGGATGCGCGGCGCTTCATTGCCATAGACGAGGGGGACAACAGAGGCGGCTTGATCGATCTGAAACTGAGCTTTTCGGGTTTGGAGAATCGCTTTCCACTCCGGTGCTGTCTGGGTTTGGGTCTTGATTTGGGATTCGATTTGCGATCGCTCCAAAAAGAAAATATCTCCTTCTTTCTCCAGCCAGCCCTGGGCAAGCCATTGCTTCTCTAGCGCCACAAAACTCCAACGCAACTCCGCCAAGAAGCGACTGTAAATCTCTGTAACCTGTCCCTTCAAATCAACCCGCCGCTGAACGCTCTTGCTGGGTTTAGCCCCCCGACTTCTTTGAGCAGCCGGGGGTCTCGCTTCATCAACCGGGTTTTGAGCATACTGCCGCAGCAATGCTTCCACCGGGCGTGGATCTTCTTTCCACGTCGGAACAGCAATGTCAGTGCCCACCTGGCTAAGGTAGCCATAGCGATCGAGAAACGCCTGCAAAGCGCCGTCCCCCGGATCCGCAGCCATCCCTTGCAGGGCTCTAAGTGAAGCAATTTCCGGTGAGGCACTGTAATCGAGATCTTCATCGGACGCCTTGAACACCCCCTGGCGAATGGCAGCACTGAGGGGGGCCAGGATGCTGTAATACGTGGCTCGTTCCAATTGCTGCAAAATCAGTTCGATGCGCGACCAGAGTTCTGGGGGGGACAGAGAGTCGGCAGCTTGGGCCTGGAGGGATTGGAGTAACGGGTCAAAATGCTGACGGCGATCGCGCCCAAACGCCTTGTCTAGCTTCAGCTCCCGCCCCAGCAAGCGCATCAGCCCCGGCAGGCTTTTCAGCGTTGACTTCAGCGGCGGCTTGGAAAACTTGGCCCCCCGCGTCAAAAATTCCAAACTCTCGGGCGGTAACCCCATGCGTAAAAAGGTCTCGCCCAACAGCGACGCATTGAAATAGGCGTGGGAATGGTGCAGCGTTGCTGTCTTGGTAAAATCCAACGCTTCAGCATCATCTCCCAACACCACTGAAAAAATTTCGCCCCACACGCCACAGGTCAAAGGCTGATTAATCGACCAAGTCAAGGGACGGATCGCGCCTGGAATAACCTCTGCCGCAATCTTGCGGGTCCAGATCGGCAACATCGTCGTGATCGGCCTGGACTGTAACAGCCATAGTTTTTCACCGTCGTAGGTCCACTCAAGATCCTGGGGGATGCCATGGTAGCGCGCTTCGAGGTGTCGAGCTAAGTAAGCCACTTTCTCCAGGAGCCAGTGGGGGACTTTTCCGTTTTCTTTCGTTTGCAGTTCAATGCTGACAGCATCGGTGAGTTGCCAGCCATCGTCGGATTCTAAATTCCACTCCAGCGTTTCTGGCACATGGGCACGGCATTGCTCGGGCGTAATTTTGCCCGAGACCACATCGCTGGTGGGACCGGCGATCGCCTCAATCAAGACGACCCCCGGCTCCTGAGTCACCGGATCACGGCTAAAGGCCACCCCCGAAAAAACGCCGTGGATCTGTCGCTGCACCACCACTGCCATGGCTTCTTCCGGCAGCTCTCGATCCTGACGATATTGGCGAGCAGCAGCGGCGTTGTAGGAGGAAAAACAGCGGGCGATCGCCTCCCCCAGCAGAGGTTTGTTCGTCACATCCAAAATGCTGAGGTATTGCCCCGCAGCACTGGCTTCTACGGAGTCCTCACCAATGGCAGAGGAGCGAACGGCATAGGGCTGGGATTCTGAGAGCGGAACAAGGTCAATCAGGGGAGCGGGATCATCACCGGGGGGCAAGACCCAACCGGGGGGAACAGGATAGCCCCAGGTTCTGAGCTGGGAAAGGGTTGCGGCTTTGCCACCTACGGTCTTGGAATCGAGAACCTTGTTGAGGGGAAGAAGGGCGCGATCGCCTCGAAAAAAACGAAACAAACTTTGACCGGAAGATGCACTCTCTTCAGCCTTTAATTCCAAATCATCGGGCATGGTTTCAAAAATCCAGTAGAGCAATCCACCCAGCACCGCAGCAGCAAAGGCACGGCTACCTTCGCTGGGATGCAGCGCAAACAAAACAATGGGCATGAGCGCGAGACCCAGCATTTGGCCCTGGCGACGCTGGCGAAAAATCGTAAAGCTGATACCGCTGAGGAAAACGGCGATCGCCGTCGCCACCCAGTCATGAATCATCAGCCCCCAAAAAGCATTGGTTGCACCGCCGCCGCGCCCGCCCCAGTAGCGGCCCATGATCAATGCAATCAGGGCAATGATTTCCCAGGTGGAACCGGCGGGGAAAAAACTGCGAGCCAGCAACACCACGACGATGCTCTTAGAAATTTCAGCCAATACCGAGAGCACACCGGCTGTCGTTCCACCGTGGTAAAAGGCTGCGGATATGCCAATGTTGCCGGTGCCGAGTTGCTTGAGATCTTTTCGAGAAACAGCTTCCACCACCCAGGCGGTCAGCGGCAGCGCACCAATGATGGGGCCAAGTACAAAAATCAGAAAGACACCACCGACCTGAGCTAGGGTGAGCATAAGAACCGATACAAGAATCCCTCTTATTCTGGCAAGTTCAGCCAAGCTCTAGTCGTCGTCGCAAAAGAACGTTTCATCATGGTTGCAGCTCGTGAACTTTCTCCAATGGGTCCCCAGGATTATTTCGATTGGGAAGCCCAGCAGCAGTTACGCTACGAATATTTTGATGGCCAAGTTGTGGCGATGGCTGGTGGAACCCTTGCCCATGGACGGATTGGTCTGAATCTCAGCACGCTCTTAAGTGCCCATGTTCGTGGGACGGGCTGCATTACGCTTAATTCAGATTGCAAAGTCGGAATCTCTGAAAATGGTCCGTTTACCTACCCAGATGTGAGTGTGACCTGTGATGAGGGCGATCAAACAGCTGAGCAATTTATCCAGTTTCCAACACTGATTCTTGAAGTACTCTCTGCCAGCACAGAAGCTTACGATCGTGGCGGGAAATTTACGCTTTACCGTCGCCTTGAGAGTCTTCAAGAATATGTTTTGGTGGGTTCTGAAGTTCAGTCTGTAGAGATCTTTCAACGAACCTCATCCGACACCTGGGAATTTAGAGCTTATGTGCCAGGAGAAATCATTCGACTTAACAGTCTCGACCTAGCCCTGACTTTTGAGCAAATCTATGACAATCTCACCGTGCCATTAACCATTCACTGAAACGGGCAACTGATATTGAAAGCGAGAGAAAAATTTCCATAGAAGAGGCCCCCCACCTGCACGCAGGTGGGGGGCCAAACTTTGACATTTCAGTCAATCAAACCGTAATCGCAAGGATTAGCCGTTGATGGAAGGAGCAGTCAGAGCAACGGGAGCTGCTTCACCAGAAGCCAGGTCCAAGGGGAAGTTGTGAGCGTTACGCTCGTGCATCA
>CALIJJ010000274.1 GCA_938017515.1 uncultured Pseudanabaenaceae cyanobacterium
ATCGCTGCTCCAGCAGTTCCAAAGCTCATAATGCTCCCAGGCTAAGCCTGCTGCACCGGCACCTTCTCATTGGCACAACGCCGCTCCAACGCCACCCGAGGCAACGTCCGCAGCACCTCCTCCGCCGTCGTCTTGCCCTGAAGAACCTTCGCGATCGCCGACACCCGAAACGAGTGGAACCCCACCCGACTCAGATGCTCTAGCAACGCATCCTGATCCCCCTTATAAATAAGCCGCCGCACATCATCATCCACATCCAACAGCTCCACAATCGCCTCACGGCCCAAATAGCCCGAATTAAAACAACGATTGCAGCCCCGCCCCTTGCGCCACTGGCTCAGATTCGCCTGGGCAGGCGTGAGATTGAGCGATCGCAACTCCAGCTCCGTCGGCATATAGGGCGCAGAACAATGGGGACAAACCCGCCGCACCAGCCGCTGGCCCACAATCCCCAACAGCGCATCGCTGAGCAACCCCGGATCCGGGCCAATGTCCTTCAGGCGAGGAATCGTACTCACCGCATCATTGGTGTGTAGCGTCGTCAGCACCAAGTGACCCGTCAGCGCCGCCCGAATCGCCGTTTCCGCCGTGGCATTATCCCGAACCTCGCCCACCATAATCACATCCGGATCCTGCCGCAGAATCGCTCGCAGCCCCGCCGAAAACGTCATCCCCGCCTTCTCATTCACCTGGGTTTGGGTAATGCGCGGCAGCACATACTCCACCGGGTCTTCCACCGTGACCACATTGACAGATTCGCGGGCGATCGCCTGCAAACTCGTATACAGCGTACTCGTCTTCCCCGAGCCCGTTGGCCCCGTCAACACCACCATGCCCTGGGGCTGGGACAGCCATCCCTGATAAATCTGCAACGTCTCGGGGTCCAACCCCAAATCATCCAAAGATTCAAACGGATTTTGTTGAGGCAACAACCGAATTACCGCCTTTTCTCCCCCCATGCAAGGCAACGTACTCACCCGCATATCTAGACCCACGGGAGCTTCAGTTTGGGCCGTGTACTGCTTGGCAATGCGACCATCCTGGGGACGACGGCTTTCGGAAATATCCATATCCGCCATCACCTTAATCGCCGCAATCACCCGGCGGGTCAGTTCCGGTGGCAGCGTCGTGATGTCGCGCAAAACCCCGTCAATGCGATACCGAACACGCAAACCGTCGCGGCCAGGTTCCAGGTGAATATCACTGGCACGGTTGCGCAACGCTCCAGAAATAATGGTGTTGAGCCGCCCCATTTGGTCAGCAGCGCGGGCGAGATGGATTTCAGTGACTTCGCCAATGTCCTCCTCCTGCTCCATCTCCCCCGTCAGCGGGTTGATCAACGGGTTAGACGTAATGCAGGTGGCATCAGCATTTTGGCTGTGGAACCAGGCACGATAGCTTTTGTCAGCAACGGGGACGAGGCGGATGTCCGTGAGCAGACTAGATTTGAGGCGGGCGATCGCCTCCTCGGGCAACGGCAACGTCGGACAACCCAGGTAATAGCAATTGCGCCACAGCAACAGCGGCAACAGCGGCGGGAGGAGCTGCGGCTCCTGAAATTCGCGAAAGAAGCGATGACTGACTTCCTGGTCTAGCAAGGGCAGATTGACTTCACCCTCCTCAGTAATGAGGAGTTCCAGCGCTTCTTGACAGGAGAGTTCACGACTGCGCAGGCGTTGCCAAACGGAGAAAGAAAGTTGCATAGACACTATATAGTCGCTGGGCGTATCAACAGGATGGGAAGGCATGAAGCTGAGTCTGGCAATGATGCAGCCCTTACGTCTTAGACTGCCCAATCTCGATTCCAGAGCATCGGCCAGAGGAAAGTCCCCAGATATTTGAATGGCCATCCGCCGGTTTCAAAAACGGAAACCCATACCCTAAGGAACTTTGGCCCCCTTAATCTAGAGCAGTAGACATCCATTCCTTGCCCTTCAACACCCGCCATGAAATCTGTTCTTTCCCTGAGCCTCTTGACCGCGATGGTCGCTGCCAGCATGGCACCCAGCGCGATCGCCTTCACCGCCCTCGACACAGAAGCAGCCCCTGTGGCCCAGGCTTGGGGCATTGTCGGCTCGGACCAGGCAGAAAACCCAGCGGCAACGGAAAGCCAGACGGACATGAATGCGGAGGAGGGCAAGACGATCACGGATGCTACGGCTGCCCCAGATGCCCCAGATGCCCCAGAACCTGACGTATTACCCAGCCCGAGTGGCAAGATTATTGCAGAACGCGATCGCTACCAAAGCGTCATCCAACAAACCGCCAACATGGTCCACGACAGCGCCGCCCAGCGCTTGGCCCAGCGCTTCGGCCTCGACATCCTCAACGTCACCTGGGAAGACACAGGCCGCTACCAAAACTCCTCCGTCGGTCCCAATATCAGCGATATGACGATCCAGGTACAGCATCGCAATCCCCAGAGTGGTCAACACAACCTCAGCCTGATGCCGGTGATTCGTCACCCCAACTTTTCTGACGAAACAGCAGATGTGGATCTGGACAAATTCTTTGTGCTGGTGGGCAACGAAAAGGGCAACGATCTCCAGCGCGTTTCCGTGCGTGAACTCCTCAGCGACGTCCGCCGGTACATGCATGAGCCCGAGTCCTGGAAAGGCCGCAAAAAATCACTGCTCGCTCCCCGCGACAGCCATGCCCTGGTGAGTGCCCAGGCTGCTTTCTTGCCCATTCCCCAAACCGGCGAAGCACAGTTTAATCCTGTGTTGTTCAACTACCAGTCCTACGCCGAGAACCCCGCGGTGCTGACGATTCTCGCAACGCGGGAAGGGAGCAGTATGACGGTGATTGACAATACCCGCGATGGCTTTGAGGCCGGACAAACCTGGGGCCAGCGCCTGTTCTTTAACAAAGCGGGGGAGCGGGCCAGCTTCACGGGACAACGCCTCAGCGACTACAACGCCTACGGCGATGGCAATGGCAACGGTGGCCCATCCAACCCCGAAGCCACAGAAGAGGATGGCTTAAACATGGTCCTGTTGATCCAAGTGCCGCTGAAGCAGAAGGAACGCCCCCGCGTTGCCTTTGAAGAAAATATGATGATGGACGGTGTTGCACTGCAGTCTGCGGCCCCCATGGCAGAATCGGCGAAGGTCAGCAGCGATGTGGAAGCGGCGGTCATTGGCCATGGCGAGGTGGAAGGGCCGTTTACCGAAATCGATAATTTGGCGATCGAACGCGACCCCCGTTTCCCCATCCGCGCCACGGTTCAGTTCTACAAAGCGACCAGCAACGGTGTCGTTTCAGCACAGGACATGGAAGAAATCCATGCTCAAATCAGCAAGGTTTATGAAGAAGGCGACTATGTCGGCAGTTTAGTGACCGGCGGCGACAGCAACCGCCCCACGGAATATGAGGGACCCAAGGATGAGCCCCCCGGTTGGTGGGGCGAGTTCTGGAAGCGCCACGAAGAGAACACGGGCCAGTCGCGTTGGGATGTCGTTGCCCTATGGCAACGCATGTGGGGAGAGTAGGTCCATTTCTGTGGGTCCATTTCTGTGAGTTCCTTACAGGCAGAAGGGCGAGCCGACGATATGGCCTCCGTAGCGAATGAAAGCGTTAATATCCTGCTCGTCAAACCGGTTGGTCGTCACAAAAAGGGCCGCTCGACCCTTTTGGCGACTAACGCTCTTAATGTCGGAGAGTGAAATACGCGTAGCTCCCACATCAAAAATAACCTTGGCACCGCCTCGGGCAATACTGCGCAAATCCTTGGGCGAGATGCGATCGCTGGTCACTACAAGCTCCAGGTCTTTGGCTGTCTGCCGTAAACTGCGCTGCAAGCTACGGAGGTCTTTCGGCGAGATACTGGTTGCTCCCACATCAATGACAAAACTGGCGCCACTTCTGGCTAGGGTGCGGAGGTCTTGGGCTTTGATGCGATCGCGATTGACCAAGATTTGAACCTGATTATTACTGCGAGCCAGATCCCGAATATCCCGAGCAGACAGTGCTGTCCTTGAAAGGTCAATCAGGAGTGGAATGCCGTCGTTGGCAATGTCTTCGAGATCGCGAGCCGGGATGCGATCGCTATCCACGACCAACTTAATCGGCCCCTGCTGACGCTGCAATTGCTGCAAGGATTCGGCTTGCAGCGATGAACTGGAAAGACGAATCGTTTCATAGTTTCGCTCGCCACAAAAGCTTTGGGTATCGGCCTGGGCTCGCACCATCGGTGTTAGTCCAGGGAGTAGCGCGATCGCCAGCAACAGCCCCCAAGCAGCATTCGTTCCCCGAAGCCTCAGCAGAGCCTTGGCGTTGAAGGGCATGACAATTGGCCTCTGGGCAAATAAGGTTCGCATGATTCTGAAATCCCTCTAGGAAAGTGGCCCAATAGAGTCGTGGACTGCTGACGCACAGCCCCAGTTCTTGGACGCGACTAGCATCATATTTGGCAAGCTTCCGAGGGTTATGCAGGGCGGCAAACAGGCGTGAACCACGGACGAGACATTGCAATCCTTGCCAGCCCAAGCGGCTCTAGCGCAGTCTCCAGCACAGAATTCTGACGACGAAATCCTCAGCAGATCCGCGTCCACAGGGCATCGCCCCATGGGCTGCACCACGAGGTCCACATCACGAGGTCCACACCAGCACTTATTATTTCTTCAAAGAAATACAAAGACAATCGAAGGAAATAAAATGTTTTGATGAAGATCCCGCTATAGTTAGTGGACAAACTCAAGGTGTAACGTCAAACCCCTCATTACTGGCGCTTACCCATGCAACATCCAAAAAATCTGTCCCAGCCCATCCTAGAGACTAGTGTGAGCAATCAGGTCTTGACCGTGGCTTACCAAAGTAAGCAGGCTGCTGAGCTTGCTCGCATCCGTTTAGGACTAGCTCCCCACCGTCGCCAAGGCTCACAGCTACAAATCCCCCTGGCATCGAACCACTCGAAGTCCTAGCCATAGGCGATGAGTGAGGGAGGGTTCCGACTCATCAAAATGAGGGAAGCGTGAAGCAGCAATTTTCTATTTTTATCATCATGCAATGCTTAAAGGTGAAGTGATGGGTTTCATCATGGCGCGGTCACACAGGGTGCGATCACACAGGGCGCGATTACACAGGGCACAATTACAGTAGGTAATTCAGGCGAATCTGAATCTGGGTTTGCTTACCTTTGACTGCGATCGCCGCCTCCTCAAATCGAGGTGCTTTCAAACCAATTTTAGGGTTGCGCGAGAAACCAAAGCCTTCCGTGGGCATGCCCAAAACATTCCGGTTGGCTTCGCGATCGCCATTGAGATCGTGCAATACCGCGATCGCATAACTCCCCGGCTGCAAGTCCTTCAGTTGAATCGTCTGGGGAACTTGTCGGACGGCGATGCATTCCGTACGTAGGGCCGCATCACTGCGGGTGGGAAAACCGCTATCACGCTTGAAAAGGCTAAAACAAGTTTGCCCTTTCTGCTGTTTTAAGCCATCGATTGTAATCGTCAATTGGCTGCGATTCGAGCTGTGAGCGGGAATCTGAACTTCATTCGTACGAGCAGAAAAGGGAAACAGGAGTCCGCTCACGATTGCAGCCCCGAAACCCATCCAAGCACCCTTGCAAGTATGGTTCCAGGCAGTTTTCTTGCGCATCGTCTCAGCTAGAATTCATCAGGGAAAGTACGGCAATTAGAGCACGATCGCCTTGATCCCTATGGATAAGTTACGTAACAGTTGTACTATCCAGCACATCAAAAAGGCCGCGAAAAGCTTATCAGAGCAGGGCGATCGCCTTGTCTCAGAAAATCGATTAAATAAGAGAATTATCCATATTAATTCATGCTTTCATGTCTCTTAATTGCCCCATTCAGTTGTTGAATCCAGCCAATTCGATCCGTCGTTACCGCATCAAAGTCCAACGTCTTCAGCCAAGTCTCTGTGTGCTCCGCAGCATAAACTTTGGAATAGGGCTCACGAAAGAGATCAATCAACCAGGGCATCCGTCGCAGCTTTCGTTGATCGCCATCTAAAATCAGAACCTGCCCTCCGGGTTGCAATAATCGCCGGGCCTCTCGCAAGACGTTTTGAGCAATGTTCGGCGGCATCT
The DNA here is from genome assembly GCA_938017515.1 of uncultured Pseudanabaenaceae cyanobacterium. Taxonomy (GTDB): domain Bacteria; phylum Cyanobacteriota; class Cyanobacteriia; order PCC-9006; family JAAUQQ01; genus JAAUOP01. Next base: position 6,056 of record CALIJJ010000274.1, read on the forward strand.
CGTGGAAGAGAAACGAGGCCGTCACAAGGTCAAAGCAATTGCTCGAAAAATCGGTTGATTCTGCAAGCGAGTGCTGTAGGTTGAGCGTGACATGGGCAGCTTGGGCACGGTGGTGGGCGATCGCCAGCATGTAGGGTGAGAGGTCGATGCCAGTCACGTCTGCTTCCGGAAATGCTTGCTTGAGCAAAATCGTGCTGCTCCCGGTGCCGCAGCCTAAATCTAGGATGTGCCGGGGATGACCATCGATCGCAGCAATGAGCTGACGGCGAACATAGGTTTCGTCGGGGAGTGAGGCGATGGTGGTCACGGGGTCATAGGTGGTGGCGGCGATCGCGTTGAGGTAGCCGCCCTGAATGCCGTGGAAATTTTGACTGATGTAGTAGTCCGGATAAGTCAAGCTGGGGTCGCGAAAGCGATCGCATTCCTTTTCCCAGTCCAGCGTTTCGTACCATTGCTGACGCTGCCGCCCAACGAAGAGGCGAAAGATGAGGCGGAGCAACTGCTGCTTGGGCAAGAATTCAGCGGTGGATGAAGTGAGCACGGGTAGGCAAGCCGGCATTTTTGGGTGAGGATGCGTTTAGGATAGGCGAAAAGGTTGAACTGTAGCAGAGAAAAGGGCTGATGAAAGCGACAATTTTTGCGGCGATTAAGGTGGTGTCCAGCATTCTGATGTCGGGGGCGATCGTCCTACAAGCCTGGGACCTCACCCTGGGGATTGATTGGGCTGCGCTGCCGGGATGGTTTTACGGCGCTTTTTGGTATGCACGCTGTGCCGCAGCGATCCATCTTGTGGAGGGCATCGCCGCCGCAGTGTGGGTTACAAAGCGGCCCGAGCATCAGTCGCTCAGCTATGGCATCTACACCTTTTTTGTCGGCACAGTGGGCTTGCAAGAGCTGTGGGACACACGCTCGAAGGCGACAACCTAAATTAAGCAACTGAGCATCAGTCCCTGCGACCAAGCCTCGCTAGGAAGCCTGTACGCTCCGGTCATTAGGGTTGGGAAGATTGAAACTGGATGACATCGAGCTGATAGAGACCCGTCGCCTCTGGCGGAATGGAAAATGTTGCCTCATCGCCTGAAGTTAAACGAACAATATAGCGACCGGGCTTCAAACCCTCCAGAGCAAACTTCCCAACACGATTAGTAAACAACGTGAGCGGACTCCAATCTGGATCACTGAGAGAAATCACTTCGCCAGTTTGCAAGGAAATCGCCTCCCCGATCGCATCCTGCAAAACCCCTCTCAGAAACACCGTCGAATCTTGCCCCACCTTAATCAGCGTACCCCGACGATAACTCGGGCGGAGACGATGACTGTAGCGGCCCAAAGAATAACCCAATGGCAGCTCAGGGGCATCCAGATTCACCGTATTGAACCGATAATCTGAGAGCCCTGGCAACACCGCTCCCCCCCAACGGTCGATCGCCGCTGCTGCACCGCGAGGTCCTGGGTTCACCTCAATGTCTAATCCCTTCAATGTGGGGTGAGCGACCAGCATGGCAAAGCTACCGTTGATTGGCCGGGAGAAGCCCCAACGACCATCAGCAAAGGCGATCGCTGAACCAAAGGTCAACTCACTGGACATCTCCTGGGGCGATAGCCATGATCCTGTTTGGCCTTCCATGCTGTTGCTAAGGGAGGCTTCAGCTCGATAGCTTCGCCAGGAGAGTTGCTGCTTCAGATCCCATTCTTCAGGGCTGTAGCTCAGGCCCATATTCTGGCGAAGACGATTGAAGGTTAAGGATGGGTCATAGTTCCAACTTAAGCGTTGTTGTTCGAGTCCACCCAGATCCACTTCCGTCGAGGCACGGAAACGTTGCCCCTGAAGAGGGGAAAACGACATCGAAAAATTAACTTTGGCTTGGTTTTCAGCCGAGTCATCTGCTCGTCGCTGATGGCTCAGGCTCAGGCCCAAGGTACGTCCCTTCCCCATGGGTCGCGAAAGCCCAATGTTGAGGCGGTAGGCATTGCCGCGATCGCCCCGTCCCCACTGATAGCGGGCACCCAGGTTTGACCGAACGGAGCCAAAGAGCTTCTGACTGTAGCTAAGACGGGATTCCAAAGCAATATTGTTATTCGCCTTATCCTCACCCACACTCATAAAGCCCGGACTACGGTATTCCATCCCTAGATTCAACAGCCGATTCTGAGTATCTCCAGCACGGCGATACTGATAGTTTAGGCTGCCCGCATATCCCAGACCTAACGAGGCATCGTGGCTGGTTGCCATGTCCCAGTCAACATTACCGAATGGTGTTGCCCAGGCACCATCGATCCCCAACAGTTGCTGATTCAAGCTTGCCTGAAGATAGCCTCCACTGGTTAGGGTCTCGCTGAGTCCCCAACGGTGAGCTGCTGTGAATAACGGATTATCCCAATCATAGATGCGTCGTTCATTTTCCCGAGAGACAGGCATCCCCAGACTATAGGAGAACTGCTGCAACCCCGGTGCCAAGAGCTGACTGGTCATGGGTGCAAAGAAGCGGAGTTGCTGCACTCGTCCCACGGGGTCCGTAATCAACAGCTCAATATCATTGACCCCCGCACCGAGGGACAAGTCACGCAAATCTTGAGTTCCAGCGGGCAAGTCGAGGGTTTGCTCCTTAATGCCGTTAATGTACACCTCAACTTCCGAGGGGGATTCCAAGAAGAACTCATAGCGACTCACAGGTCGTGTGACCCGATCGGGTTG
>CALIJJ010000275.1 GCA_938017515.1 uncultured Pseudanabaenaceae cyanobacterium
AAATATAGACAAAATAGCGATGATCCATCGCCGGAAGCACCACCTGGGTCTTAATCCCAATATCCCGCCGCTCCAGCTCCCGCAAAATCTCCATCGCCGCGTTATACAGCGGCGGCAGCTCCTGACGCGTATCCGCAAACAAAACCGTCAAGCTCTCAGGCTTTTCAATCTTTCCTGTTTCAATGAGGTGAGCAATCAGCGTCACCGTTGCCGAAGAATCTTTACCGCCACTGAAGGCAATGGCCCAATGCTTGTATAAAGAACCGTAGGCTTGCAGGGATTCAATGGAGAGATCAATCGCTCGCTCCAAAGACAGCCGCTCTGCTTCAAACAGACTTAAATTCCTGGCCATCTCACCCCCAAACATCGATGCCCTGACACAGCAGATATAGCGTGGGGGCGATCGTTTTCCTAGTGGTTTACTCTATCAGCAGCGTCTGCTCAAAAGCCATTCCAGACACGAATCTCTACCCAATTTCACCCGCCCAACCCAATCGACTCACAGATACAGCTTAGATCATCCGCACTAATCCAGCCAGCATGAATGCTCCCTCGATCGCTAGCCTTCCGACTCTGAGCCAGGTAGTCCAGGCTTGTCATAGCAGCAGCATCGGGAAGCGATTGCCGGGAGCACTATACGTGCATGAATCAGCCCTCAGTGAGCTATCGGCTGAGTTGCGGGATTATGAGGCGAGAGCCCGCCACTTCCTCAACCAGGGGCATCACCCAAGTCAAACGAACAGTTCCAACAGCAACCTCATCACCCTGATCAAATTCAGCTTCACCAAACTCCAAATCAGCTATCTCCACTACCCCGACTTTTTCTCAGATCCTCATCCCGCCCTCCACACCAGCATCCAAGTCCAGCTTCCCAACGGTGAACTCGGCTATCGTAGCTACGCACAAACCCCAAATCCTCCGGTGCTCCACCGCAAAGAAACCTTCCTCAGTCCAACTCACCCCCGCTACGCGGACTTTGCAAGGCTAACCCAGCAGCAAGAAGCACTCAGGCTCCTAGAGAATTCGCGATCGATCGGCACCCGCAAAGGCTGGCAACGACGCCTCACCCAATACAACATCGAAATCATCCCCATTCCCCAGCCCCACCATCCAACACCCCGTAGGGACGAACCGCTGTTCGTCCAGCCCGAGGCTAAGCAATCAACAATCATCCACGTTCTATCCTGCCCGTACAACAAAACATCCATCTCTTCCGCAAACCCCAAGGGCACGGAATGCGCGCCCCTACCGGCAACATCAACCAATCGTCCTCAGGCAGAGCATACACATCAATCCACCACCCCAAATATCGAGCGGCATAAAGCAGCGATCGTCCGCACCACCCTCTCCAAACCCGTCCGCCTCGCCCTCGAAGCCGGTCTTCTCTTAGCCAACACCACTTTCTTTGACTACGGCTGCGGCCATGGCGGCGACATCAAACGCCTCGCCAATAAAGGGTTCAACAGCCAGGGCTGGGACCCGTTCTACCAACCCAATCGCCCTCATAAAACCGCTGATGTCGTCAATCTCGGCTACATCATCAACGTCATTGAAAACCAACGTGAACGTCGCGAGGCCCTAATCAACGCCTGGAACCTGGCTCAAAACGTTCTCATTGTCGCCGCTCAAGTCCTCATCGACGATCGCAATCGCGGCTGGGTTGCCTACGAAGACGGCATGATCTCCAGCCGCAACACCTTCCAAAAATACTACGAACAGGAAGAACTCAAAGCCTACATCGACCAAGTCATTGGCAGCTTAGGCAAACCCGTCGATGCCATTCCCGTTGCCATCGGTATCTACTTTGTCTTCCGCGACGATGCCCAGGCCCAAGCCTTCCGGGTCTCCCGCTTCCGCTCCCGTGCGACCACACCCCGCATCCGCACCAGCGTTCGCCGTTTCGAAGAATACAAAGAACGCCTCACCCCTCTCATGGACTTCTTCACCGAGCGGGGTCGCTTGCCCGTCGGCGACGAAGTTGCAGAATTCACTGATCTCACCGAACAATTCGGCTCGCTCAAGCGCGCATTCCGCTTAGTTTTTCAGGCAACAGAAACCAGCGAATGGGATGCCATTACCGACAAACGCCGTAATGATCTGCTCGTCTACCTTGCCCTCAACCGCTTCGACGAACGTCGTCCCAAGTTCAAAGACCTCTCGCCAATACTTCGAGGTGACGTCAAAGGACTCTTTGGCTCCTACCAACAAGCCTGTGCCGCAGCAGACCTGATGCTGATGAGCCTGGGTAACCTAAAGTTGCTAGCTCAACGTGCCAAGGCCAGTCGCATTGGCCAAAAGCGCCCCCACTCCCTCTGGATTCACATCACCGCTCTCAGCGAACTCGACCCGCTGCTGCGCCTCTACGAAGGTTGTGCCTCACGCACCCTGGGGCGCCCAGAAGAAGCCAATGTCATCAAGCTCAGTCTAGAGATCCCCCGTGTGTCCTATCTGGTCTATCCCGACTTTGACAACGATCCGCACCCTATCCTGCAAACCCAGATGCGGATCGACTTACAGGATCTCAAAGTCCGTTATCGCGACTTCGATCGCAGCGATAATCCACCCATCCTGCACCAAAAAGATCATCTCCTGCTGGAAGATTATCCGCTGTACAGCAAGTTTGCCAAGTTGACCCGACAGGAAACCGATTGGGGATTGTTGGATGATTTGAGTCAGGTGGGGAGCCGCGATCGCTGGCAACAAAAACTGGCTGAGCACTGTTCTGAGCTGCGAGGTCACCGACTGGTCCGACGCAAAGACGCTGACCCCTACAAGCTCAAACTCCTCCAATCTCAAGCACGGGCCCAGAAAAAGTTACGGGCCCAGGAAAAGTTACGGAAATCCGCTGATCTATCGGACTAAACCTCACCCTTCGCAATCATCTGAATCGCTCGGGGAGCAGCAGGATCAAAGCCATGGAAGTCCCAGGCATTGGGATCCTGGGGGTCCACCAGCGACAGGTTGTTGGGCACCAACGTCACATACACAGCCTTGGCCTTGCGATTGACCTTGCGACGATACTCCGCCAATGCCTGGGTAGGGTGGCGGCGTCCGGCCCAGGAGTCGCAGTCGGTCCAGAAGACAAACACATCGGTGTAGAAGCGGTTGGCGATCGCCCAGTCATAGGCCACCGACGCATCCGTTCCACCAAAGTTGTAGTCATTGGCCTTGCGCATGGCATCGGCGAAGCTGTCCCGTGCCGTAATGCCCAAGTCCTTAAACTGCGTCGAGAAACCACGAATTGCGTAGTTCTTCTCCGCCTTTGCCGTGGCTAGGGCCATGGTTGCGGCAATTTCGCAGCAGGTCAGACCAATGGAACCCACAGTGTAGTGAGACATGGAGCCAGAGACATCAATGGCGTGGAGAAACGTCTTGCCCGTGGGCTGCACAACCTCAAAGGACAGCTCCAGGGCTCGGTCCAGGATATCCACAATGCGGGCTACGGGAATCCAAGTTTTGGA
>CALIJJ010000276.1 GCA_938017515.1 uncultured Pseudanabaenaceae cyanobacterium
GGTCCGACTATCGATCAGTTGCCTTCTGTTCCAGCGGTTGAACCTCCGGTGGTCACGCTGCCAGTGCCTGAATCTCCAGTTTTAGAAGCTCCAGCGGCTGAACCTTTCGTGGCTGAACCTTCAGTGGCTGAACTTGCTACCGAACCTGCTATTGATGCTAGCGGTGGCTCGCAAATCATCAAGGTTCCGGTGACGGAAACAGGACGGCTTGTCATTAATAACTTTGGTGGTATCGGTGAAGGTATCGAACCGAGCGCAGCCACATTAGCAGAAGCCGATACGATTCTATTCACGGGAGCTTTGGCACAGCCTCAGAATCTGTTGCTGACTCAAGTCGGTGATGATTTGCAAATCAGCTTTGCTCAGCTACCTCAGTTCGAAGTCCTATTGACCAATGTTGGGTTGGAAACGCTGGATAATCTCACCATCGCCACGTCGGCTAGCGTTGATTTTGCCAACATTCAGTTCAATGGCGATCGTGTTTCGGACGACTTCGATGTCTTCAATCGTGATTGGGCCAATGGTGAGGTGCTCAATGCCAATACTGTCACCTTCCTAAACGATCTTGATAATACCGTCACGGGCCTAGACAACTCCGCTGATCAGATTCACGGTCTTGCGGGCAACGATACGCTGCTGGGCAAAGGCGGTGACGATGTTCTGCTGGGTGGCGCAGGTGGTGATTATCTCGCTGGCGGTGCAGGGGCCAATATCCTGACCGGTGGCGACGGTGGCGATGGCTTCCAGCTTGATCGCAATGGCCAAGCCTGGATTCAGGACTTTGTGCCGGATGAGGACATTATTTATCTGCCTCAAGGTGTGGCGGTGGAACAGGTGTTCATTGCGGTGGGGGCCGATGCATCCACGGGACAGCCGCTGACGCAGTTGTTACTGGGAGGGACGGCGATCGCCCAATTCTCCGGGCAGTTCTCGCTGGAGCAGCTCACGCGGTCCATGCGCCCCTTTTCGGACCTCACTTCGTTGTTGTGACCTAGTCGGTGCTAAAAGTCTCAGAAAGGGGTAGTCCAAGGCGCGATCGCACCTGATGCAGTGGCTCTTGCAGATGCGCCTCAAACCGATAGGCCAAGAGACAATCCACCTGTTCTCCCAATTCCCAGCCACGTTTTTTGTTGGCTTGAATCTCGGCTCGCTGCCCCGGAGCCAGAATCGGATACAGCACCGTGGCTAGCTTCAGTGCGAGCTGCTGCGACTTGCTATAGCCCTGGGCCGTGGCAAAGGCCAGAACGCCCATTTCCCCGGCATAGCTGGTGTCAAAGTCTAGCAAGACATGGAAAAAATCATGGGTGACGGCGTAGCGCAGAGCAAAGGTATTGCGGCGGGCGATCGCCTCCAGCTCTGGGCTAATGTTGAAGGCCTGGAGCTGATTATCCTTCATATAGCGAGCATAGGTCTGGCCCAGCGTGTCCTTGGGGAGGTTGAGGAGGGCATCGATGTTGAGTTCCGGATGGTAGCCCACCAGCGGTTCTAATTGGGCTTCTACCTCTGGATTAGCATTTGCTCCCAGGGCATCTGCCTTGAGCAGGGCGAAGTCTCCCAACTTTTTCTCCTTGATGAGGTTGGGAGCTTGACGAAGCAATGTCAGCAGGCGCTTAGGTTTGGGCACAATGCTAGTCCCTCCAGAAACACGGCCTTCGCCGGGATGAAATCGATTGCTTCTGATCCTAGCTCAGCCATTTTCTGTAATGCCTTGGTATATCCCTGTAGAACAAAAACGTAATCTTCATAAATTGGGTCTGGACAACTGCTGTAGTATCCGAGTAGTATCAGAACCAAGGCAAAATTTTTGCGCTAAACGTTTCTGCCGCCCCTAGGGCGAGCTAAGGACTTCACTCACCAGAACCATGAAATTCACTTCGCCCGCAACCCTTATCCAGAGCATCAGCTGCCATCCCGGCAGTTGGTCGTTGGATATGTGTGCGGGCGTTTTGGCTGGAATGCACCATCTGGTTGCGGATTCCTCTCTGGGCGGTAACGGCTTAGACCGTAACCCCCTGAACGCTAGCTACCCAGTCAACGGCAAGCAGCGTAAATCCTTTACGGACAGTCTATCCAGAATGGAGCAGCGTCCAGCCACAGTGCCCGCGACCATACTCGGAATTATTTCAGAACAGTTAAGACAACTCAGAAGCGGTCGGTACCGGCTTAAGCCCACCCCACTGACCTAGCAGCAAATACACACGTATTTCTGACCCCCGCTTCTGACAACCAGAAGCGGGGGTTTTTGCATTACATGCTCTGAGTGAACGCAATTTTAGCGAAAACAACTTTAGCGAAAACACCCCTAGGAAATATCAAGTCGGCCACGACCATACACCAGGAGGCAAACCGATGACGCTTTCTCAGTCTTTCACCCAAACCCAGTTACCCATCAACGTTCTACAAAACTCGGTTGTCGTGTTTTCAAAAAATTATTTGCCCATGGCCCGTATCAATATTCGGCGGGCGGCGGTGCTGCTGGTGAGTGGTCGGGCCGAGCCCATGCAACTCAGCGATCAGCCAGAGCCAGGATGGCAACTGCGATCGCCCAGTCTCATCCTCGATATTCCTAGACAAATTCGAATGCGAGTGGGAGAAAGCGATCGCACATGGAAGCCCCCTTCGGTTTCCCGACGCGAAGTCCTCAAGCGCGATGGCCATGCCTGCCAATACTGCGGCAGCAAGCGTAAGCTCACCCTCGACCATGTTCTGCCCCAATCACGCGGCGGACGCCATACCTGGAACAACGTGGTGACGGCCTGTGAACCTTGCAATCAAAGTAAGGCGGCACGAACGCCAGAGGAAGCCAAGATGCTCCTGGCTAAAAAGCCCAAGGCCCCGTGCCATCCCGTGATTGCCTTTGCTGAGCAATTCTGGCAACAAACCGATACTTGACCGTGCAACTTAGACATCTGAGACGATGCTGAAACTGACTTATACTGATGCCGGATTGAATTTGGAGCGCCTCTCGGGCTCCCTCGAAGCCCTGGTTTCCCAGCGTGCTGTGTTGGCTGTGCGACTGGGCCAGAATCTCCATGTGGAAACGAGCAGCGCTTCGTTCTTGCTGCCTCGGGATGTTCCCGGACTGGCAGAACTGGAGATCGAAGTTTGCCGCGAT
>CALIJJ010000277.1 GCA_938017515.1 uncultured Pseudanabaenaceae cyanobacterium
GGAGATTCCCTCGCGCTCGACGGTGTTCCAGCCGGAAGCGGCGGAGTCGAGCAGGACATCGACAAGGTGGTCATCGAGAAGGTTGACTTCATCCACGTAGAGGATGCCGCGATTGGCCTTGGCCAGCAGGCCGGGTTCAAAGGCTTTGACACCTTCAGAGAGGGCTTTTTCGATGTCGATGGTGCCGCAGACGCGATCTTCGGTGGCACCGAGGGGGAGGTCCACCATTTGGACTTTGGCCTGGGCAATGGGGAGGGTTTCGCCGTCGGCTTTGCGCTGGCGAACCTCGTCGCTCATCATTTCGGGATCGGTGGGATCGCTGCCGAAGGGGTCATCGGCGACGACGTCGATTTCGGGCAGGAGGTCAGCGAGGGCGCGGATGGTGGTGGATTTGCCGGTGCCGCGATCGCCCATGATCATTACCCCGCCAATCTTGGGGTCGATGACGTTGAGCATCAGGGCCAATTTCATCTCGTCCTGACCGATCACTGCGGTGAAGGGAAAGACGGCGCGACGGGTGGGGTTAGAAGTCACGGATGTTAAAGGAAGGTAAATGAGTGTTTACTATCAGTCCCTCATTTTGCCATGGGGTGTCTCCTGCGTGAAATCTGGTATGGCTCCACCGGGGCGTTAAGTTCGATGAGCCTGAGGCCCCTGCCTAGAAACCCACCACTGCATCGTCCCCCGCAACCGCCTCTACGAAGACTATTTGCGTCCTCGCCTGCAAGCCTAAATCTCCGCCTGATCAGGAAATTCAGGTAAGAAATTTTCCAGCGATATCAGAAGTTGGGGCAAAACATTCTGAATGATTTCCCAAAGCAGCTCATGGTCAACCTGCCTGTAGCGATGGGAGATGATGTTTCTCAACGCAACCGTATTGCGCCAATCAATCTCTGGATGCGCTTGCTGAAACTCGACCGAAACCCGACGCCCAGCCTCGCCCAAAATCTCAAAATTCCTTTCCACGACCCGCCTGACCCAGAGCGTTTCCAGATATTCTGCCTCTGAAAACTCAGCCGTAAATTGCTGGATCTCGCGAATCGCTCCAACCATGTCTGAAATAGAGACAATATCGCGATTAATGCTGCTCATAAACCAGGCGATGGGTCTTCAGGATTTCTGCTCGTACATAAGGATTTGTGATCAGTTTCTTCCGCACGACATCAACCTTCCGTCCAAACAGCTCTTTCAACGCATCTTCCAGTGCCAGCCACCCCGCCCAGGTCATGCGATGCCCGGGCTTGTAGACAATCAAGACATCAACATCGCTAGGCACCTCACCTTCAGCCCGAAAATCATCTCGCAGCACAGAGCCAAAGAGACTCAGTTGTGCAATCTCAAACTGTTCGCAAAGAGTAGCAACCTCAGAGCGATCAACCCGGAGCCGCTCCTTCAGAATGACTTCAATCGGTGTTTCTAGGACAGCTCCGGTCATACATCCACCTCTCAACGCAAGCAGTCTAGCAGACTCATTTTCCGCGAAGAAACCGTTTTTTTAAGCGAGAGTCCTGACTCATCTCCCGAATTGTCGCAAAAGCCCGGTTTCCTGCCCCAACATGCTGAAGACAGTTTAGTGGGTCCAGCGAGCGCGGTAGCTGCGGGCATCCAAGTGACAGAGATAAGGAAACTTGGTATAGCGACCCAAACCACCGGGCCACCACGGATCCAACGACCAATAGAGCTGGTTGCCCGTCAAACCATCCACATAAAAATCAATTGCATCACCAACAATATGGCGGCTGTAGGGCGCGCCGCCGACGGACTGATTCACCTCCGGCGGACGGAACCAGCTCGTGATCACAAACGTGCGATCGATGCGATCGCGGGCTTGCTGGGCCAACTTCGCAATACTCACAATCGAATTCACCGTCGCCTGGTTGGGCGGCATCCTTGTCCCCCCACTCGTCGCCTCCGCCCAGGTAAAACTGCCCCCCGGCACAATCGAGGCATAGAGCTGAATATTGCGCGGGGTCCAGCGCTGGGGACGTTTGGGCGGGGCCACCGGCTTTGGCTTCGGCGGGGCCTCTGGTGTGTTGGGCCTGGCCTCGGCCATGGCCTTGACCTCTTCCACCAGGGAATCAATCACCTGGGCCTGACTCGGCGTTTCGCGCCACAGCTGGATCAGGCGGACCAAAGACTGACGCTGGTGATCCGACTGGCCATAGTTGGCCGGAATGCGACGTACAAAATCGAGCAATCGACGATCGAGTTGGCTTGCGGCCTGCTGCACCGTGGCGGAGTCGAGTTGCCCGCCGCTGAATACATCGGCTTTCACCCCCAGCGCCATTAGGGCCGTAGAACGAGAATCCAACTGACGCCAGAGCCGAAACGCCTCGGTCAGCGCATTCCGCTGGGCGCCTTTGCCTTGGTAATACTGGGGCACTCGCTGGACAAAGGAGAGGAGTGCCGGGTCGATCGTGTCGAGGTTGGGACGGGGGGATGTGTCTCGCTTGAGAGAGGCGATCGCCGCCTCCCGAGAATTCAACTGCCGCCAAAACTGCGCCAGCCGCAGCAACGCCTCTCGCTGGTGGGGATAGCCCGCATAGTTGGTGGAAATGCGCCGCAGAAACTGCACCAAATTTTTGTTCACCTCCGCTGGGGGGGCCGTCTCTGACAATCCCAGGGATTCAATCACAGACCGATGGTCCGGCAAATTCCGCCAAATCCGTCCAGCTTCCAGCAGGGCATCCCGCTGATTGGGCAAGCCTCGGTAATAGCGGGGAATGCGTTCTGCCAAATTGAGCAGCGCGGGGTCGATGTAGGCCAGGTTTTGCGGCGCCTTATCGGCGGCCAGGTCAGCCCTACTATCTTGGACATAGAACTGTTTGAGCAGCTTAAAATCGCTGGAATGGAGTTGGGCCACACCGCGCTCGGAAGCATCGGGCTTGTAGCCCTTGGCGATCGCCTTCAGCAAGCCATCGCCATAGCGACCCGCATCCCCATCCCAGAGGTCAGTGGGCGGTACTTTTTTGCTCACGAGCTGATCCGTCAAGCTACGAATCGTCGTCGCCGCCACCTGCACCTGCTCTTGGAACGTATTGAGCTGAGCAGCATTCACCTGGGCATAGGCAATCATGCCCATCCAGCTTTTATCCACCGCCTTGGCTTCCTTGCGAGCAGCATCCTGCTGGCGAGCTGCTTCTTCTTCCGACAGCGCATCCTGGGGCTGGGGGATAACCTCGGGACGGGGCACAACGTTGTCGCGTGCGTTGGGATTATGCACGGCATAAAGCGCCGCGAGGATCGACTTATGGATGCCGACCCGCGCTGACTCAAGCAGATACAGATAATTACGCTGGTCCGCGTTTAGGATTGCCATGGGAAGGACTCGTCAGGAGTTGATCGGGGACAGGGAGACCGAGACTGGAGACAATACTGATACCGAAATCGCCCACAATTTGCCATAGCGATCGCGCCTTGGCCACTGCTGCCGGACATCTCTGAAAGAGGTCTCAGACCCCTCAATCCGGGAGGATACTGAGATAACCGCCCATCCCTACCCTCTAATTTATCTCTCCTCGCAATAATAATGGCTCTTTCCCTCGCCCCGTTGCACAGCCTCTCCGCCGAGGCTTGCCAAAATTTGCAGCTGATTGCCAGCGACATGGACGGGACGCTGAGCCAAGGTGGCAAGTTTCAGTCCACATTGTTCACAGCACTGGAGCAGTTACAAGCCGCCGGATTGCCGGTGCTGATCGTCACCGGGCGCTCGGCAGGGTGGGTCCAGAGCATTGCCCAGTATTTGCCGGTGTGCGGCGCGATCGCCGAAAACGGTGGCCTCTTCTTCCGTCCTCCCCACTATGAGCTGGAGCTTTTGGTGGAGATTGGCACCATTGCGGAGCATCGCGCTCACCTCGCCCAAACCTTTGCCAAACTCCAAGACCCATTTCCCCAGCTTCAGGAATCCACCGACAACCGCTTTCGGGTCACGGACTGGACATTTGATGTGGCTGGGCTGGGGCAGGACGATCTGCGATCGCTCCAGGTACTCTGCCAAGCCGACGGCTGGGACTTCACCTACAGCACCGTCCAGTGCCATATCCGCCCCCAGGGCCAAGATAAATCCGTCGGTATTCAACGTTTGGTCACCCAAATGTTCCCAGAACGTGTTGCGACCCCCGAGCAAATCCTCACCGTTGGCGACAGCCCCAATGACGCCAGCCTGTTCAACCCCAAAGACTTTCCCCAATCCGTCGGGGTCGCCAATGTGCGGCACTACACCGACCAACTGCCCCACAGCCCCCGCTACATTACGCAAACTGAAGAAGGCGCAGGGTTTTGTGAACTAGTCGATCATGTTTTAACTGCTCGCGCCTCCGCTGGAATGGAGCCCGGTGGAGTGAGACAATAATGGGCGGCCAGAAAGTGAAACCACTCATCTGGCAGGAAAACAAGGAGGAACGCATGACTCGAGCGATCATGGAAACCGATAAGGGGACCATCAACCTGGAGCTGTTTGATGCAGACGCTCCCAACACCGTGAAAAACTTCGTCGATCTGTCCAAAAAGGGCTTCTATGACGGTCTTAAGTTTCACCGTGTCATCCCCAACTTTATGATCCAGGGCGGCTGCCCCCAGGGCACGGGTACCGGCGGCCCCGGCTACAAAATCGACTGTGAAATCAACGGCAACAAGCACAAGGCCGGAACCCTTTCCATGGCCCATGCTGGCAAGAACACCGGCGGCAGCCAGTTCTTCATCTGCCACGCCCCCCAGGCTCACCTGGATGGTGTTCACACCACCTTCGGCCAAACCGAAGACATGGATGTGGTCAATGCCATTAAGCAGGGCGACAAGATTGTCTCGGTGAAAATCGAAGACTAGGCCACTGGTCCCCTGGCGTTAAACATTTGGCCCTCACCCCAAACCCCTCTCCCAAACCTTGGGAGAGGGGCTTTTGCTCCCCTTACCCCCAAACCTTGGGGGTAAGGGGCCGGGGGATGGGGGCGGCTGTTGAGTTCGCCTCCTGTCCAGTTCGCTTTAACAGATTGCGGGAGTCGATGTGGCCATTGCCCATCACTTTGACGGGCATCCGCCCTGCGCGATCGCGATCGCTTCGTTACGATAAAACCCAGATATCCATCCGAAATCCAAGGCTGACACAGCCCTTTCTTTAACGAGGCATCCATGATTTTTTCTGCAATGTTTGGCGGCAAGAAGCTAGAGCTTCCGACAAAGGAAGATGCTCTCCCGGGCCGCGCCACAGCAATGCCAGTGCCCGAAAAGCACTTTGTCAACGGCAATTCCCTCAAAGGTCCGTTCCCCGAAGGACTTGAGCAGATCGTCTTTGGTCTCGGCTGCTTCTGGGGCGCAGAGCGCAAGTTTTGGCAACAGGACGGCGTTTACACCACTGCCGTTGGCTATGCGGCGGGGCAAACCCCTAACCCCACCTATCGCGAGGTCTGCTCCGGCATGACCGGCCATAACGAAGTCGTTTTGGTGGTCTATGACCCCAACGTGATCAGCAGCAAAGACCTGCTGAAAGTCTTCTGGGAAGCCCATAACCCCACCCAGGGTATGCGCCAAGGCAACGATGCGGGCACCCAATACCGCTCCGGCATTTACACCTACACTCCCGAACAAAAAGCAGCGGCGGAAGCCTCCAAGGCAAGCTACGAAGCCGAACTGAAGAAGTCCGGCCATAGTGCGATTACAACTGAGATTCTGGACGCACCGGAGTTCTATTACGCTGAGGACTATCACCAGCAGTACCTCGCCAAGAATCCCAATGGCTACTGCGGCTTGGGCGGCACGGGCGTCACCTGCACAATCTAGTCTGCGGAATTTAGTCTGCGGAATTTAGTCTGCACAGCCGAGTCTGCGGAATTTAGGGCGTGAAAAAATCCACCGCCATTGGGGATTTTTCCCGTAGAGTTTGTATTTCGACCCAAGGCCTCGATCGCCATAGCTGCGATCGAGGCTTTTTGTTCGCCCTGCTTCATATCGTCCTACTTCGTATCCCACCGATGCAGATTGCACAAAAGCATCGCTTTTCCCATGGGCAAAGGGAATTCTGGGATAGATAGCACTTTGAGCCTTTAAGCCGTGTCATTTATTCCTTTCGGCCTCTGCTTGGCCCT
The DNA here is from genome assembly GCA_938017515.1 of uncultured Pseudanabaenaceae cyanobacterium. Taxonomy (GTDB): domain Bacteria; phylum Cyanobacteriota; class Cyanobacteriia; order PCC-9006; family JAAUQQ01; genus JAAUOP01. Next base: position 6,081 of record CALIJJ010000277.1, read on the forward strand.
CGGTATGTTGATGTCCGCTGTTTTTGGTGCGGTTAACTGGCTCCTCGCCGTTGAAGAAGGATTCACCTGGGGATGCCTGGCGCTGATTCCCCTCGTGGCCCTGATCTTCACCATCAAATTTTGGGATAAGGTCTGGGTCAGGCGTTGTTTTATTGGAGGCATGCTCAGTTTGGGCATGGCGATCGCCAGCCTCGCCACCTTTGTCTTCACGGTCCCTGGCCTCGCCCAGCAACTCCGAGCCTACCGTGACGGCGAGTATGCCTACCTGACGGAAGAATCCTTTGCCTCTTCCGCGACAGCCCAACGCGGCTCAGACCATTCTTCCCAAGAAGTCTTCGACTACTTCTCCGATGGCGTCACCTATGCCACCCATGCCGCCGAACTCGCTCAAGTCGCGCAGAACACCGCTCAATGGGAGCAGGTTGCGGTCTACTGGGAATATGCAGCTTCCATGATGGCGGCGGTCCCCAGCGAACATCCCCGGTATGACGTTGCCCGCTCAAAAGTCGAAGAATACGAACAAAATCTGAGCTACATCGATTCCCGCAAACTTCAGCAACCGCAACACATGCGTCGATAGGCATAAAGCACTGAACGACTGTGATAGCTGGCTCCCGCAAACTTTTGTATCGTGAGTCGCGAGTTTTGCCAATGTGGCAGACCCCGCTCGAGAACAGTCCCTAGTATTTGTCTTTAGCTGGCGATAAATGTTCAGTCTCCGCGAAGCCGTCAGCCAATCAACACACTTACCCATCGACAGATTTTAGGAGTAGTGGCCATGGTTGTCAGTGAACTCGGCAGCAATGGAAGTGGTGCGCTTGCGATCGCCGGAACAACCCAGGAGATTGCATCTGCAACCAACAGCCTTGCGGGAGGCTCCTCGGGTGCATTGTCCTTTAGAGGTCATCGCTACCAGTTGAGCAGTGATGCCTTCACCTGGAAAGACGCCCAGGCCGAGGCCATCAGTCTGGGGGGGAATTTGGTCACGATCAACGACGCCGCCGAACAAGCCTGGATTGAAAGCAGCTTTGGGACCACAGAAACCCTCTGGACCGGACTGACAGACCAAGACCAGGAAGGAGAATTTGCCTGGGTCAGTGGCGAAGCCGTGACGTTTACGAACTGGGCCGCCGGGCAAGCCAACACCGATCCCTTTGCTCGGGAATATGCCGAGAAAGAGGATTACGCCACACTGAACTATGAACGCACCCCACTGTGGGCCGATTCGGAGGGGACTGCTCGCTATCGTGGCATCATCGAGATCGGAGCCTTGGCTGAGACACCACCAGCGCCCCTCTCAGAAGTGGTCTATCGCGGCGATCGCACCCAGCCCCAACTTTTCCTCACCTTTGACGATGGTCCGGTTGGGGAGCAAACCCTAGAAATTTTGGATGTGCTGGATCAATTCAAGGTCAAGGCCAGTTTCTTCCTATTGGGCCAGCAAGTGGAAGCCTTCCCTGAAGAAGCAAGACAGATCGCAGCGGCGGGACATGTACTCGCCAACCACTCATTCACCCACGACGAAAATAAGAATCCAGCCACGGGGGAAGTGGAGGGCCTGACGGGTCTCACGAAAGCAGAAGTACGGGATGAACTGGTCCGCACCAACCAAGTAATTAAATCGGTCACGGGGCAGGACGCGAAGTACTTCCGCCCTCCCTTTGGCTATTTTGATGACCAGACCCATCGCGTTTCGGATGAGCTGGGTCTAACCTTTGTGGAGGTCTCCGAAAACGGCGGAACCAACGACTGGAAACAGGGAGTCGGTGTGACCAATATCGTCAATACGCTGCTCGACAATGCGGAGAATGGCTATATTTTTGTGCTCCATGACCATGGCGAAGCCTCAGCGGATGCCCTACGCATTGCCATTCCCCAACTACAGACCCAGGGGTTTGAATTTGCCACGTTGGATGAGCTACCGCCTGAATCTTTCATCAATGCAGGTGCCCGTTAAGAAAGACCAGATGACGAGGAGGCCAGGGTAGAATAGACCCCGGTGTTTTGAGCGGAATAGCATGGCCTTTGACGATGTACGGCAGGTCCAGCAGGGAACTGTGGACGATGGGGTTGTGTTGAGCTTTGGCGATGATGCAGCGGCGATCGCCGCCGCCCGCAACGGTGTGGCCCTGGCCGATCGCACCCACTGGGGTCGGATTCTGGTGGGAGATGGCGATCGCCTCAAGTTCCTCCACAACCAAACCACCAACGATATCCAGGCGCTGTCACCGGGACAGGGCTGCGAGTCCGTCTTTGTCACCTCCACGGCTCGGACGATCGACCTGGTGTCGCTCTACGTTTTGGAAGATGAAGTCTTGCTGCTGGTGTCACCGGGGCAGGCAGCGCCGCTGATTAAGTTTTGCGATCGCTACATTTTCTTTGACGATGCAGTGACCTTGAAGGATGGGACAGAGGCGATCGCCTGCTTCACGCTCATCGGCCCCGAGAGCCATGCTCTGATCCAAACGCTCACGGGCCAAGACCTCTCTGCGGAAGCGTTGTACAGCCATCGCGTCATGCCCGTCCAAGGCATCGATGTCCGCATCGCCAACGGGAGTGACATGGGTCTGCCGGGATACAACCTCTTTTGTGATGCATCCCAGGCCGCCACATTGTGGCAGGCGCTGACCGAAGCCCAAGCCGTACCATTGGGGGCAACCGCCTGGGAACAGTTGCGTATCGAACAGGGCCGTCCTGCGGTGGGCAATGAATTAACCGAGGATTTCAATCCTTTAGAAGCAGGGCTGTGGCAGACAATCTCTTTTGATAAGGGCTGCTATATCGGCCAAGAGACCATCGCACGACTTAATACTTACAATGGCGTCAAGCAACGTCTCTTCGGCCTCAAGCTAGACGGTACTGCGGAGCCGGGGACCGTTTTGATGGATGGCGAAAATAGGGTTGGGAAATTGACCAGCGTTGTTGAGACAACCGACGGCATCATGGGGTTGGCCTATGTGCGAACCAAGGCGGGCGGTGATGGTTTGGCGGTGACGGTGGGCGATCGCACGGGAACAGCCATCGCATTGCCCTACGTGAACCACCCCGAACCCGAACCGCAAACGGAAGCGACCCCCCAAAAAAGTTAGCCGAGGTCTGAATGAGCTGGCCCAGCCTCTGGCGATCGCCACTGGGGCAACTCCTGCTGACCCCGTGGCGAAAGGTCGTATATGCCAGCGCCAGTGCCTCGCTCAAACCAACCGTAAACATTGCGATAGAGGATGTCTCGGGCCTTGGGTTCCTCCAGCGCTTGGGCAATGACAGAGGCTTTGGTAGAGCCATTGTCTTGGAGGAACTGGGCGATGGCGATCGCCCGCTGGCGGTAAGCGGTCATTAGGCCCTTTCGCTTTGCGCTTCCCCCCAAATTCGGGTCACCAACTCGCTGCATAAACTCCCCCAGCAACCGTTGTTGGCTTTTCTTTGAAATGCGAGGTTTGTAGTCACTGGGGTCGAGAAGAATATCGACGCTGCCCGTTTTGAGACCTGGGGCGATCGCGATCAACCCCAGGCCCAACATTTTGAGCAGCTTGAGAATTTGCTTGCGCCGCTTTCGCTTTTTCAACAGCGCAATTTTTTGGGGAATTCCGATGTACACATTTGGTGTGAGAGAAAGCCGGTCCACCGCCTGAAGAATCACGGTCAGGTTGAGGGAAAGTTTTAGCTCAACAACGACGGGATCTTCCTCGCCGCGTATCGCAACCACATCACAGTCTTTCACTTCCCCTTTCACCTCATAGTTCTGAGACTCCAGGAACTGCTTGATCGGGAGATAAAGGTCAGACTCTTGCATCTTGTAGACCCATGGTTAAGCCTGACAAATATCCTCTAGGGTCTCCACAAAATTCGGATAGGAAATGGCAGCGGCTTCGGCTCGGGCGATCGCCGTTGTCCCCTTCGCCATCAGGGCTGCGATCGCCAAACTCATGGCAATACGGTGATCCGTAAAGCTATCCACCTCAGCGCCCTCAAGGGCAGTTGCACCACCGACAATCTCCAAGCCATCAGGATGCTCTGTCACCTCCACGCCCATTTTTCCGAGGGAGTCAGCCATCACCGCAAGGCGATCGCTCTCCTTCACCCGTAGCTCCGCCGCATCCTTCACCACCGTTGTGCCCTCCGCAAAGGCCGCAGCCACCGCTAGAATCGGCACCTCATCAATCAAGCGCGGAATCACGTCGCCACCAATGGTGCAAGCCTTCAGCTTGGCAGAGCGCACGCGCAGGTCCGCCACCGGTTCCCCAGCCACCTCCCGCTCATTCTCCAGCGTGATATCCGCCTGCATCATCTCCAGCGCTTCCAAAATGCCGGTGCGCGTGGGATTCACCCCCACATTCTCAATCAGCAGCTCAGACCCCGGTACAATGCTGGCGGCCACCAGCCAAAAGGCCGCCGAACTGATGTCTCCCGGCACAACGACTTTCTGTCCATGCAACTGAGTGGGTCCCGTCACCGTAACGCTATTGGTTTCAGGCTCAACTGAAATATCTGCACCAAACGCCTTGAGCATGCGTTCACTGTGATCCCTCGACAAAGCAGGCTCCGTCACCGTAGTTTTTCCCGGCGTCAGTAGCCCCGCCAACAAGATGCAGGATTTCACCTGGGCAGAGGCAATGGGGGAATGGTAATGGATCGGCTTGAGGGTCTGCCCCTGCACCGCCAGGGGAGCCAGAGCATTGTCCTTGCGGCCCCAGATTTGGGCCTGCATGTCCTGGAGGGGCTTGACCACCCGAGACATGGGGCGTGTGCGGAGGGAATCATCCCCGGTCACCGCAAAAAAACGTCCGGCGTGGGACGCCAAGATTCCCAGCATCAATCGCATTGTTGTGCCCGAATTCCCTGCGTCCAAAACCGTTGTGGGTTCCTGCAAATTCCCGAGGCCCACCCCCTTCACCACCACATGCGTTGGGTTCAGCTCCGAAATCTCCACCCCCATGGCGCGAAAACAAGCCGCTGTGCTCTGGGGGTCTTCCCCCACCAGCAATCCTTCAATCTCCGTAGTTCCCTCCGCCAAGGCCCCCAGCATCAAAGCCCGGTGAGAGATGGATTTGTCCCCTGGAACCTGAATTTTTCCTTGAAGAGAGAGGCCGCCTGATGGGGGCGAAAGCTTTAGTGTGGCGTGATTTTCAGTGTTTTCGAGCAGGACGAGGGGGGCAACCATATCGCTAGACTTGAGGAACGATAGTCATCGTACCGTGATGTCCTACCGCCCTATAAACTTCGAGGCGGGATATTACAAATGGGAGCACACTCAGTTGAATGGGCATTCTTCCATTAACCTCATCTGCTCCGCCGTTCGAATTGGCCCTTCCTGAGAAGCCCCTCATGAGGAAGTGGTCTGGGTTTATTTCCACGTGGTCTTAGCGATCGCAACTCAGGGAACCCACGATCAAGGTCTGCATCCAACTCAGTTTTCTCGCGCCATCGCTTATGATCACGTATCCCCGCAAACCGATTAGTCTTTCACTCAACTCATCGGATTTGTCGCTCTGCACGCAAGTTGATACCGCGGCAACGCTCTATCAAAAATCACCGGATTGCTTCCATCTGTTGCTGACAGAACCTCCCCTGCACGAAGCCGAATTTGGTGGTTCTTTCACAACCAGCACAGCACCTCAACCCCGTCTTCTCTGGTTAGAAATCTCGCCCTACCGGCTGATTATGACCATGCAGAGCAACGGTAAGTTTAGCTACCGTCACTGGCTGGAGCGCGGCATTTACGGCATGAGCCGCTACTGGCTCCAAGATGAAGCCCTCGGTCAAGGTGGACAGATTCGCCTACGCAACTTCACGCGCAAGCTTGAAATCAGCGGCGATCCCCTGCCGACCCACCTATCCGTGGAGTACGAACTCTGGGCCAACCGCGTTCCCATGGGGCGCTATGAACTCAATCTAGAAGTTCACCACGACTAGGATTGGATCACCGAACAGCGATAGCCGTAACCGACAACGACAACCGACCGACAACGACAACCGACTGACAGCCATCATTGACTGACAGCCCTCACCCACTGACGGCTAGACCGTCACGACCCGATTGCGCCCGCTTTGTTTCGCGTGGCGCAATCGCTGATCAGCCCGTTCCAGAAGCGTTAATCCCTTGGCATCGTCATCGTCATTGAGCACTGCAACGCCAACACTTACGGTTAGCGAAAGCTCCAGATCGTCGTTGATCGTAAAGGCCTGGGAGCCAATGATCTGACAGAGGCGCTGGCCGATTTCTCCCGCTTCTTCCGCCTGGGTATCGCTGAGGATGACGACAAATTCCTCGCCACCGTAGCGAAACAGTGTGTCGTTAGAGCGCAAGTTGTGGCGCAGGCGAGCGGACAAAAGCTTGAGCGACACGTCGCCAACGAGGTGGCCGTAGCTATCGTTGATATTTTTGAAGAAGTCCAAGTCAAAAATCATTAGACTCAGAGGGCGATTGCGATCGCGCGATCGCTGGATCTGCCGTGGTAAATCCCAATCCAACGCCCGCCGATTGCTCAGCTCCGTCAGGGGATCAACCAGCGCGATCGTCGAGAGTAAATCATTGGTTTGCAACAACTCCCGATAGCGAGTCACAGCATTAATGCCAACCCGAAGCTGGGCCTCCAAAAGCCGCAGCTCATGGGGAACCGGCGTGGCTTCCGTTTCCTGCAACTGCAAACAAACATCTGCCCCCGCTGCCAGGAGGGTTGAGGCCTTTTCTGGCCACGCTGGTACCTCGGCCTTGGGCTCAGCCCCATGGGCTCGAGAACTCAGGGCCAGGGCATAGATCCAACGAAAGCGATTGCGTTCCTTCAGTTGAAGGGTTGAAACAGCAGTATCGAGGTCATCCGCCTGGACAACCATAAGATCAGGCTGCTTGGCCTGCATTGATAGTCCGGCCTGTACACAGTCCTCTGCATAGCTCACAACAGCAGAGGTAAGAGGATGCACTTTTTGCTGAACCATCATGTGAAAGGCACTGCTGCCAACAATGAGGATCGAATGGTCCATTCTTGACTCTAAAAGCGTTCAACAGCGAAAGGGATGAGAAGCAAACCAGCAGAGCGGGCTCTGCATCTAGCAGTCCTGATGCTTCTCCGGTGGCGATGAAACACTGACTGTCAAGGGGCTTTGTACCATTGTATGCGAGGTTATCTCCGGCGAGTACTGACCTAACTCTTCCCAAGCTTCACAGGAACTTTAAGTTAATCCGGAACTGTGGGACATCTCGATCATTGCATTTATCAATTTTCATTCCGATAAGGATTTATTCAAATCTCTAAATTTTTACCCTAGGTATGCAGTTCATGAGCCATTGACGATATTTCAGGCCATCTTTCCGGGGTCGATATTGATTTCCACTGACTCTAAATCTTCAAACGGACAAAATTTAGGTCTGAATCCCGGCGGACGCACATAATAGTGAGATAGATTAACTATTCCTGCGTTTTATATATACCGGCCATGGCTACCCCCCTCAGCGGCGACCAAATTCGGCAAACTTTCCTCGACTTCTATATCAAAAAGGCGCACAAACACCTGCCGAGCGCGTCGCTGGTACCTGAGGATCCCACGGTGCTTTTGACAATCGCGGGAATGCTCCAATTCAAACCCATTTTTCTGGGCCAACGTAAATCTGACGTTCCCCGGGCCACCACATCACAGAAATGTATTCGCACCAACGACATTGAGAACGTGGGGCGCACGGCGCGACACCACACGTTCTTTGAGATGTTGGGGAATTTTAGCTTCGGGGATTATTTCAAGGAAGATGCGATCGCCTGGGCCTGGGAACTCTCCACCAAAGTTCTGAAGCTGCCCAAGGAGCGTCTGGTGGTCAGCGTCTTTGAAACCGACGACGACGCCTACGCCATCTGGCGAGACAAGATTGGTGTCCGGGAGACCCACATTCGTCGCATGGGAGAAGCGGACAACTTCTGGGCCTCGGGTCCCACAGGTCCCTGCGGTCCTTGCTCAGAGATTTACTACGATTTCCACCCGGAGCGCGGCGACAAGGATATCGATCTCGAAGACGACAGCCGCTTCATCGAGTTCTACAACTTGGTGTTCATGCAGTACAACCGCGATGCTGAGGGGGAACTGACGCCCCTGGCAAAGCAAAACATCGATACGGGCCTGGGTCTGGAGCGCATGGCGCAGATTCTCCAGAAGAAGCCCAATAATTACGAGACGGACCTGATCTTCCCGATCATTGAAGCCGCATCCAAGGTGACGGGCCTCCATTATGAAAAGGCAGACGACACCCAGAAGACTTCCTACAAGGTAATTGGAGACCACGTTCGGGCGGTGACCCACCTGATCGCTGATGGTGTGGCCGCGTCGAACTTGGGGCGGGGTTATATCCTGCGCCGCTTAATTCGTCGGGTCGTGCGCCACGGGCGGCTGCTGGGGGTGGATCGGCCCTTCATTGTGGAAGTGGCGGAGAGCGCGATCGCCCTCATGGAGGAAACCTATCCCGCCCTGCGCGAGCGAGAGAAGACGATCAAAGATGCCCTGGCCCATGAGGAAAAGCAATTCCTCAAGACGCTGGAACGGGGTGAAAAGCTGCTGGCCGATGAAGTGGCCAAGCTCAAGAAAAAGAAAAAGAAAGTCATTCCCGGCCCCGTCGCCTTCAAGCTGTTTGCCACGTTTGGTTTTCCGGTGGAGCTGACCCAGGAGATTGCCGAGGAGCAGGGCTTCACGGTGGATATGGATGGCTACGAAGTGGCAATGCAGGAGCACGCTGGGGTCTCCAACGCCCAGGAAGACATCGACCTGACCCAGCAATCCGACGTGAAGAAGCTCTCAGCCCGTGAAGCAGCCACGCTGTTCTCCGGCTACAGCGAGGTGCAGGGCAATGCCGAGGTGACGGACCTGTTTGTGGAGGAGCAGCAGGTAGAGTCGGCGGATGCCGGTGCCAAGGTTCAGCTCGTGCTGAGCGAGACACCGTTCTACGCCGAGTCCGGTGGTCAGGTGGGCGATCGCGGCTACCTGATGGGAGATGACCTCATCGTCCGCATCGAAGATGTCCAAAAAGAGGGCAGCACCTTCGTTCATGTCGGCAGCATCGAACGGGGCTCCCTCAAAGCGGGGGACACGGTCAAGGCCCAGGTCGATCGCGCCTGCCGCCGCCGTGCCCAGGCCAATCACTCCGCCACGCACCTGCTGCAAGCAGCGCTGAAGTCCATCGTGGATGACAGCATTTCCCAAGCGGGCTCCCTGGTAGATTTTGATCGTCTCCGTTTCGACTTCAACCTTAACCGGGCCATCACCCCCGAAGAGCTGGAGCAAATTGAAACCCAGATCAATACCTGGATTTCTGAGGCCCACGGTGCGGACATTGCCGAAATGCCCATTGCGGATGCCAAAGCCAAGGGCGCGACGGCCATGTTCGGTGAGAAATACGGCGACACGGTGCGCGTGGTGGATTTCCCCGGCGTTTCCATGGAGCTGTGCGGCGGCATCCATGTGGGCAACACCGCTGAAATCGGCGTGTTCAAGATCATCTCGGAAACCGGCATTTCCTCTGGCGTGCGCCGCATTGAAGCGGTGTCGGGTCCGGCGGTGCTGGATTATTTGAACGTGCGCGATGCGGTGGTGAAGGAATTGGGCGATCGCTTCAAGGCCAAGCCCGAGGAAATCACCGCCCGCGTCACCGCCATCCAAGACGAACTGAAATCCACCCAAAAAGCCCTGGATGCCGCTAAGTCCGAGCTGGCCGTGGCCAAGTCCGACAGCCTCCTGGGCCAAGCTCAGCCCCTGGGCAAGTTCAAGGTCCTGGTGGCTCAGCTAGACGGCGTGGATCCCAAGTCTCTGCAAACCGCAGCGGAGCGTCTGCTGCAAAAGCTCGGTGACACTGGGGCGGTTGTTCTCGGTTCTGCCCTGGACGGTGGCAAGGTCAGCCTCGTGGCCGCGTTCACCAAGCCAGTCAACGAAGCGGGGCTCCAGGCCGGTAAATTCATCGGCGGCATTGCCAAGATTTGCGGCGGCGGCGGCGGCGGTCGGCCCAACTTTGCCCAGGCGGGGGGTCGCGATGCGAGCAAATTGCCCGAGGCGATCGCCACGGCGCAAAAGCAGCTTGAAGAAAAACTGGGTTAAAAAAATGAGTTGATGCATGGACTTAACCGTTGAAGACCTGACTGGCAAGGTGATCCTGGGCATTGACCCGGCGATCGCCTCCATTGGCTATGCCGCCATTCGCGACCAAGAGGTCCTCGACTACGGCGTGATCAAAACCACCGCAGGCGAAGCCATCTCCGTTCGCCTGCGCCAAATCCACGACGACATCTGCGAACTCTGCGGCATGTTGCAGCCCGAAGCCGTGGCCATGGAAATGCCGTTTTTCTCCAGAGAAAATACCAACGCCAACAAGGTCCTACGGGCGTTGGGGGTGATTCAGTTGGCCCTTGGTGACTGCGGTCTGCCTAACCCCATTTTTTTGCACCAGTCCCAGGTGAAATCAGCGGTGGCCAAGTACGGTGCAGCCAAGGATGAAATCCAGCATTCCGTGGCGTTTTTGTTTGATTTGCCTGCGCCGCCCAGACCCGATGATGCGGCGGATGCCTTGGCGATCGCCTACGCCGCGCAGCTCGGCATGAAAGCCAACGTCAAATAAATCGCATTGTTGTAAACACAAAATTAAGCCCGAAGGAAATGCAAGTTTCCTTCGGGCTTTGGATTCCCACTGAAAGCTCGAGCGCTTATCAGAGGGAATGCCTATGCATCAGAGTTGCCGTGACTGGGATTAGCCAATGAACTCAAAGCTGGAGCTAGATAGATCCAAGTTGGTGTTGCCCTGGAAGATGGCGATCGCATCTCGGTTCTTATCAGAACCATCAGCCTTACAGAAGAGGTTGGTAATCCCCTGGGTCTGATCCACTTCCAGGAAGTACTGGTCAGCGGGGCCGTGGAGCACC
>CALIJJ010000278.1 GCA_938017515.1 uncultured Pseudanabaenaceae cyanobacterium
ACGAGTCAAGCGTTGGTGTTATTTAGTAGACCTCTTGCACAAAACCCAAAGTCGCCCCCATCCCCCAACCCCCAATTCTGGGGGTTGGGGAGCTGAAAAATCCCTCTCCCACACTTGGGAGAGGGATTTAGGGAGAGGGCCAGCAGATGTTGCAAGAGTCTGCTAGGAACCCAATACGCTGCACTGACCTTCCTGGCGCATCAGATGATCACACAACACCAGCGCCACCATGGCCTCGACCATGGGCACGGCCCGGGGCAAAACGCAGGGATCATGGCGACCGCGTGCTGCGAGGGTGGTTTCTTCGCCGGAGTTGTTGACGGTCTTCTGCTCCTTGCGAATCGTCGCGGTGGGCTTGAAGGCAACGCGAATGATGATGTTTTCGCCGTTGGAGATGCCGCCCTGGGTGCCGCCGGAGCGGTTGGTGCGGGTGCGGGTGTTGCCGTTTTCGTCGATGTAGAATTCGTCATTGTGCTCGCTGCCGGTCATGAACGTGCCCGCAAAGCCAGAGCCAATCTCAAAACCTTTAGAAGCGGGCAGGGACATGGCTGCTTTGGCCAGGTCGGCTTCGAGTTTGTCGAAGACGGGTTCGCCCAGGCCCTTGGGCACGCTGCGGGCGACGCATTCCACGACGCCACCAATGGAGTCGCCCTGTTTGCCGATGGCTTCGATTTTGCTGATCATCTGCTCAGCAACGTTGCTGTCAGGGCAGCGGACGATGTTGCTTTCGACTTGCTCTAGGGTGACGGTGTCGGGGTTCACGACGCCTTCGAGGTCTTTGATGCGTTTGACGTAGCCGATGACTTCGACGCCTGCGACTTGCTTGAGGATTTTCTTGGCGATCGCACCCGCAGCTACGCGGCCAATGGTTTCCCGAGCTGAGGAGCGGCCACCGCCTTGGTAGTTGCGAATGCCGTACTTGGCGTCGTAGGTGGCGTCGGCGTGGGACGGGCGATAGGTGGTGGCCATTTCGCTGTAGTCCTTGGAGCGGGCGTCTTTGTTGCGCACCAGGATGGAAATGGGGGTGCCGGTGGTTTTGCCTTCGAAGGTGCCGGATAGAATTTCGCAGCGATCGCTCTCTTTGCGGGGGGTTGTGATCTTGCTCTGGCCGGGTCTACGGCGATCGAGGTCCACCTGAATCTCGTCTTCGGAAATTTCCACCATGGGAGGGCAACCGTCGATCACGACACCGACGCCGCCGCCGTGGGATTCGCCGTAGGTGGTGATGCGGAAGAGATGGCCGAAGCTACTGCTCATGGTGTTTTTCGGGTGCGTTGCGCGACTGGAGAATTTGGATTCAAGGCTACAATTTTACCGTAGGGAGTCGTGAGAGATGCCCCATGCAGCTAACGGACAGACAGACTGGTCAGACCCAGGCGAGTGAAAGTCAAGCAAGCGAGCCAAAGCACCACACGCTGGAGGAGTATCTGGCGTTGGAGGAAGCAGCGGAGTTCAAGAGCGAGTTTCACGATGGGGAGATAGTAGCGGTGACGGGTGGCTCGTTTAATCACAACACGCTAGCTCTGAATATTGCTGCGTTTTTGAAGTATGCGTTGCGCGGTAAGGCCTTTAGGTTCTTTGCTGGAGATGTGAAGGTTTGGATTCCTAGATATCGGAAGTTGACCTATCCCGATGTGATGGCAATTTCGGGGGAGCCGGTTCCTTACAGCAGCCGGACAGATACGCTGACGAATCCCTGTCTAATTGTGGAAATTTTGTCGAGGTCCACGGAGGAGTATGACCGAACGGATAAGTTTCGGTTTTATCGCTCGTTGGACAGCTTGCGTGAGTACGTAATGGTGGATCAGTACAGACTGGAGGTGCAGCAGTATGTCAAAACAGAAGAGGGGTTTTGGCTGTATCGGGTCTATGAAAGTCTTGAGGATGTGATTGCGTTTAGCGCTATCAATACTGAGATGAGTATTGGGGAGATTTACGACGGGATTCAGTTGGAAGAAATAGATGCAGAAAAAATCGATGTTTGAGCTTTGCTGGTAACCACTCATGAACAGCGCATTACCTGACACCCAAAGAATCTACAGCTTTGAGGAATTGTTGGAGCTGGAGGAGCTGACAGGGCTCAAGTATGAGCTGCTGGATGGCCAGATTGTGGCGATGACGGGAGGGACGAAGGCCCATAATTTGATTGCGCTGGGGCTGTTTACAGAGATTGATGGACAGAAGGATGAGGGCTGTCGCCTGTATGTGGCGGATGTTAAGTTGCGGATCGATCGGGAGCGGCGGGTCAATGACAAGGACAATTCGGCTTACCCGGATGTGATGTTGGCCTGTGGGGAGGAGAGCTCTGAGTTATACGAGGAGTCGCCTGTGCTGTTGGCGGAGGTGCTTTCGGATAGCACGGCGCGGAAGGATAAGGGGGAAAAGCAGGAGAAGTATCTGGCGATCGAGTCGCTACAGACCTATCTGATTTTGTCGCAGACTGAGGTGATGGTGACGGTGTATCAGCGTTGTGGGGATGAGTGGGTTAAGAACTTCTATTTGGGGAAGGAGACTGATTTGGACGTTCAGTTGGGTCATCTACATCGGCCACTGGCGCTGAATTTGGGGCGGATTTACAAGTACGTTGAGAATCGGATTTAGCGTTCAGTGAAAGCATTGCGCAGTTTTAGGCAGCTCAATTGCCTGGGCTCAAAGGCTAGATAAAGAGGCCCACTTCGACAGTGAAGTAGTCTGCGAGGGATTTGGCTTGGGCTTTGCTGAGGTTGCGTTTGCCGTTGACGACTTCGGATACGACGCCTCGGGAGCCTAGGATGCCAATGAGGTCTTCCTGCTTGAGGTTGTTTTCTTCCATTAGATGCAAGAGGGTGGAGCGAGGGGATTGTTTTGGTATGGGATATTGTTGCTCTTCAAACTTTTCGATGAGCAGGACGAGGAGTTCTAGGAAGGCGTCTTCTTCCGGTGTGCGCTGGGGGCGATGTTCTAGGTCTTGGGCGATCGCGATCGCCCGTTCATTCTCGGCTTCGGTTTTAATAACTTTGGGCCGATATTGGGTGAGAAGGTTGATGTAAGTGTCTTCGCTAAAAGTAAGGGTCATTTTTCCATTTCCCTTTGTCGTATTCGGCGTGGGTGAGGATGTGTTTGATGTAGATTCTTTGGCTGGTGTAGACGAGATCGACGATTAATCGATAGCGGTTGCCCTTGATGTTGAAGACGGTGAAGTTACCAACGGCTTCTGCGGTTTTGTAGGTTTTCTGAACGTCGGTGAGGTTTTGCCAGTGGGCTTTGCTGGCGATTTTGTACCAGTTGTAGAGGGCGTCGCAGGAGTCTGCGTGGGAGGTGCAGAAGTCCCGCAGGATTCTGCGGCTGATTACGCGCATGTTGATGCATATGCCTTTAGCCAATGTTCTCGTTTTGAGAATATTTTGTCAAGCGATCGCCAGCCTCTTCGAAATCTTCGCCGACGATATCGAAGCCGACACCAAACCGCAGTGCTCGACGGCTAAAGCGCTTTGGTATCGTCACTATGGCTTTAAGTGCGATTGCAGGCAGAGCCGCTACCTTTTCTGACGATCTCAACTCCTTTGCAGGCAACGTCATTG
>CALIJJ010000279.1 GCA_938017515.1 uncultured Pseudanabaenaceae cyanobacterium
CGAAGTTCCGTAGGGCTGGGTTGCCGGGGTTATCGCTTTGGGCGGCGGCGAGGAGTTGGTCGAGGTTGCCTGCTGCTTGCGCATGTTTGAGCAGGTTGAAGATGATCTCGGATTGGTTTTGGCCCCCGGCGATCGCATCCAACTCCCAATCCAGCTCGAAGCTGAGCATCTGCGCCAGTTTGGCTTTGCTGGGGAAAGCGCTGAGCAAGGCCTGTTGGAATTGTTGGCGTTGGCGACCGTTGAGCTGCATCTTCTCAATGAGACCACTCAGTACAATATGACACAGGAACACACCGCTAAGCAGAACCCACGGACTAAGGCTTAGAAGCCGGGGATTTGCCAAAATTTTTAGGATAAGGCCCATATTTCGCCTACATCCCCGGCTTCTGCGGAGGTGTTCGCTCATAGCTTGCAGCTAGCCTGCTTTACTCAAACACCTGCTTCGCTTCACTCAACACCTCCGCAGGCACCGTCACACCCATCTTCTCCGCAGAGCCCTTGTTCACCGCCAGCTCCAGCGTGTCAGGATAGACCACCGGAATTTCCGCCGGATTGCCACCCTTAAAGACCTGATCCACCACCTTCGCCGTTTCTCGGCCAATGCCCGCATAGTCAAAACTGAGACTGGCGATCGCCCCCCGCTCCACCGAGTCATTATCCCCGGCAAAAATCGGTAGCTGATTGTCGTAACCCACCTGCAAGACCGCCTCAAGTGCAGAGGCAACTGTGTTGTCCGTGGGCACGTAGATCGCATCTACCTTCCCCACCAGACTTTCCGCTGCGCTCGATACCCCCGCTGTATTGGTCGCCGTGGCTTCCTCCAGAGTCAGGCCGCGATCGCTCGCCCCCGCCTTCAGCAACCGCACCAGGCTGACTGAGTTCGATTCCCCTGCGTTGTAAATCACCCCCACCTTGGCGACATTGGGCGAAATCCGCTTGATCAGATCCAAATGCTCACCCACAGGCGTTAGGTCACTCACCCCCGTCACATTGCCCCCCGGTGCATCCGCACTGGCGACGAGCTTGGCATCCACCGGGTCCGTCACCGCCGAAAAAATGATTGGGATGTCCTGGGTTGCCGAAGCAGCAGCTTGGGCGGAGGGAGTGGCGATCGCCACAATGGCATCAGGCTGGTCTCCCACCAACTTCTGGGCGATCTGGGCCGCCGTTGCCGGATTTCCCTGGGCACTTTGCCAGGTCCAGGTGAGGTTTTCGCCCTCGATATAGCCCAGCACGTCTAACTCTTCCTTGAGTCCATCACGAACGGCATCCAGGGATGGGTGCTCAACAATCTGCGTCACAGCGAGGGTTTTGGTCTTGCCCGCATTGCCCGCTCCCGAATCTGAATTGCCAGACCCCGCACAACCACTCAACATCAATCCCAGGCCCAAGGTGCCTGCCAACAGTCTCGGTGCCTTCCCGTTCAGCAACATAATCAACCCCGAATGAATCGTGTTTCGCACAGGTTTTAGATATCCCCTATCTTGCACCCCCCCTATCTTGGAGCAGGGCAATTCATTACAATGAAATACAGAATTGCAAAGAAATGTTTCATCCGTTTCCGCCACAATTGATTCCTTCGACTTTGTTTCCCATGAACCGCCTTGTCTCTGTCCTTAAATCGATCGCTGTCAGTCTTGTCCTGACAGTCCTGCTCTGGTGGGCTGGGGCAATGGTGCCGCCATCTGCCGGTTTCGGGACAGCCTCAGCCCTGGCTGCTGGTCCCGATGCAGACCTTCAGGCGCTCTACAACGACCTGGGTGATATCTACAAGAAAGCATTTGCCGCCACCAATGCGGGCGATTTTGTGACCGCTGAGGGCTTGTGGTCTGAGGCGATCGAGCGCATGCCCACGAACCCTGCAACCTGGAGTAATCGAGGTAATGCTCGGGTGAGCCAGTTCAAGCTGGAGGAGGCCATTGCCGATTTTGATCAGGCCAGTGAGCTGGCTCCCGATGAGCCCGGTCCCTACGTCAATCGGGGAACAGCGTGGGAAGGCTTGCGGGAGTGGGATAAGGCGATCGCCGACTACAACCGGGGTTTGGCGCTGGATCCGGAAGACCCCGTTGCCATTAATAACCGGGGTAATGCCCAAGGTGGAAAGGGGGACTGGGAAGCGGCTAAGGCTGACTTTTACCAGGCAGCGGCGTTAGCACCCGGGTTTGCCCTGGCCAATATCAACTACGCCCTCGCGACCTATCAGTTGGGGGATAAAACCGAAGGCACACGCTACTTGCGAAATCTCGTGCGTCGCTATTCCCAGGCGGCGGATCCTCGGGCAGCATTGACGGCGGTGCTGTGGGATCAGGGCCTACAGGGTGATGCCGAGAGCAATTGGGCCGCGGTGATTGGCCTGGATAATCGCTATCGCGATCTTGACTGGGTGGCGAACATTCGACGCTGGCCGCCCAATGTGGTCAACGCCCTGGAACGGTTTCTGAAACTGGAGTCTGCTGCGTCTTAAGCGTAGACACTATAGCGAAAGATAAAGCGGCTTGTAGACGCCTCGGGTACATAAACCGAGGCGTTTTTGCGTTTATATATTGCACAGAGCAAATTGGGAAACCTAGGGTCGGGTGAACTGCCAAATAGCTCTGTTGTTCGATGTGACGCCAGCGTGACTTCAATTCCCAGCTCTCATTTGTCGGCAATCCCCCCTGGTTTTCCACCCCGGTCTGCCCCGCCGACGTACTTTAAACAAATCGATGCGTTGCGGGCGATCGCCGTTGTTTGCGTTCTGCTGCATCACTATTTGCCCAGCGACTGGAAGCTGTTCCATGCGTTGGCCCTTGGGCCTTCGGCGGTACGGCTGTTCTTTGTGATCAGTGGCTTTTTGATTACGGGCATTCTGCTGCGAGAGCGTCAGCGTTTAGCGGCGGCTCAAGCCGACGGTGAAGCTAAACAAGCCCTGGATTCCGAAACCCTTCAGGATTCCGACACCATTGACGATTCTGAAACCATTCAAGGCTCTCATTCAAGGCAGAGACCTCTCGGGTTGGGGTCGGTATTGAAGACGTTCTATGGGCGGCGATCGCTGCGCATTTTTCCGCCCTACTATGCCCTGCTCTTGATTGCTTACTGTGCCAATACCCCCGGGGTGCGATCGCAGATTGGCTGGCACCTCACCTACACCACCAACATTTTTTTGGGATTTCAGGGAGATTGGTCCGGTTTCCTCGCACCGATGTGGTCCTTGGCGGTGGAGGAGCAGTTTTATTGGGTCTGGCCGTTGCTGGTGCTGACGTTGCCTCGGCGATGGCTGAAGCCGGGAATTGTGTTGGCGATTGGCCTAGCTCCGCTGTCGCGTTGGCTGATTCTCAAGGCAGGACTGAGTCCGATTTGGATGGCGACCTCCCTGGTGACCAATTTGGATACGTTGGGGATGGGGGCACTGCTGGCGCTGCTGAATACCGAACACAGCCAGCGAGAGCGACGCAATAACGCTGAGGCGAGACGCCCCCGTCAGTATTGGTTTTGCAACTGGGGGTTGTGGGTGGGAGCGCCACTCTTTGTGATCTTTCGGGTTGCGAAGTGGTCCCAGCAGGGAACAGACTGGACCGCTGCGTTGACCTACTTGGCTCTGGCAGGCTGTTTGGCCTGGGTTGTGCAGGGGGCGGTGCGGGGCTTTGGGGGATGGATCGGCCAGGTCTTGGACGCGAAACCCCTGCTATTCCTGGGTAAGTTGAGCTATGGCATCTATCTCTATCACATGGTTGTGATTGACCTCGCGTTTCGGGTGTTCCAATGGCCACAACCGGGCTCATTGCTGTTGCGCTTGCCCCTGTACACGAGCCTGACCCTCGTGGCTGCTGGGATGTCATGGTACGGCCTTGAAAAACCCTTACTCAGCCTCAAGCAACGATTGCGCTACGCACCGCCGCTAGAGACGGCGAAGATTCAAGTTGTTCCTTTCCAGCGGGAGTTTACGCTTGATTGCTCCGCTGATGTGCAAGCTGAGCCTGGTGATGCAAGCGATGCCCAAGCGGTTGCTCCCACCGGGGAGGCTCCGGGAGACGTGGGCGATTTGTCGGGAATCCCTGCGGAAGACAACGCGTTGCTCGGGGCTCAGGAAGCAACGGTTTTCAAGTCGATTCGTTCAGATTCGACCCCTTCCGATGCTGCTGACTGACCCCAAATACGTCGGTCGGGGCGAGCGGTGGGCTGTGCTGATGGGGGCGCGCGGTTGGGGATTTGGGGGTTGAGTATTCGCTAGGGTGCGTGCTGTTGTGTTGGGGGTGAGGAAGCGGGCGATCGCGCCCAAATAGGAATCGTCCCCCGGTTTGTAGATATTAAAGTGCCCTGCTCCAGGCACGAGATGCAGGGTTTTCGGCTCCGGTGCTGCCGCATAGAGTTGCTCTGACATCAATGAGGAAACGATCACATCATCGATGCCATGGAGAAACAAAACAGGCATTTGGATGCTGCTAATCTTGGCGATGGAGTTGAACGTGTCCGTCAAAATCCAATCCATGGGCAGCATCCGTAGGAAGGGATTTAGGCTGATGGCTCGGGTCATGGATGTGAAGGTACTTTGGGCAATGAGGGCATGGGCCTCGGGGTGATGTTTGGCTAGGTTAATGGCGACGGCACCACCCATGGATTCGCCGTAAATCACAATGTTGTCGGGGGGGATGCGGCGATCGCTCACCAAGTAATTCCAAGCGGCCTCACTGTCCTCGTACATCGTGGCTTCGCTGGGGGCATCGCCGTCGCTGGCCCCAAAGCCCCGATAGTCGATCATCAAAATTTCAAAGCCAAGCTGGTGCAGAGCCTCGGCTCGGTAGAGACCTGTGGAACTTTTATTGCCGCCTCGCCCATAGAAATAGAGCAATGTTTTGGGCTGATTGCCAAAGATCCGTTGGGGTTCATTGGGGACGGGGTCGCTTAGCTCGCGGGTTGGCGCAGGAATCCACCAGGCATGCAGTTTCTCGGATGGATTGACCGGGATAAAGCGTTCTTGGTAGGGCAGGTTCAGCTCCGGGTGGTCGGGCTGACGGTGGAAATCGCGCCGGGGACTGTAGAGAAATTTTCGCTGATTAACATGGAGGTAGAAGCAGGTGCCGGTGTAGGCGATGGCTCCGAGTCCCGCTAAAACGAGGAGGGAGCGATTGAGCGTTGTTCTAAGCGGTAGCGTCACAGGGTCCGGGGAGCAGCAGCCCTTTAAGTTTAACGTTCAGGCTTGCCCCGATTCGGGTTTCCATCGACTGATCTGGAGCCGGAGGGCGACTTGGCCTTGGCGGCCCCACAGCTTCAGCCCGATGTGTTGGACTGGGCGACGCTTACGCTGATTGGCCAGGCGCGATAGGCTAGAGGTCTTGCGTTCCTTCTGCTGTGCCCGGCTGTGTCCGAGTCTCTGTCTATGTTCGAGAATGAGTTGAAGACTGTTTTTGATAATCCTGCTGAGGCGATCGCTGCCATCAAAGCCACTGCGGAAAAGCTCCTCCCTCGCCTCATTGAGATTCGTCGCCATATCCATGCCCACCCTGAACTGAGTGGCCATGAATATCAAACGGCGGCCTATGTGGCGGGGGTGTTGTCCTCCTGTGGATTGCATGTGCAGGAGTCCGTTGGACGGACGGGGGTGATGGCCGAATTACCGGGCTCGGGCCAGGATAGCCGCCGACTCGCGGTGCGCACTGATATGGATGCTTTACCCATTGAGGAACGCAGCGGTGTCGCGTTTGCCTCGCGCCAGCAGGGCCTGATGCATGCTTGCGGCCATGATGTTCATACAACGATTGGTCTGGGGACGGTGATGGTGTTGGCCCAGTTGGGACTGCAATTGCCGGGAGCCGTGCGGTTTCTCTTTCAGCCCGCCGAGGAAATTACCCAAGGGGCTCGATGGATGGTTGCGGATGGCGCCATCGAAGCGGTCGATGCCATTTTTGGTGTTCACGTCTTTCCGACGATTCCAGGGGGAAAAATCGGTATCCGCTATGGCGCACTGACGGCGGCGGCGGATGATATTGACGTGACGATTCGTGGCGAGTCGGGTCACGGCGCGAGGCCCCACGAGGCTACGGATGCCATTTGGATTGCGGCCCAGGTGATCACCACACTTCAGCAGGCCATTAGCCGTACCCAAAACCCTCTCCATCCCGTTGTCCTGACCTTTGGCCAGATTAAGGGAGGGCGAGCGTCCAACGTGATTGCGGATCAGGTGACGCTATCGGGAACGGTGCGCTGCCTGCACCCCGAGACCTACGACAGGATGCCGACCTGGATTGAAGATATGGTGCGCAATGTGTGCCAGACCCACGGGGCAACCTATCACTTCAACTATCAGCGACGGGTGCCTTCCGTCCAAAATGACGAGGTGCTGACGCAGATCATTCAAGCCTCCGTGGAGGCGTCCTTGGGCAAAGACGCCATTGAGCATTTACGAGAGCCGTCTCTGGGGTCAGAGGATTTTGCGGTGTATCTCGATCATGTGCCGGGGACTATGTTCCGATTGGGGGTTGGGTTTGAAGATCAGCCCAACTATCCGCTGCATCATCCTAAGTTTGTGGTCAATGAGCGATCGCTGCTCACTGGGGTTGTTGCCATGGCCAGCGCCGTCTACAGCTACTGGCAACAGCCTGGATCGCCTGCGGCATCGACTCCCTCAGAAGCCCAGTCCAATAAACCCAGTCCACTAAACCGGGTCCAATAAGCCCAGCTCCTAGCGAACCTCGTACTTAAATTTGCCTTTTTTGATCGGACGCTCAACCCGCCGCCAGTGCTTACGCTGCGGTTGAATCTCTTCGACCTCCTCGGCCTCAGTTTCAGGCTGCGGTTCTGTCCAGCAGGGATCGTTCCAGCCAGAGACCGCACCGTTGCCTTCTTGGCTGACAACATCCTGAATCACAATCTTGAACTGCTCACTGGAAGGCTCCAGCGTATAGCGAAGATCGACCCAATGCTCCGGTTGCAGGGGCTCGGTGACCTGAGAGAGGTCAAAGGAGAGGTGCTGCATTTTGGTGGCATCTTCCTTCTTCGCGATTTTGAACGTTCCAAAACCGTCTGGGGTGGCTTCCAGGAATTTTGCGGTGAAGTAGCCCGTGTTGGTTTGCAATTCCTTCGGTAAGTAGGAAGGCGGCGCGTCATGATTGCCGCGATAGATGCCACCGAGGGCAACGGCATTCACCTGACGGACGACCGGTGTACTGACGCTACTACTGATATCACCACCGACGGTGGCTTGGGTATCAAATCTGGGATAGACCAGTAGGGTCAGGGGTTTGGTGCGTTCAGCGGCAGAAAGATTTCCGTAGAGACGGGTATGGTCGGAAGAAATAGAGCTGATGCGCAGGGAAATACCGCTGGGGAGATCGACAAAGTACTGGTAGTAACCGAAATCTTCGTCCCGTCGCAGGACCGCATCGATAATCCAAAAGTTGCGCAATTTGATGCGCGCTTTGGTGACGGGTTTGGGGGCGGTGCTGGTGGCCGCGCCCCCTGTCCGTAGATTGGTTCGCGATGGATTGGTTCGTGGTGTATTGGTTCGCGATGTAATGGGGCGCGAGTTACCTGGGCGATAGTCGCTGCGCGGCGCTCCGTGACGCGGCGCTCCGTGGCGTGACGATCCACGGCTTGCCGATCCATGACGCGGCCCTCCGTGGCGCGGATTTTGACGAGCCTCGTATCCGCGTTCGGGCCGCTGGCGGCGACGAGGGGAGGGATCGTCGAAGCTTTTCCGCGGCGCAGACTGGCCGCGATTTTCGTGGTTGCCCTCGCTGGCTTCGCTGTGTCCGGGTTTCTCGGGCTTGCCAAACTTCCGGGGCTTGCCAAATTTGGTTTGCCCATAGGTTCGGCTGCTGTATTTGGCGGGTCCGCGTCGTGTCGCGCTGTTGCCTGAACCACCCTGGGACGGCGTTCGTCTCGCGGAACCATTCTGTGCCGAACCACGCCTGGTGGTGCCCACATGAATGACTCGTTTCTTTGAAGGGGGGGTAGAGTCACTCATGATAACGAACCTCGAATGCCTTGTGAGCCGAAATATTTATAGTTGTTTGAGACGGCGATGCCGCAACAGTTCATCACTATAGCATGACGGTTTTGGCTAGGCGTTTGGGTTGGGCTTCGCAGCGAGTTCTTGGGCGAGGGAGCGATCGCCCTCCTAGGCAGGGGCTAATCCCTGGGGACCGGTGCGGCTTGCGACAACGGGCTCATAGGTCAAGTGTTGTTGCAACACCTCTAAAACCTTCTCTGGCACAACGGGTTTACCCATGAAGTCACTGGCCCCGACCATCTTGGCGCGAACGCGATCGATCACGCCGTCGTTGCCGGTCAAAATGACGATGGGCGTGTTTTTGAGGCTAGAGACTCGACGGATTTGGCTACAGAGTTCATAGCCACTGACCACGGGCATGACGAGGTCAAGAAAAATGAAGTCTGGTTTGCGCCTCATGATCGTGGAGAGGGCTTCGACCGGATCTTGCATCGTTAAGACCTGATAGCCCAAGGGCATCAGAATCTGCTCCATGATGTAGCCGACCTGCGGGCTGTCATCGACACAGACGATCAGAGGGCCCTGTTTCGGATTGTTGGGGGCACGGCCGGGGGAGGCGGGTGTTTTGGCTGGGGTGGGTGCGGCGCTGATGGCAGCGGCGGGTTTGCTGGTACGGCGATCGCTCGTGCCTGCCGTGGGGGTGGGGGCCGGAATGTCTGCGATGGGCTGAAACGCAATCAGGTGATCGGCAGTAAAGCGTTCTAACGATCGCGCGAGATGGGCCAGAGGCTGTCGCTTGCTGGCAGCAACGTCTCGCAGGGATAATTTGCCTGTAAACGTTGCTGCCACATCAACGTAGGTCTGGGGTGAGACCTTCTTTTTGAAGGTGTCGTGGGAGGAGATCACAGGGGCTAGGTTGGGAGAGTAGTCGGCCATGCCGGTGTTCTGCCACTCTTTCAATTGCTTATGGGCCTTGGTGATGAACTCATCCGGTGTGCCCAAAATGGTGACGGGAGAATCGCCAATATTAGTTTGGGTGACGTTGCAGCCAATTTGCTGGATGTAAGGTGCTGCCTGGAGGATGTCGAAGAGAACCTCCGTGATGTTGGTCTCAATGGCAGCGATCGCATCTGTTTTCTGAATCCGTTGGCGCTTGAGCATGACCGTCAGCACCAAATGCTCCCACTGGGCGGGCAAAATGCGTTCTCGGATCTGAATGCTGGCCGGAGAAATATTGAGCTGTCGCAGAACGCGATGCCACCGACGAAATCGATGCTCACCGCCGGATGCCCAAACAATTCGTCCTACCTGAAAATAGAGGTTCCACTGTTGCCCTTCCCCGGTGGAGAGATTCAGCCGACCATTAATTTCAGCTTGAATGATCTGCTGAATCGTGCCAGCGAGCTGATGGGGACTGGTACCCAGCGGTACGGGATAAATATTTTCTTTTTCGGTAGAAGCACTATTCATCACGTCGAGGTAGATAGATGCAGGGACGACATACTCCAGCGGCATAGCCGGGGTAACCTTGGCGGGGTCAACAGGAGTAACACACTGACAGAACTTAGCTGCACACCAAATCCGTAGCGTGGAATGCTCAATGACTCATTCGCTGACTAGTCGGTTTGGGAGCCAGGTCTCTCCGGTCTCGGAGAGATAGCTTTATCCTGCAATTAGAGTGCCCGAGTGAAGGGAAGGGGCAAACAACAGAGCGAGGACATTTTTGTAACATCCCTAGCATTTCTATGGTTTGTTGAGCCAATGCTGGAGTTCTTGCATGAGCCAGGCACTTTCAGCAGGGCTTAGGGTTGTTCTGAGACTGTACTCCTGGCGTAAGGTCTGAATCACAAAGGCGCGACTGGGTTGATGGAAGTCGGGGCGTTGGTCGTGGGTCCGTAGGGTATGAAAGAGATTGATAATTTGAGTCTCAGGCTCCTGTTGACGTCTGAGGCGTTTTCCCAGAACAGTGCGCCAGAGAATGAGACGGAGATTAAAGGGGGAGCCAGGGTCACCGACCAGAACGGAGGGCTGGCGCTCCAGACGCAGCCGGTGGGGGGCGGAGTGCCAGAGACCGGTGAGGATTGCGGCGATGGCGAGGGGGCTAAAGAGGGGGGAAGCCAGCCAACTCGCGATCAGTAAAATGCCGCCAAAGCCAGCGAGGACGTTGCCGAGATCGTTACCGGGGAGTTCGAGCAGGAGGAGATCGGGCGATCGCTCCAGGTGGATTTGGCTCCCGGAGGGACGCTCCACGGGCGCAAGGGTCGGGAGGGCTGCTCCCGAGTGGTTCGTCATATCCCGCCTTGGAATGGTCTGGCTGGGGTGCGATCGCTGTAGGTGTGTGGGCTCACCTCCCAAAAAGCTTGGCAAACGTCGGCTGGCATCAGCTGACTGCCGAGGAGAGGGCATGGAGGGGGAGGGCATGGAGGGGGAGGGCATGGGGGGCAATGGGCGGCTTGGGTTTCGGGGAGAAGGATAGGAACGGGCGATCAAGGGAGAGGCTTGAGGCTGCGGGGAGACCCAAGGGGCAGGGGGCTGTTCAGCCGTCGCGGTCTGCAGAGCATTCGCCCCATGACCGAGCCGCAGATTCGAAGCGTCTTGGGGGACGGAACTGGACCGCTGCCTCAGGGCTTGCAATGCTTCGCGGGCACTGCTGTAGCGCTGGTGAGGATCGGGTTGAATCATAACCGTGAGCCAAGCTTGAAAGCCAGGGCTGATGTCTGGCCACGGCGAGGGAGGAAAGGGAGCATCGGCGGGGGCAATGCCGGTCAATAAATGGAGGAGCGTGCTGCCCAGGGCGTAGAGATCGGAAGCAGGAACGGCTCGTCCCCCAAATTGCTCCATCGGAACATAGCCATAGGTGCCCACAACGGTGAAGCTCTCGCCGACCCCTGTGGGATGGATCTGAGCAGCACCGAGATCGACGAGAAAGACTCGCTGATGCTGGTTCATTAATAGGTTGCTGGGCTTCACATCTCGGTGCAGCACGGTGGGCTGGCGGTGATGTAAGTGATCGAGGATGGCCAGGGTCTGAGTGGCAATGCTTAAGAGCTGGGGTTCTGAGAAGTGATGCCCCCTCTCCAGCATGGCCTTGAGGCTTTCTCCTTCGATGTGCTCTTGGGCAAACCCCCACCAGGTGTTTCCGTCTGCCTCAAAGGAAAAACGACTCCGATACGTGGGTAACTGAGGATGCTCCAGGGATTGCACCACCTGCATTTCCCGTTCAAACAGCTTCAACCGTTGCCAACCGATACCCTCTCCAAAAGCCATGAGTTTGAGAACAACAGCGGTGTTCTTATCCCCAGGGGAGGGATCTAAATCAAGCGCCCGCCAAGTTTGTTGTCCATCCTCCTCCTGCTTGGGGGTGCCCAGTTTTGTTTGAAGCTGGTAGCGATGCCTGGAATGCGATGGGGCTGTCTCGGCGGACTCGCGAGCAGCTTGACCTGTGAACGGATGAGCCAGGTGGTTAGGCGAGACGCTGAGAATTTGACCTGACTGGAATAGAGGCATTGCAGGGGAGGAAGTCACGCTTTCTATCACTTCGTAAGTGAATATATTCGATCCGTCAAAAAAAGAGAGATTTTGTTGCTAATGCTTCCTAATTATTGATGTTCTGAGAGGCTGGGAAGAATTGGAGAGGGGCGGTTCGTGCTTTCTGCGGCATATTTTAGGGATGAAACCGTAGAGCAACACAAGAGGAAATGATGGTAACCACGCAGGATTGAAGCAACAGAGCCTTTTTGCGGCTATCCCACGCTGGGAGAGCTGTTGCCCTGGCGTCAGTTTTTTGATGGGTAATCCCTGATGATTTTGAGGCGAGAGCGTCTGTCTGAAGGAGGACTTTAGCGCTAAATCATAAAGATGCTTTTATTACTATCCCCACCCCCCCCATTCAGGGATCAAAAATCCAATGCTACCGTAATCAATGGAAGTTCCTTCCCTATGGACTGACCTTCCAACCCTCATCATAAAAATCGTTTTTTGCGTTGCTCTCAACCCCTCAAGTTCTATTACGTTATGTGTTCGCTCTGGGGGCCTCAGTATGGGTGTCAGAACCTCACGAGGATTTAAATCGTTTGGCTAGAGTTGTTAAGGCATCTGAATCCAGCTTTTGTGCGTTGCCATCAACTGTGTACCCGTGTGTTACTACGTCCCCGGTATTCAGGTGATATGGGTATTCAGGCGATATGACTGTTGTCGCGATCGAGAGGCATCGGGATTGCTCGAGTTTAGGTTTGCGATTTTGGGTTAGTGATTTTGGGTTTGTGCTGTGGGCTTGTTGAGCTTGTTTGGTTCGCCCTGCGGGGCTTTACTTTAGAGGATGAAGCAGTATGAAGTGGTTAAATCATCGTGGGCAAGATCTTGCCAACAGAAAGTGCTATGGCAGCGGCAAGATGGCCGCACTTTTGTTAACGGGTTTACTGGTTGGCTGTCAGTCTGATATCCCTGCTTCTCCCCGGCTTGATGAGTCGTCTTTGGGAACCTTAGAATTCCGTGCGAATGGCGAAGATTTTGTGCGCCAAGGGTTTGTGGCGAAGGATGGGTGGGCTGTTCAGTTTCAGCATGTCTATGTGACGTTGGCGGATTTGACCGCCGCTGCAACCTCCTCCGCTGTGGGGGAGATTGCAGCGGCCGATGACGTCACGCCTGTGGAAGCGACGAAGGCGGTGGGCGCTGCCAAGGCTGCGGGGCTGGCCAAGCTCGTCAATGCTTCACTCACGGTGGAAGGCATCCAAACGGTGGACTTGGTCCCGGCCCCGGGGGCGGCTGAAACCGCTTTGGTGAAGTCTTTGGATGCTGAGGCAACTCACTATGATGCGTTGGCCTGGACGATGGTGCCCGCGATCGCAGGGCCAGCTCAAGGACAGACGCTTCAGCTCGTGGGGCAGGCGACCCGAGATGATCGGACGGTGGACTTTGTGATTGGTTGGGATCGCTCCCATCGCTATGTTTGTGGTGACTTTATTGGAGAACAGCGCAAGGGGATTGTGAAGCCCGGTGAGCGTGGGGGGGTGGAGGCAACATTTCATTTCGACCATGTGTTTGGCAATGCAGAGGCAGATGACAGTGATCCCGTAAATCTTAAAGCGGTTGGCTTTGAGCCCTTTGCGGCGCTGGCACAGGAGGGACGCGTGGTGCTGGAGCGTGCGGACCTAGAGGCGAAGCTTGCACCGGAGGACTTTGAAACCTTGCAGCTTGCCTTTACGGGTCTTGGTCATGTCGGTGAAGGGCATTGTGACGCTGAGCTTGTGGAGGACCTGGAATGATGAAAAAAACCTTTGTCTGTAGTGTCTTGATGTTGCCGCTACTGCTTTCAGTACGAATGATGTCTGCGGAAGCCCACGGGGCTCAGATACGCCATCGTAAGGGGGTAGCGGTGGA
The DNA here is from genome assembly GCA_938017515.1 of uncultured Pseudanabaenaceae cyanobacterium. Classification (GTDB taxonomy): domain Bacteria; phylum Cyanobacteriota; class Cyanobacteriia; order PCC-9006; family JAAUQQ01; genus JAAUOP01. The sequence continues at coordinate 13,310 of CALIJJ010000279.1, forward strand.
GGCACGCTATGACACAGGTGAACCCATGGCCGATGCTCAGGTGGCTGTCTTTGCGCCGGGGCAGCCGGAAACCCCTGTCTTAACGGGCACCACTGATGGGGACGGACTCTTTTGGTTTGTGCCCGAGGCCGATTCTGCGGGGGATGTGACGCCGGGTCTTTGGGATGTTCAGGTGCGTTTGGCGGGCCACGGTGCCTTGCTCAAGGTGCCGATTTCGGCGGAGCAGCGGGGACAGTCGGCAACCGGTCGTTCTGGGGACAGTGATGCTGTGACTCCCCTCCAGCGGATGGTCATGGGCGCTGTCGGAATCTGGGGCTTTGTCGGGACGGCGCTATTTTTCTCGCGTCGTTCTTCCCAGGCAGCCGGTGCTCCGAGCCCAGGGGCCGCGGTTGCCCCGCCGATGCAGTCCCCGCTGGTTGTTCATACCCCTCTCACGGACGACTCCCATGCACATTCCTGATGGTATCTTGCCTGCCCAAGTGGCGATCGCAGGTTATGCGGGCGCTAGTTTGGTGACCTGGTATTCCCTCAAAAAAATCAATCGCCTCGACGACCCCCAAGCGCATATTCCGAAGGCCTCACTGCTGACGGCTGCCTTTTTTGTGGCCTCCTGGATTCACATTCCTCTGCCGCCAAGTAGTGTCCATTTGGTTCTCAATGGTTTGCTCGGGGTTGTCCTCGGCTATTTTGCCTTTCCCGCCATTTTGATTGGCCTTCTGTTCCAGGCGGTTCTCTTTCAGCATGGTGGCTTCTCGACGCTCGGTATCAATGCTCTCATGATGGGTGTTCCGGCGCTGTTGTCCTATCAAATCTTTCAGCTACGCCTGCGTTGGGGAGGGGATCAGCCCGCCCTCATGGCCTCCTTTGGCTTTGTGGCGGGGGCACTGGGGTTGGCTTTGGCAGTGGGCGTGTTTTTGAGTCTGACGATTTTAAACCTACCGGCCCATTTAGATGGGGCGACTGAGCAACGTGCCATTGCGATTCTTTCCGTTTCCCATCTACCGATGGTGGTTTTGGAAGGGACGTTTACCGCCATGCTCGTTCTGTTCTTGCATCGTGTAAAGCCGGAGCTCTTAGGCTCATGAAAATGACGTTGGATGATTATGCAACCCTCGATTCTCCTCTACATCGTTGGTCTCCTCGGGAGAAGCTCCTAGGGTTGGGCGGGCTAATTTTTGCGTTTTCGATGGTGGATCGCCTGGACCTTGTGCCTGCCATGCTAGGGACGACGGCCATCTTGTTTGGCCTCTCGCGTTTGCCGTTGAGTTTTTTGGCGTCGCGGCTCAAGCTGCCCGGTGTTTTCCTGTTGTCGGTCGCACTGGTCTTGCCATTTTTTCCGGCTAAAGCAGCGGATCCAGCTTCCCTACGGGTGTTGTTAGAGCTGGGGCCGTTGGCCATCTATCAGTCGGGGGTCATTGGGCTGATTATCATCATCGCGCGCTTTCTTTGCATTTTGACCCTGGGGCTGCTGCTCTTTGGCACGGCACCGTTCATGGCAACGGTGCGGGCTCTCCGGAGTTTGGGACTGCCTCCTATTTTGGCTGACATGATTCTGTTGACCTATCGCTACCTGTATGAGATTGGTGATAGTTTTCGCACGCTGCGGACTGCGATGCGGCTGCGAGGGTTTCGAGGACACCATTTGAACCGTCGTACGCTGGCTGCGTTGGTGTCGCTGGCGGGTAGCTTGCTGGTGCGCAGCTATGAGCAATCCGAGCGTGTCTATGATGCGATGCGTTTGCGGGGATATGGTCATGGAGAGGCCCATCAGATGTATCAGCAATCGAGGTTGCGATCGCCATCGTCAGTGCATCACTGGGCCTTAGGGGCGACCCTGCTGATTTCGATTGCGTTTGTGTGCTTTGAATCGTTTGCCTGATATGCCTGACTGGGGTCTTGGGCTGCGCCCGTTCTTATCGTTGATGGAATTAGGATTGATGATTTTTTGACAGCCGTTTGTTCCTGTTTTTTGCTCTGCCCCTGTTCGTGATTGCATTTTGACGTTAGCTCGGACCTTTCTTCTCGGATCTTGCCCATGACTCTCGCCGCTCCCATCTCCTCCATCCCCGATTTTGCACCTCGCCCCATGGCCCTGCAACTGTCTCAAGTGAAGTTTGCCTATGCTGGTCATCGGCCAGTGTTGGATGGGGTCAATCTTCAGGTGCATGTGGGCGAACGCGTCGGCTTGATTGGCCCGAATGGAGCCGGGAAAACAACTTTATTTCTATCGATTTGCGGAGTTTTGGCCGCGAGTTCGGGCCGGATTGACCTCTTTGATCGTCCGGTCAAACTGAAGGAATTTCGGCCTGAGGTCGGGCTGGTTTTTCAGAATGCGGCGGACCAGCTCTTTTCCCTCTCGGTGCAGGAGGATGTGGCGTTTGGTCCGATTAATATGGGCATGGATGAGGAGGCGGTTCGGGTTCAGGTGGCGGATGCGTTAGCAATGACCGGGACGAGCCATCTGGCAGAGCGAGCTCCCCATCATTTGTCCGGTGGCGAACGGCGGATGGTGGCGATCGCCTCGGTTTTGGCCATGCAACCCCAGCTCATGATTTACGATGAGCCCAGTGCCAATTTGGATCTGCGGGCACGGCGGCGCCTGATTCAATTTTTGCAGGATTCACCCCAGACGCTGGTGATTTCGTCCCATGATTTGGAGCTGGTCTTGGACGTCTGCGATCGCGTCATTCTGCTCGATGAAGGCAAAATTTTGGCGGACGGAGCCCCCCACGAAATCATGGCAAATGCAGCTTTGATGGAAGCCCACGGCCTTGAGGTTCCCAGCGCTCTCCATGCGTCGAGTCAAGCCTATCGTGTTTGAAGGGCAAGGAACGTCGTTGCGAGAATAGGGTCCGTTGGGAGGCTCGGTGGGGATGTCGCACTGCTAGCCAGGATTTAACTGGCGAGGGGATACGCTCGTCCTGCTAAGACGTGAGCCTGCTCTAGGATTGCTCCCTCTATTTTGGCATCGCGTAAGTCTACGGCGTTTAAGTTCGTCTGACGCAGGTCCGCTCCCTCTAGCTTGGCGTAGCCCAAATCAGCACCCTGGAGATTGGCACCCCGTAGGTCTGCTCCTTGGAGATTGGTTCCGCGAAAATTGGCATTTTGAAGATTGCTATTGCGCAGGTCTGCTCCCGTTAGATCGGCGGCGTACACAATGCTCTCTCGGAGATCTGCACCATGGAGATCCGTGCCTGTGAGGGTCGCCCGGTAGAGGTTCGCGCCGATGAGTTCAGCCTTGGAAAAGCGAGCATGACTCAGATCGGCCCGTACAAAATTAGTACGATGGCAGATGCTTGCCTGTAGATCTGCCTCTTGAAGCTGGCTACAGTACAGTCTTGCATCGCTGAGATTGCAGCCCTGGAGACGGGCTCGAGTGAGGTTCGCTTCGTGGAGCATGGCCCCTTGCATCTGGGCTTGGCTCAGATCGGCTTCGTGGAGACGGGCTTGGCTCAGGTCAGCGCGGTGGAGATTGGCCCGTTGCAGATTGGCTTGGTACAGATTGGCTTCTCGCAAGAGGCAATCCTCTAGGCGCGATCCGATGAGGCGGACGCCGCTCAAATTGCTATGGCATAAGTCGGCCTGACGCAGGTCAGCTTCCGATAGATTGGCGTTTTGGAGATTGGCGTCATTGATGATCGCTTCACGGAGATCCGCTTGCCAGAGTTCTGCCCGTTGCAGATTCGCACCGGTCAGCTTCGTGGTGTAGAGAACGGATTGCCGCAGTAGTGCTCCCATCAGGTTGGCATTGCTGAGGTCAGCCATGCTGAGATCAACCTCAGCGAGGTCAGCCTGGGAGAGGTTCGCGTCGCGGAGCACGGCTTCCTTGAGTCGTGCCGTGTAAAAGTCTGCGATACGCAGATCGGCCTGTTTTAGGTTCGCGGCGTTGAGGTTGGCGAGACTAAAGTTTGCTTCCCGTAGATCGGCGAGGCTGAAGCTAGCGGAACGAAGATCAGCACCGCTGAGATTCGCTGTATAAAGGACTGCTTCGGAAAAATCTGCTTCTGCCAGCTGCGCATCGATGAAGCTCGCGAGTTTGAGCTGGGTCAAACTGAGATCGACATGGCTAAGCTCCGCCTGATCAAAGTCGCTTCGGTTGAGGGAGGGACATTCCTCGCTGCTGCGTGCACGCCATTGGTTCCATGCAGCAACGTTGTCCCGCAGTAACGCAATTTTGTCCTGTTCTGCTTTCAACCGTTGCGTAGTCCTACTCATGCGATCGCCCCTGATAGTTCGAGAAGAGATGAATTTCATCTACTGCTATCCAAAAGATAATCAATGGCACATGTAGATGCAGTGGTTTCACTTAAAAAACATGGAGAGAACTTCGTCAGTTCACCATCCCCGAGGGTGCTTTACAAAGAGCCCATGAAAAACAAGCTGTTCTTTGTGAAGAAACGCTCTTATCTCCTTAGGTTTAAGGGACCGCATTTATGCGATTCTCCGGGATGTTTCTGATCCTAGAGAGATGACTATAGCGCAAACACTTACAAATAGTAATAATTCTTTCGATAGAGTGTTTGTTTGAAAATTTATAGGAGGGATATGTAAAGCAAAGATGTAGCCAGTACGTCATGTGCTTGGGTCGGTGGCCGAGTCCAAGGTTTGCAGGAAGAGCTGGAGATTCTTCGTCCTTGATCCCCATGGCAGCAAAAGGCTTGAGCCAGTTATCCTGGTTCTGCTTGATTCGGCAAAACGGCTGAAATCTTCTCTATTTCTGTCACTTTGGCTGAGGCCAAACGAGCAGCATTTCGAGACGGGTCGTTCTATATTGATGACCATTAATGACCGAATTAATGAGCGATCAAACCATGAAAATAGCGTGATTTTATGCCGTTGCTGATGCCCCGCCCTAAAGGGAGCGTAGGGGATGGTTTCGACTCCGCTTCCCCCGCAAAACGACTCTGATTGAAGTCGGCGAGGGCTGAGCAAAGTCGGCGAGAGCTGAGCGAAGTCGGCGAGAGCTGGGCGAAGTCGGCGAGGACTGAGCGAAGTCGAAGCCCGGTCGGCAATCACCACAGATGTCCGTTGACTGACTGCTTTGGTGATTGCCCAGCACCCCCGTGCGGGCCAGAACTTTTAGAGTAAGCGCAAAATAAAGGGATAGCGAAAGAGGCGTTGGGGTTTGAGGAAGGTCCAGGCAATGGCGATTAGCGGCCCCACGGCATAGCTGAATCCTGCCAGGACCAGCGTTAAGCGAACGAGGTTGAGCAGCAACGGTATTTTGCTGAGCGCTTCAGTCACCATGACAGCCATGGGGCCTACCACGCTAATGATCAGGGCAATGCAAAAGGAGGTAATCCAGTAATTGGCCACCTCGCGGGCATTATTGCGAATTTCCTTGTCTTCGGTGGTGACAAAGTAGGCAATGGGCAAGCTCACGGGGAGTAGGGCGATCGCCAAAGGCAGCAGTAAGTCCGCCGAGACTGTGCCTTCATGAATCAGCGCCAGGCCCAGGTTGCGCCAGAGATCTTGGGGCACCAACGGAGAGAGCAGCAGGCCCACATAGATAGAGCTGTGGAGAGCGATGATCGTGGCTTTGGTCGTCACATCCCAGCGAATCTCCGGGGTTGCCTCCTCATCGCTGCGGATGGTGGCGAGGGGATCGCGGGAGCGAGGATATTGCTTGATGGCTTCTAAATACTGGTGAGCCCAAATGCGGGTGCCTTTTTCACCCACTTTCATGAGGTGCTGGCAAACCTGGATGGCTTCCTGGCGTTGGCGATTGCCCTGGTAGGCGCGGGCAAGGGCAATGTGGGTTTCGGGCTTGGCCGGGTCGAATTGCTTCTTTTGCTGGAGATAGTCCTCCAGTCGTGCCACGGCCTTTTCGTATTTCTTGGCCGCCAGCGCTTCCAGGCCAGATTCTAAAATCTGCCGCTGTTCTGGGGTGTCACCCAGTTTCTTTTTATTGGAAATTTGTAGGGCGGTGTGGTCGTCTTCGTTGTGGGGGAGCGTGACGAACTCGGTGGTGGGTCCGTTCTGGGGAAGCTGCTTGGTGAGGGTGGGGAGAAGCTTCCAGGCCCAGTGCTTCAGGACCTCGTTGTGGTGGTGGGAGAGGTCTTGGCAGAGGGCGATCGCTTCATCGATCTGATGGGTCTCTTGATAGGCCTGCATCAACACCCGCGCTGCTTCTGGATAGCGTTCTGCGTGGGGACCTGTCATGCCACACCAGTCTTCGAGCAGTGGAATAGCGTCGGTGTAGCGACCATCGCGAATCGCGTCAATCCCTTGCTGGAGAACGGAAGAAGCAGTGCCCATAGGTTTGAAAAAGTGAGGTCGGTCTGCGGTATTCCTAGGTTGCCCAAATGCTCCTTCATCATTTATGCTCAAAAAAGACCAGTCGGTCTCTTTTGTTTGAGGAGCTATTTTTCTGTTCCTCTCTAAGCGGTTATCCAGCGACCCCAAAATAATTGCCTCCGTCTCAACATTCTGCTTTCTCTGAAACGGCTCAGCTATCTAAGGCTGAGAAAACGCGGCTGCATATTTTGGAGCAGGCGGCGGCGCTGTTTAATCAGCGAGGGTATGCCGGGACATCGATCGCCGACATTATGGCGGCCACAGGGCTGAAGAAGGGAGGTCTCTATAACCACTTTGAAAGTAAGGAGGACATTGCACTGCAGGCATTTGATTTTGCGATTGCCAAGCTCCAGCGTAATTTTGCCAAGGGGCTGGTGGGTCAGCAGTCAGCGGTGGAACGGTTGCGGGTGTTTGTGACGGTGTTTGAGCGCCATGCCCAGGACCCACCGGTTCCGGGGGGATGCCCGATTCTGAATACGGCGGTGGAAAGTGACGATACCCATCCAGCACTGCGGTTGCGGGCGCAGCAAGCCCTGGAAACCTGGCATCACTGGGTGCGTAAAACGGTACAACGCGGGATCGATAAGCGGGAGCTGCGGGCTTCGGTGGATCCGGAGGCGGTAGCCACGCTGCTCATTTCGACGCTAGAGGGAGGCATCATGATGAGTCGTTTGTATGGGAGCGATCGCTATATGAATCAGGTGATGGTCTATTTGAGTGACTATGTGGAGGGGTTGCGATCGCAAAAGTAGTGCGGGTGTCAGCGCTGTTTACTAGGGCTGTTCACCAGTGGCAGTGACGTTTGAAATTTTTTTGATCTAAAAAAGACCGATCGGTCTCTCTTGTTCGGCCAATTGTGGCTGTGTCCATTTAGTGGCTGTGTCCATTTAAAAATGAAACGGAGCATTGTGATGAATCAGTCGAATATGACCTCGATGACTGGAGATAATTATGCAGTTACCCAGGTCGGGGCTTGGGAGCAGCTCGATCGCTTTTCCTATGAAGTACCTACCGCTAAGGGAAAAATGACGGTCGCTGGGAAAGTATTTCTCGGGCAACACCTAGGGCTCACGAGCTGTGAAACTTCGCTCAATAGTCTGCCGCCCAACCAAGGTATTCCGTTCTATCACAAGCATCAGCAGAACGAAGAGATGTATGTGGTACTGCGAGGACAGGGAGAATTTCAGGTGGATGGTGATGTCATTACAGTGACGGAAGGTTCAGTCCTGCGGATTGCGCCAGCGGGGGAGCGGACGCTACGAAATACCTCCGCAACGGAAGCGTTAGTTTGGCTAGTGGTGCAGGCTCCGGCAGGTCAGTATCCATCACTGGAGAGTGAGATCGCCGATGGTGTTGGCGTTCGCAAACGGGTGAACTGGCCGACCTAATGGCCTAATGCTGTGCTTTTATTCGATGACTGGCTTGTTTAGCCCTGGCCACTACGTCTACCCCATGCCCGAACCAATGACGCTCAAGATGCATCTGCTGATTTGGGAGGACTTTGCTGTTGCTTTGGCCTTGGTGTTGTTTGTGTTGTGGACGATTCTGGAGCAGGTGCGCCAGTCTAAACACCAATCTCCTTGAGCATTTTGAGGTGTTTGCTGACGGGAGCGATGGTGTGAGCCGCAATCATGCCGCTGGCGGCCACTGCCGGGAGGCCGATGCCCGGGAAGGTTGAATCCCCACAGCAGAGCAGTCCTTTGATGGGGGTCTTGGGGCCTGGGAAGCTAGCTTGACCTGCGGCGAGGGCGGGGCCGTAGGTGCCGTGGTGGCGGCGGAGGAAGCGGGCGTGGGTGAGCGGCGTTCCGGCTAAGGTGACATCGCAGCGATCGCGAATATCCGGAATCACCCGCCGAATTGCCCGCCAAATCATTCCCGTTCGCTCGGTCTTCAGACGGTCGTAGCTATCGCTCTTGCGGTCCATGTCCTCCCACATATCGAAGGGTTCATTGCCGGGCGTGTAGGCATGGATCACGTGTTTTCCCTTGGGGGCGAGGCTCGGATCGAGGATGGATGGAATGGAGATCAAGATGAGGTTTTGGGGGGAGGTGATGCCCAGTTCCCAGTCATTGACGACGATGTAATGGCAGGCCAAGTTTTTGGGGAGTCCGGCAGCATCGATTCCTAGATGTAGATGCATAAAGCTATCGCACTCGGGTGTTGCGGCTTTTTCTTTGACCAGCTCCGGCGGCATCGAATCCTTCGGTAGGAGTTTCAGCGTGTCCCAGATGGATGCATTGGAAATGACGGCGACCTTGGCACGAATTGCCTTGCCATCACGCAGCTTGACGCCAAGGGCACGGTTCTTCTGAACGATAATTTGTTCGACATGGGTGTCGAGTCGTAGTGTTCCTTTGCCCTTGCGTAGCCCACGAATGAGGGCATTCACTAAGGCTCCGCTGCCGCCAATGGGATAGTCCAGGCGGACGTTGGGCTTATACCAATCCGCAAACATAAATGAGACGGCGGCGGCACTGGTGGCGTCAGCGGGCAGTCCCGATAGCAAGAAGCACAGCATCTCCAACCAGTTGCGAATGAAGGGGTCGGTGACGGTTTCGTCCATCAGGGCACTAAAGGAGCCCGTGAGTTTGGGAAGTCGAGAAAGATGTGGTAGCAACCCAATGGACTGACTGCCGAGGGTGAGGGCTGCACCAAGGTCTGACCGCAGGGCTGCCACCGGAAGGGCTGTGGCCGCTTTGGAATAGGGCTCCATAAATTTCTGGAGGGAACGCCACTGGGCGATCGCTTCCTTTCCCCGTAGTTGTGCCAGCACATCACAGAATTGATCGCCCCCAACCTTAGTCTCAAATTCGCCTTCGGGTAAACAGCAGCCCCAGGTGTCGTAGTTCGCCCACTTCACATCTTCGCCAATGGCATCGAGCACCTGCCGCAGAGGGTTGGCAGAGGGGCTGTAGGAGAGACCAGAGTAGAGGGAGGGACCGGAGTCGAATTTGAAGCCATCAACTTTGAAGCTGTGGGCTGCACCGCCGGGAATCGTGTGGCTCTCGCAGACGGTGACACGGTAGCCGTAGCGGGCAAGCAATGCTGCACAGCTCAAGCCGCCAATGCCGCTGCCGATGACGATGATATCGGTATCGCTCATGGGGTGATGGGACTTCCGGGCTCGTCAACAGGGGGCATGGTAAACGCAATGCGGGCGTTGGATTTAAGCTATCTCGCAGGAACTCCGGGCCGAGATGCTGTTTCAGTGTACCAATGGAGGGGTTGAGACGTGCGTCTCCTGCGTTTCCTCCCATGCCCTATGGCGCTCAGGAATGGGGTTGATGAATGGTTGCGCTGGGGGGGCCAGCATCTGCGGAGTCGTTGGCAGCATCCAGAGCCCCTCCTGTCCATGCTGAGGGGCTGAGCAGCGGTAGGGCGATCGCTAGGGCAGATGTCGATCCAACAGACTCATGACGTCACCGGGCGGGGTGGTAATGATCAGCCGATGATTGGGAATCTGGATCAGCGGGCTCCACTGCACCGTTTCTACATAGCGGAGCTGGTGTAGGAGATACATGGTTTGGCGGATAGCAGTGGGATGGCCAAGCAAAATGTGCCGTAATCGCTGACCTTCGCGTTCGGGGATGGGGAGTGTGGATTGCTCAACGGGCGCGATCGCATCACGGGTGCCATCGCGAGAAACAAAATTTTGAGGATTCATACAATGCTTTGCCTGAGTGCTTTACCTGAGTCGTAAACAGGACTGGCAGATGCAGACATACAAAATAGACAGCAGTTATGCTGTGTTTCTGACTCATTCTCAGAATGACCGCTCACCGTGCAAATGTCAACAAAAGTCTTTTGGTGGTCTGTGGATGGCGTGGGGAGACTGGCGAGATCCTCGATTTACTCCGCCCGGAAGCGCGTTGTGTCTGCAATCAGTTCCAGGTGTTTGGCGGTGGAGCGGTCCGGTTGGTAGACGCCAGTCTCCCACTCGCTCACGGTTTGTCTACGGATGCCCAGCTCCTGGGCGAATTTGGCCTGGGTTAATCCCATGGACTTGCGTAGGGCTTTGATGGCGACTTGATTCCAGACGATTGCGCCTGCCTCTCGCTGCACCGTGTACTGGGTCTGAAATGGGCCAAAGGTAACGATGGCTTCGTCTAGGTCAATGACTTTAACGTGATAGCCTGCTGCGATCCAGGCTTTGGCTTGCAGGGCGCGATCGCTATCTCGGTTGCTCCACCAGGCTCGCTGCTTGCGAGCCGAGGCGGGGAGTGGTTGCCCCATGATCGCCTCAATCTCCTCAAACCTGAAGTGAACCTCGTCGGGGTTGCACTGCTTCAGATGTTCGCAGAGGGGATAGTACTTGCTACCGGGTTTCATGGGGCCGGGTTTCATGGGACCGGATGTCCTGGGGGAGGATGTTATGGGGCCAGCATTTGCTGGGGGAGAACGACGTCAGGCCCAATCGTTGGGATTAGCCTGATATGCGATTCATTTTAGGTGCTGCGCGGTAAAAACCGATGGAGAGTGCCGTGGCAGCCGTGGCGGCGATGGCCAACATTTCTACGATGGAGAGAAGATCGATGGTCATTGGGAGAGTCCTCGTCATGAACGTCGCTAACCAATTTGCCACAAGCGTTTGGTTTGTCTATCCGTTGAAATACGGTTTTGTGGCTAAGTCTTTCTGCTGAGGGAGAATAGGGGAGAAAACTGGCCTGGGTATTCCATCACACTTCAGGCAGAATGGGATGGAGAGCCTGGAGCCTATGTTCTGGGTGAGACTATTTACAATTTTGATAGGCGTCTCCTGGACCATGCCACTTTTTTTCCTGCAATACCTGCTGCTGATCCCCACAACGCTTTACCAATCGTTGAGCTGTTGGCAGGAAGATCGGAGAGCGGGCGCACCGGGAGAGCGGTTTGATGTGGGGGGCTATGCACTGCATCTCTATGCCCAGGGAGATGCTCAGCCGGGATTGCCGACGGTGGTGCTGGACCACAGTTTGGGTGGTATTGAGGGCTATGTACTGATTGATGAGCTGGCGAAGCTGACGCGGGTTTGCATTTGCGATCGCGCGGGCTATGGCTGGAGTGACCCCAGCCCCAAACCTCGCACCAGTGACGTGATTATTCAGGAAATTGAGGCAGTGTTGACCCAGGCGGGCATCGAGCCGCCGTACTTGCTCGTGGGGGATTCCTTCGGCAGCTATAACCTGCGTCTCTATGCCCATCGCTTTCCCGAAAAAGTCAGCGGATTGATCCTGACGGACGGTTTGCACGAGTCGGGCATGATGCAGATGCCGTTGCAGTTAAAGCTGTTGAAGCTGTTGTTTAATGCCGGTTTTGTCATGTCGGTCCTGGGCTCGGCCACGGGCATTGTGCGGATTTTGGAACGGCTGGGTTTGTTTGAGCTGGTGAAGCCGGAGCTGCGCCAGTGCCATCGTCAGGGACTGAGGCGGATTAAGCGATCGCTCCTGCGGCCCCGGCACTGGTGGACCATGAGTCGAGAAATCTGGAGCCTGTACGACAGCGGCAAGCAATTGCAGGTGGCGAGTGACCTGGGAGATTTGCCGATGATCAATATCAAGGCCAAGTCTTTCTTTTGGGATTCGCCGCTCAATGTCATCTTGCCGATGAAGGCAGCGGATCGATTGCGCGATCGCATGCATGAGCAACTGATGACGCTTTCGACCAATTGCCAGCAGCTCCGAGCAGAGGACAGCAGCCATTTTGTTTGGGTGGATCAGCCCGACGTTATGATCGAGGCAGTGAAGATGCTTTTGCA